>JAYUWC010000072.1:0-20625 GCA_043753755.1 Rhizobacter sp.
CGCGCGCGCCTGCGCTGTTCAGCCACAACGAAAGCCAGCCACCTTTGAAGCCGGTGTGGCCGGTAACGAATACCCGCTTGCCATGCCAGAACTCCGGGCTCATGCCCATGCCTTCCAGGGGGCTGCGCCGCTGGCCCAGAGTTGATCGAGGTGAACCTTGTCTCGCAACGTGTCCATGGGTTGCCAAAAGCCGCGATGCTCGAATGCCTGCAATTGGCCTTCGGCAGCGAGTCGCGTCAAAGGCTCGGCCTCCCAGATCGATTGATCGCCGTCGATACGGTTCAGGCACTCTGGCGACAACACGAAGAAGCCGCCGTTGATCCAGCCGCCATCGCCACGCGGCTTTTCGATGAAGCCCCGAACCACACTGCCGTCGGTGGCCAGGGCGCCGTAGCGCCCCGGTGGCTGGACCGCAGTGACAGTCGCGAACTTGCCATGCACGCGGTGAAAAGCGATTAGCGCGGTGAGATCGATATCAGCCACTCCGTCGCCATAGGTAAAGCAGAACGCTTCTTCATCCTTGACGTAGTTCTCGACTCGCTTGAGCCGACCGCCGGTGAGCGTCTCGTCGCCGGTGTCGACCAGTGTGACTTTCCAGGGTTCGGCCTTGCGCTGGTGAACGCGCATCTCGTTGTTCTGCATGTCGAATGTGACGTCCGACATGTGCAGAAAATAGTTGGCGAAATACTCCTTGATCACATAGCCCTTGTAGCCGCAACAAATCACAAACTCGTTGATGCCGTGAGCCGAGTACATCTTCATGATGTGCCACAGAATGGGTTTGGCGCCGACCTCCACCATCGGTTTAGGCTTCAAGTGGGTCTCTTCCGATATGCGGGTTCCAAGACCTCCAGCCAAAATGACAGCCTTCAAATTGAACTCCGTGATTGAAAGGGGTCGCCAGCTACCTTTTGATCATTAGCGCGCGGCGATTGAGGTTGAGACAACGCTTCATTCTTGACTTCGAGGCGCAGCCGGGCAATCGTGGCTTGCAAGACTTCAAATTCGACCTCTTTGCGTTCCAGGAATCCGCGCGTCAGACGAAGTTTGGCGCGCAGACCTTTGGGTGTCAGCAGGTAGGTATAGGCCAACTTGTTGTCGTTACGCTTGAAGTTTTCGATCTTCACCAAGCCTTTGTCCAGCAAGGCGTGGAGGACATAGTGCGTTTTGCCGAGGCTGAGCCCCATCGCCTGCGAAAGCTGTCGTTGCGACAAGTCCGGGCGTCCAGCCAGGAGTCGCAGCGCATCGAGCGTCGCCGCGAGATCTGCGTCTGACGGAAGAGGTGGCTCAGCTGACTTCATCGGGTGCAAGCAAATGCGTTCATGGCGTGAACGCCGAAGTGTAGGCTATGCCTGCGTTGTTCCTGAATAGCCCCGCATACACTCGCGGCCATGCTCGAACTGCTCCTGGGCTTCGGCCTTTCCTCGCTGCTGTCGTTCCTGGTGATCCGTTATGCGCACACGCACTCGCGCTTTTCTGCAGATCACGACATGTCGGGGCCGCAGAAGTTCCACGCCAAGGTCGTGCCTCGAGTCGGTGGTATCGGGATCGTTCTCGGCCTGACCGGCGCGCTTGTCTTGCCTTGGATCGAACATCGAGCTGGGCCAGCGCTGGGGCTCATGTTGATGCTTTGCGCAGCACCTACTTTTTTGGCGGGCCTCGCTGAAGACTTGACCAAGGCGCAGAGCCCTCGTCGGCGCTTGTTCTTTACTGCCATTTCGGCGGGCTTGGCGGCGTGGTGGCTCGGCGCCATCATCGACCGCACCGATATTCCGGGGTTGGATTGGTTCGTCTCGTTCGCGGCCATGTCGATCGTTGCGACGATATTTGCGGTCGCTGGGGTGGCCAATGCCATCAACATCATCGACGGCTTCAATGGGTTGGCAGCCATGTGCGTCGTGATGATGCTCGGAGCGATCGCCTACGTCGCGTTTCAGGCGCACGACCAAGTAATCGTTGTCTGCGCGCTGGCCGGGTTGGGCGCGGTCTTGGGGTTTTTCGTCTGGAACTTTCCGGCGGGCTTGATTTTTCTCGGCGACGGGGGCGCGTATTTTTTAGGGTTCTACGTCGCCGAATTGAGCATTTTGCTGCTGCATCGCAACGCGGTGGTGTCGCCGCTTTTTCCACTATTGATGTGCATCTACCCGATCTTCGAGACCGTCTTTTCGATGTACCGGCGTAAGTTCGTCCGTGGTCGTCCTGTCGGCTTGCCTGATGGGGTGCACCTTCACAGCTTGGTTTACCGGCGCTTGATGCGTTTGGCCGTAGGCAGCAAAAGCGCGAAGGCATTGACCCGACGCAACTCGATGACTGCGCCTTATTTGTGGATTTTGTGCATGTTCTCGGTGGTGCCGGCCGTGGTCTTTTGGGACAACTCGGCGGTGCTTGGCGCCTTCATCGTCTTGTTCGGCGCAACGTACGTATTTCTGTATGACCGCCTCGTTCGTTTTAAGGCTCCGGGTTGGATGATCGTCAGGCGGTAAAGGGTTTTGAAGGCGCGGGCGATAATCGTTCGATGACAGAAAACGTAACCCCCGTGCCGTCAGTGTCGGCGCCCGACAGCTCGGCAATCGATTCGCAGCCGCCTGAATCTCTCGCCTTCTCCCAAGTCGGCCTTGCCGAAAGCCTGCAGCGCGCAGTCGCTGCACAGGGCTACACGCTGATGACGCCGATTCAGGCCAAGGCGATTCCGATCGTGTTGGCGGGCCGTGACGTGATGGGTGCGGCGCAGACGGGCACCGGCAAGACGGCGGCGTTTTCGCTGCCGCTGCTGCACAAAATGCTGCGCCACGAGAACGCCAGCATGTCGCCGGCGCGGCACCCGGTGCGTGCGCTGGTGATCGCACCTACCCGTGAGCTCGCCGATCAGGTGGCGGCCAACATCAAGGGTTATGCGGCGCAGACCAAGCTGCGCGTCGCGGTGGTCTACGGCGGCATCGACATGAAGCCGCAAACGCTCGAGTTGAAGGGTGGCGTCGAAGTGCTGGTGGCCACGCCGGGCCGCTTGCTCGATCACATCGAGGCAAAAAACTGCGTGCTGAACCAGGTCGAATACGTCGTGCTCGACGAGGCCGACCGCATGCTCGACATCGGCTTTCTGCCTGACCTTCAGCGCATCCTCAGCTATCTGCCGAAGACGCGGCAGACGCTGCTTTTTTCGGCGACGTTTTCGCCCGAGATCAAGCGGCTGGCCGAGAGCTATTTGCAGGATCCGATCTTGGTCGAGGTGGCGCGGCCCAACGCCACAGCGACCAACGTCGAGCAGCGGTTTTTCAGCGTCGCCACCGACGACAAGCGCGCGGCGGTGCTCAAGCTGATCAAGGATCGATCGCTCACACAGGCGCTCGTGTTCGTCAATTCCAAACTCGGGTGCGCCAGGCTCGCGCGGTCGTTCGAGCGCGACGGCTTGCGCACCAATGCGCTACACGGCGACAAGTCACAAGACGAGCGCTTGAAGGCGCTCGATGCGTTCAAACGCGGCGAGGTCGACGTGCTGGTCGCGACCGATGTGGCGGCGCGTGGCCTCGACATCGCCGACTTGCCCGCAGTGTTCAACTTCGACGTGCCGTTCAACGCTGAAGACTATGTGCACCGCATCGGCCGCACCGGTCGTGCCGGCGCGTCGGGGTTGGCAGTGACGCTGGTGTCGCCGTCTGATGCGAGGCTGGTCGCCGACATCGAGAAGCTGATCAAGAAGACGATCGAGCTCGAGCCGATCGAACTCGACACTGCACCGCCGCCGCGCGAATACCGCGACCGGTCGCGCCACGACGCACCGCGCCTCGATGCCGACGACTCGCGCGAGTTATCACCACGGCCCGCCGTCGCGCCGCGTGCAAGCTATGCGCCACCGCGTGCGCCCAGCGACCCGTTCTTCGACAAGCCCTACGAACCGAGCGCGGCTGCTGCCGAGGCGGCGTGGGAAAGCAAGGCCCCGACCGCGCCGCGCGGCCTCTCGCCGAACATCAAGCCGAAGAAGCGTGTTGCAGCGCTGTTCGGTGCCAAAGAGGCGGATCCGATCACGCCTTGATGCCGCGAAAGGCGCTCACTCGAACGTGAGCGCGTCCTTGAATTCGGCACCTTGCGCATCTTTGACAGACACCGCTGGCGCCCTGCCGACATCGGGCCACGCGATGGCCAACTCCGGGTCGTTCCAGCGGATGCAGCCTTCGGCCGAGGGCGCGTAATAGTCGGTCGTCTTGTAGAGAAATTCGGCGCTGTCGCTGGTCACCAGAAAGCCGTGCGCCATGCCGGCCGGCAGCCAGAGCTGGCGGTGGTTTTCACCGGTCAGCTCCACGCCGACCCATTGGCCGAAGGTCGAGCTGCTGCGCCGGAGGTCGACCGCCACATCGAACACACTGCCTTGGGTGACGCGCACCAGCTTGCCCTGTGCGTGCGGCCCGAGTTGGTAGTGCAGGCCGCGCAGCACACCGCGGGTCGAACGCGAGTGGTTGTCTTGAACGAAAGCAATCGGCCGGCCGACGGCTTCGTCGAAACGCTGCTGGTTGAAACTCTCCATGAAAAACCCACGGGCATCGCCGAAGACTTTTGGCTGCAAGATGAAGACGCCGTCGATGGCGGTGCGTTCGACGTTCATAGGGGCAAAACTCCGGTGAAGATGAGCGTGCGTTAGCCCGCAAGCGCCGGGAGTGTAGTGGCCGCCGAGCGTTGGTTCGTGCTCAGGCGGCGAGCAGCGAAAAGACGGCCGGCACATCGGCCGGCAAGGTGCTGGGGCGGGCCCGCCAGTCGCGCACGGCGCCAGTCCGCGTGAAGCCGCTCGCCAGCGTCAGTCCACAGCTCACCGAAAGCAGTGTGCTCGGCTGCAGGTGGTCGAGGAGGGCACTGAGCAGCGCCGCGTTGCGATACGGCGTCTCGATCATCAACTGGGTTTGCGAGGCGCCGTTCGAGAGTGCCTCGAGTTTGCAGATGCGGGCAGCGCGCGCGTCGGCCTCGACCGGCAGGTAGCCGACGAAAGCGAAGCTCTGGCCGTTGAGGCCGCTCGCGGCCAACGCCAGCAGCAATGAACTCGGCCCTGCGAGCGCGACGACGCGAATACCGGCCGCATGCGCAGCCTGCACCAGTGCCGCGCCGGGGTCGGCGACGCCGGGCAGGCCGGCTTCTGAAATCAAGCCGAGGTCGCGGCCTGCCTGCGCCGGGGCGAGCAGCGCCGCGACGTCGGCGGGCGGCGCGTTTTTCGCGCCTTTGCTCGGCCGCGGCAACTCGACGATCGCGATCGTTTGCAAGGCTTGCGCGAGCGGCACGACTGCGTCCACGCGTTTCAAGAACGCGCGTGTGGTCTTTGCGTTCTCTGCGACCCAGTCGGTCAGTCGCGCGGCTGTGCGCAACACCGAGCCGGGCAAAACGTCACCGATGGGCGCACTGCTGTCGGCGGTGCCGAAGTCGAGTGTGTTCGGGACGAGAAACAGCGTACCCGGGGTCACCGTCATGCCGGCGCCCTCGGTTGCAGAGGATCGATGCCCGCGGCACGCAGCAGGGCGCAGGTGCGGATGAGCGGCAAGCCGATCAGCGCAGTGGGATCGTCCGATTCGATCGCTTCGAGCAGCGCGATGCCCAGCGTCTCGGCTTTGGCGCTGCCGGCACAGTCGTAGGGTTGCTCGGAGCGGAGGTAATGCTCGATCTCGTCGTCGGAGAGTTGGCGGAACCTGACCGTGACCGGCACCAGGGCACTGCCCACGTGCGAGTCGGCACCGCGAACCACTGCGACCGCAGTTTGGAACACGACGCTG
Organism: Rhizobacter sp.; assembly: GCA_043753755.1. Classification (GTDB taxonomy): domain Bacteria; phylum Pseudomonadota; class Gammaproteobacteria; order Burkholderiales; family Burkholderiaceae_C; genus LMDS01. Next base: position 5,748 of record JAYUWC010000072.1, read on the forward strand.
CGGCCGCGCATTGCCTCTAGCTGCGCGACCGCGCGCTCGTGCGTGCCGGGCTTGCCGATCGGCTCGCCGTCGAGGTCGGCGACCTGGTCGGAGCCGATGACGACGGCGTCGGGATGGCGCGCTGAGACTGCATGCGCCTTGGCGAGCGCGAGCCGCTGAGCGAGTGCGGCAGGATGCTCCCCGAAGCGCGGAGCTTCGTCGACCTCGGGCGACAAAATCTCGAAGGGCAGCCGAAGCCGTTCCAGCAGTTCGCGGCGATAGCGAGAAGTTGACGCGAGGATCAATCGGGGTTGTGTGTTGGCGAGGGCGCTCATACATTGATTCTCCCTTGCACCGTACACTGTTCGGGTGAATGCCATCGACTTCGATCCTTCCCGTCTCGACGTCGCCGCCTTTGCCAAAGCGGCGGGTCGACTCGAAGGTTGTTGGCTGCAGCAAAGCCTGCACCGACTCGCCGAATCGAGCTTGACCGATCCGGCAACGCCTGGCGCCGACGCCGCGGCCTGGAGCGTTCGCGGTGAAATACGTGCCATGCGTGGCGCTGAAACGCAGACTTGGCTTCATGTCGAAGCCGAGACAAGAGTCACGCTCGAATGCCAGCGCTGTTTGCGGCCTGTCGACGTGGAGTTGAAGGTCAACCGCAGTTTTTTGTTCGTGTCCGGCGAAGACGCTGCAGCCCGGCTTGATACCGACAGTGAAGACGACGTGCTCGCGCTGACACGTGCGCTCGATCTGCGCGAGCTGATCGAAGACGAGTTGCTGTTGGCGCTGCCGATCGTGCCGCGTCACGAGGTTTGCCCGACACCGCTGCGGGCGCCGGTCGGTGATGAGGTTGCCGACAACAAGCCCAACCCGTTCGCCGTGCTGATGGCCCTGAAAAACCACGTTCCGCCGAACTGAAGCGCTGCCGAAGCCAACGGGTTCGGGCCGTATCGGCCGTGCTAAACTCTCGGGCTTTTCAGCGCTTGCATGGGTCGACTCTTTCGGACCTGCACCGCCAACGCGATTCTCGAGTGATTCAGGCTGATATCAGTTTGTGTGACCGATCCGCATTGAGTCGAGCGCTAGTCGTTGTTCATGTGCCGCCTCGATTGCGGCCTTCGGAGAAATTCATGGCCGTTCAGCAAAACAAGAAATCCCCATCGAAGCGCGGCATGCACCGTTCGCACTACGCACTCAATCTGCCGGGCACCGCCATTGAGCCGACCACGGGCGAGCAGCACCTGCGTCACCACATCAGCCCGACCGGCTTCTACCGCGGGCGCAAGGTTTTGAAGACCAAGGCCGACGCGTAAACAGCGCTTGGCTCGCGCGCATCGAACCGGTCGCTTTAGTTGCGACTCCGATCCGTGCCTTTTCTACTTGCCGTCAACTTCTTCAAATGCCCGGCGAGTGCTGCTGCAGTCGCCGGGCATTTGCGTTGACGGACGCGTGCCGAATTGATTGCCTCAATTGTTGCGACGCCACTGACGATCCGCATTGCCGTGGACTGTATGGGCGGCGATCACGGCCCGTCGGCCACACTGCCGGCTTGCCGGGCGTTCCTTGCAGCGCATCCGAACGCCGAATTGATTTTGGTCGGCCGCGCCGAGGCTCTCGCTGATGCGTCGAGCTGGCCCCGCTGCCGGGTGGTTACCGCCACCGAAGTCGTCGAGATGGACGATGCGATCGAAGTCGCGCTTCGGCGAAAAAAAGACTCGTCGCTGCGCGTTGCCGTGAGTCAGGTCAAGCCCGATGCCGCGGGCATTGCTGCCGCGCATGCCTGTGTGTCGGCAGGCAACACCGGCGCGCTGATGGCCGTTTCGCGCTACGTGCTGAAAACACTCGATGGCATCGACCGGCCGGCGATCGCGACCGTGTTGCCCAACGAGCGGGATGGCGGCACCACCGTGCTCGACCTCGGTGCCAATGTCGATTGCACCGCTGACCATCTGCTGCAGTTCGCTGTGATGGGCAGCGCGCTCGTTGCTGCGGTCGAGGGCAAGGCCAACCCCAGCGTCGGTTTGCTCAACATCGGCGAAGAAGCGATCAAGGGCAGCGAGACCATCAAAGAAGCGGCTGAGTTGCTCCGCCGTGCCGATGCGGCCGGAATGCTGAACTTTTACGGCAACGTCGAAGGCAACGACATATTCAAAGGCACGACCGACATCGTGGTCTGCGACGGCTTCGTCGGCAATGTGGCGCTGAAGACGTCCGAAGGGCTGGCTTCGATGCTTTCGAAGTTCGTCAAACAAGAGTTCACGCGCAGCCCGTTGTCGAAGCTCGCTGCATTGGTGGCCTTGCCCGTGCTGCGGCGCTTGCAGCGGCGCGTCGATCACCGACGCTACAACGGCGCGGCCTTGCTTGGCTTGCGCGGCCTGGTGTTCAAAAGCCACGGCTCAGCCGATGCATTCGCGTTCGAGCATGCATTGAATCGGGCCTATGATGCGGCCCGCAACGGCCTGCTGGGTCGCGTTCACGACTGCATCCTCGAATCGCTGGCCGCCCGCCCCAAGCCCGTCGACAGGGGTGATCTGAACGAGCCAGATATCGCCCGCATCGCATGACGCTCACCTCGACTCCTCACTCTCGCGTCACTGGTACCGGCAGCTACCTGCCGCCGCGGCGGCTGACCAACGATGATCTGGCCGCGCAGCTGGCAGCCAACGGCATCGAGACCTCGGACCAGTGGATCGTCGAACGCACCGGCATACGCGTGCGCCACTTCGCTGCTCCTGACGTGGGCAGCAGCGAGCTTGCCGTGCAGGCCGCGCGCCGGGCGCTCGAGGCGGCCAATCTCGACGCGGGCCACATCGATCTGATCATCGTTGCGACCAGCACACCCGACATGGTGTTTCCGTCGACCGCTTGTTTGGTGCAGCAAAAGCTCGGCGTCGCCGGTTGCGCCGCGTTTGATGTGCAGGCGGTGTGCTCGGGCTTCGTCTATGCGCTGACGGTTGCCGATTCGATGATTCGCACCGGCGCCGCTACCAAGGCGCTGGTGATCGGCGCCGAGGTGTTCTCGCGCATCCTCGACTTCAAAGACCGCGGCACCTGCGTGCTGTTCGGCGACGGCGCTGGCGCGGTCGTGCTCGAAGCGAGCGAAACGCCCGGCATTCTGGCGAGCGAGCTTCACGCCGACGGCCGCCATGTCGACATCCTCTGCGTGCCGGGCAACGTGTCGGGAGGTCAGGTGCTCGGCGATCCGGTGCTCAAGATGGACGGCCAGGCCGTGTTCAAGCTCGCCGTCGGTGTCCTGTACGACGTGGCGAAGTCAGTGCTCGAAAAGGCCGGCCGCACCGTTGCCGACGTCGACTGGTTGATTCCGCACCAGGCCAACATCCGCATCCTGCAGAGCACCGCGAAGCGGCTCAAGCTGCCGCTCGAGAAACTGATCGTGACCGTCGACCAACACGGCAACACCTCGGCCGCGTCGATCCCGCTCGCGCTCGACGAGTCGGTGCGCAGCGGCAAGATCCAACCCGGCGACACCGTGATGCTCGAGGGTGTTGGCGGCGGCTTCACCTGGGGCACGGTCTTGCTCGATCTTTGAGCGGCCCAACCGTTGCGCGCCGGCCGCATCGCATTCACTCACTCCAACAGACTGCGCCCAAGCGCCGCTCGCGATGACCTCTTTCGCATTTGTCTTTCCCGGCCAAGGCTCGCAGGCTGTCGGCATGCTCGACGCCTGGGGCGACAACATGGCCGTGCGCCGCACCCTTGAAGAAGCGTCTGACGCGCTCGGCGAAGACGTGGCTCTGCTGATCCACGCCGGCCCGAAAGAGCGGCTCGACCTCACGACCAATACGCAGCCTGTGATGCTGACCGCGGGCGTTGCTTGCTACCGAGCCTGGCTGGCCGAAACGCAACGTGCGCCCAGTGTGGTTGCCGGCCATTCGCTTGGCGAGTATTCGGCGCTCGTCGCCGCCGGTGTGCTGACGCTCGCTGACGCGCTGCCGTTGGTTCGGTTTCGGGCACAAGCGATGCAGGAGGCGGTGCCGGTCGGTGTCGGCGCAATGGCGGCGATCCTGGGTCTTGAAGCCGAGGTCGTGCGCGAAGGTTGTGCAGAAGCCGCGGCGGCTACCGGCGAAGCGGTGGAAGCTGCCAACTTCAACGACCCGAAGCAGACGGTGATCGCCGGCACCAAGGCCGCCGTCGACAAAGCCTGCGAAGTCTTAAAGACAAAGGGCGCCAAGCGCGCCTTGCTGTTGGCGGTTTCGGCGCCGTTCCATTCCAGCCTGATGAAGCCGGCGGCCGAGCGGCTGAAAATGCGGTTGGCCGAAGTGGCGCTCGCCGCGCCGCAGATTGCTGTCGTCAACAACGTCGACGTGAGCACCGAGACCGAGCCGGCGGTGATCCGCGACGCGCTCTATCGCCAGGCGTTCGGGCCCGTGCGTTGGGTCGAGGTCGTGCAGGCGATTCGTGCGCGCGGTGTCACGCACATCGTCGAGTGCGGGCCGGGCAAGGTGCTGGCCGGAACAGTCAGGCGCATCGACGCCGAGGCGATCGGTGTCGCGTTGCTCGACCCGGCCTCGCTTGCCGATGTAAAGGGGATGCTCGCATGACCGCCGATGTGCAAATGAAGGGCCAGATCGCGCTCGTGACGGGTGCCTCGCGCGGCATCGGCCGGGCGATCGCGCTCGAACTCGCGAAGCTCGGCATGGTCGTGACCGGCACCGCCACCACCGACGCCGGAGCAACCGCAATCGGGGAGGCGCTCGCTGCGGTTTCAACCGGCAGCCAAGGGCTGAAACTGGACGTCAACGATGGTGCGGGCATCGACACCGTTGTCGACATGATCGTCAGGCAACACGGCGCCTTGCATGTGGTCGTCAACAACGCCGGCATTACACGCGACATGCTATCGATGCGCTTGAAAGACGACGACTGGGACGCTGTGCTCGACACGAATCTGAAGGCCGTCTTTCGCGTTTGCCGCGCCGTGACCCGGCCAATGATGAAGCAGCGCTATGGCCGCATCGTCAACATCACCTCGGTAGTCGGTGCGAGCGGCAACGCGGGGCAGGCCAACTATGCGGCGGCCAAGGCTGGCGTGGCCGGCATGACACGCTCGCTGGCGCGCGAACTCGGCAGCCGCGGTGTCACCGTCAACTGTGTTGCGCCTGGATTCATCGAGACCGACATGACCAAGTCGCTGACCGAAGCGCAAACCACGGCGTTGATGGCGCAAATCCCCCTCGGCCGGCTCGGCCACGCGAGCGACATCGCGCACGCGGTGGCCTTTCTGGCATCGCCGCAAGCGGGCTACATCACGGGCAGCGAACTGCACGTGAACGGCGGTATGTTGATGAATTGAAAGCGGCGCGACCAACGCGTCGCGCACCGCCGAACGGCCCGTTCGGCGTATGGCCGGGTGACTCAAGCAGACACCTTAGAGGCCGTAGAATCGCGGGCTGTTTCTGTAAACACTCCCGGAGGAGTCATGAGCGATATCGAAGCACGTGTCAAAAAAATCATTGCCGAACAACTCGGTGTTCCTGAGGCCGATGTCGTCAACGACAAAGCCTTCGTCGCCGACCTCGGCGCCGATTCTCTCGATACGGTTGAACTGGTGATGGCGCTCGAAGACGAGTTCGGCATCGAGATCCCTGATGAAGAAGCCGAGAAAATCACGACCGTCCAACTCGCGGTCGACTACGCCGTCAAGCACCAGAAGGCCGCCTGACAGCGCCCGGCCCGAATCCAACAGCCATCGCACAAACCCATGAGTAGACGTCGCGTCGTCGTGACCGGGCTGGGTCTGATCAGTCCGGTAGGCAATTCGGTGGACGAGGGTTGGGCCAACATCGTCGCGGGCCGTTCTGGCATCGCTGACATCACCAAGTTCGACGCATCTAACTTCGCCTGCAAGTTCGCTGGCGAGGTCAAGGGTTTCGAGGTCGAGGACTACTTCCCGGCCAAAGATGCGCGTCACATGGATACCTTTATCCACTACGGCTTGGCGGCTTCGCTCCAGGCGGTCAAAGACTCTGGGTTGCCCATCGGTGACGCGCTGAACGAAGAGCAGGCCGAGCGCATCGGCGTGCTCGTCGGTTCGGGCATTGGCGGCCTGCCGCTGATCGAAGAAACCCACGCCGAGTTGGTCGCGAAGGGCCCGCGCCGCATCACGCCGTTTTTCGTGCCGGCCTCGATCATCAACATGATCTCGGGTCACGTGTCGATTCGCTGCGGCTTCAAGGGCCCCAACCTCGCGATCGTTACCGCCTGCACGACCGGCCTTCACAGCATCGGCATGGCGGCCCGACTGATTGAGCACGGCGATGTCGATGCAATGGTCGCTGGCGGCGCCGAGTCGACTGTCTCGCCCCTGGGTCTCGGTGGCTTCACCGCCGCACGCGCGCTGTCGACCCGCAACGACGACCCGCGAACCGCATCGCGCCCTTGGGACAAAGATCGCGACGGTTTTGTGCTCGGCGAAGGCGCGGGTGTCGTCGTGCTCGAGGAGTACGAACACGCCAACAAGCGCGGCGCCAAGATTTACGCCGAGCTGGTTGGTTTTGGCATGGGTGCCGATGCGTTCCACATGACAGCGCCCGATGTCGACGGCCCCAAGCGATCGATGAAAGCGGCGCTGCGCAGCGCTGGCCTCAACGCCGATCAGGTGCAGTACCTCAGCGCCCACGGCACCTCGACGCCGCTCGGTGATCTGAACGAAACCAACGCGATCAAGTTGGCGTTCGGCGCGCATGCGAAGGACAAGCTGGTCATCAGCTCCACCAAGTCGATGACCGGCCACCTGCTGGGTGGCGCCGGCGGCATCGAGTCGGTGTTCACCGTGCTCGCTCTGAAGCACCAGATCGCACCGCCGACCATCAACATCTTCAATCAAGATCCTGCGTGCGACCTGGACTACTGCGCCAACACCGCGCGCGAAATGAAGATCGAATACGCCGTGAAAAACAACTTCGGATTTGGCGGCACCAACGGCACGTTGGTTTTCAAGCGCGTCTGACGCCGCGCCCGCGTCATCGCGCCCATGCGCGCCGCACCGGCTTTCCAGATCTCATTGCGCCGCTCGGGCGCGTGGCGCTTTGCAACCTTCCTCATCGTCGCGCTTGGCCTGGGTGCGCTTACGGTGTGGGTGATCACGCATGAGCGCCCGGTGCAGCCGGTGCTGTTGATCGGCGCAGTGGTGCTCGGTGTAGCGGTGATCGCGTTGGGTGCGGGTGTCGCGCGCGTGCCAGCCGTCGATCTGCGGTTCGATGGCCGCTGCTGGTACCTCACCGAATTGGCGGGGTCGTCACACCGGGCTGTGGTCGAGGCCATGGCCGGCGACCTTCACATCGCCATCGATTTCGGCACCTGGATGCTGCTTCGATTCGTGCCGGTGTCGATGTCGGGCGAGGTGCAGCGACGGTCGGTCTGGCGCCCCGCGCAGCGCTGTGGCGCCGAAAACCAATGGCACGCATTTCGGGTATCGGTTCATGCGCCGCGCCAGGCTCCGACCGGAGACCCGCCGGTCGCGTTCTGACATGAACGGTATGGTCAATCCGGATGCCGACGCGCCTTTGATCGCACGGGTGAAGGCCGGCGACGTCAAGGCGTTCGAGATGCTGGTCGTCAAATACCAGCGCCGCATCGAGCGACTGATAGGCCGGATGGTTCGAGACGTCGATCTCGTGCCCGACATCGCCCAAGAAACTTTTATCCGCGCCTACCGCGCCATACCGCAGTTTCGCGGCGAAAGCGCTTTCTACACCTGGCTTTATCGCATTGCGGTCAACACGGCAAAGAAGGCCTTGATGGAGCTCAAGCGCGACCCGTTGATCACCGAATCGGCGCTGGCCTCGCGTGACGATGACGACGACACAGGCTCGCGGGTCGAGAACGAACTCAGCGATGGCGAAACCCCCGACGCCGTGTTGGCCAGCAAGCAAATTGCGGCTGCAGTGAACTTTGCGATCGAAGCGCTGTCCGATGACCTCCGCCAGGCGATCACGCTGCGCGAGATCGAGGGTCTCAGCTACGAGGAGATTGCCGAGCTGATGAATTGCCCGATCGGCACGGTGCGGTCGCGAATCTTTCGCGCCCGCGAGGCCATTGCGTCGCGATTGCGACCGTTGCTCGACACGCGCGACGGGGAACGGTGGTGAAGCTTGTTGGAGAAGCCCATGTTGAATGAATCGGATGCGAAGCGTGCGGCACGGGAGCAGCTCTCGGCGCTGGCCGACGGCGAACTCGCAGGCACATCGACCGCGCAGGTTTGCGACCACTGGCAAGGTAGCGCCGAAGCCCGTGCCACATGGCATGCCTATCAGTTGATCGGCGACGTGCTTCGCTCCGACGACCTCGCGACCGACCCGGTAAGCGACGCGGCTTTTCTCTCGGCTTTTCGCAGCCGGCTTTCGGCAGAGCCGGTGGTGTTCGCGCCGCGTCCCTCACCGGTTTCGGCGACTGCCGAGGTCTCGGCTGCTGCGGCGACCCGCGGGCAGCGCCGGTCGTGGCGGGTGCCGACAGCGGTCGGCGCAGCGTTCGTCGCCGCGGCGGGCGTGTTCATGTTGACTCGTCCGGGCGGCTCGCCCGAGCCCGCCATTGAAATTGCTGCGCGTACTCGAGCGCCGAACGTGGCTTCGGTCTCTGTGCCTCCGCGCTTGGCCAGCCCGCCTGCGACCGAGGCCGAGCCGCAGACTCTTGTTGCCTCGGGCCAAGTGATTCGTGACGCCCGCCTCGATCGCTACCTGGCTGCGCACAGGCAATTTGCTGGCTCGGCGTTGGGTGTGCCCTCAGCCTACTTGCGCAATGCGGCCGTCGAAGTGCCGCGGCGGTGACTTGCCCGTGTCGACGCCTGTGACCTCGATGTTATTGCGCCCGTTGGCTGTGCTGGCAGTGGCCGGATTTCTGGGCGTGAGCACGCCATTCGGTCTTGCCCAATCCCCTGCCGAACAAGCGGGCGAGCCGCAAGCCCGTGAAGCGCGCGCGTGGCTGACACGAATCCATGAGGCTGCGGGTCAGCGCAATTTCCAGGGCACCCTCGTTGTGAGCGGCGGCGGCGCGGTGTCGAGCGCACGCATTGCGCACTACTGCGAAGGTGCGAACCAATTCGAGCGCAGTGAAACACTCGACGGTCAAGCCCGCAGCGTCTATCGACACAACGAGGTCGTAACCACCGTCTGGCCGGCCTCGCGCACTGCCACCATCGAACAGCGCGACGCGCTGGCGCAGTTTCCCGGGCTGTTGCAGGCGGGCGATGACCGCATCTCCGAGTTCTACGACGTTCGAGCTCAGGGCCACGACCGGGTGGCCGGCCGCGAGGCCAACGTGCTGGTCGTCAAGCCGCGAGACGCATACCGCTATGGCTACCGCCTGTGGGCCGATCGGGCATCGGGTCTCTTGCTGCGGGCCGACGTGATCGGTGATCGCGACGAAGTGCTCGAGTCGTCGGCGTTTTCCGATGTTTCGATCGGCGTGCGCGCGCAGCCCGAGAGCGTGCTCCAGCCGATGAAGCGGCTCGAAGGCTATCGCGTCTTGCGGCCGGTGTTGGTGCCGACACGGCTCGACGCCGAAGGCTGGGCAATGCGTCAATCGGCACCGGGTTTCCGGGAGGTCAGTTGCGTCAAGCGGCCGATGGAAGCGGCAGGCGCAACCGAGGTTCGATCCGCGACGGGTCATCCGGTATTGCAGACGATTTTTTCAGATGGCTTGACCTACGTGTCGGTGTTCATCGAGCCGTTCAATTTGCAACGTCACACGCGGCCGATGCTCGCGGCGGTTGGGCTGACGCTGACGTTGATGCAGCAGCAGGGCGACTGGTGGGTGACGGTCGTCGGCGACGTACCGCCTGCGACACTGCGTTCGTTCGCCAAGGGCCTGGAGCGTCAGCGGAAGTAGCCGCCATACCCACAGCCTGCGCTCTCGGGCGCGAGCACCGAATCCGAAACCTGCACTGTCCGAGGAAGCTGATCTTGATTCAAGCTGTATCTGGGTTGTCATCGATCCCATCGGCGCTGCGTCGTCGCTTCTGGTCGGGCGCGTTGGCGCTGGGCCTGGCAATGACCGGTGCGCTCGCGGCGCCATCGATCGGCGCGCAGGGTTTGCCCGATTTCACCGAGCTGGTAGAAAAGGTGGGGCCGGCGGTCGTCGGCATTCGCACCACCGAGCGCGCTCGCGCAGCGCGCGACGGCGCCGAGACCGACGACGAGATGCTCGAGTTCTTTCGTCGCTTCGGGATTCCGATCCCGAACCAGCGGCCCAATCCGCGGGCGCCGCGGCAGTCCACGCCGACACCCGACGCCGAGCCGCAGACGCGGGGCGTGGGCTCAGGTTTCATCCTAAGCGCCGATGGCTATGTGATGACCAACGCGCATGTGGTCGACGGCGCCGATGAAGTCATCGTCACGATGACCGACTCCCGCGAGTTCAAAGCCAAGATCGTCGGTGTCGACAAGCGCTCTGATGTCGCACTGGTCAAGATCGAGGCCACCGGCTTGCCGGCGGTGCGCATCGGCGACGTGAACAAGCTTAAGGTCGGCGAGTGGGTGATTGCGATCGGTTCGCCATTCGGCCTGGAGAGCACGGTCACGGCCGGCATCGTCAGCGCCAAGTCGCGCGACACCGGCGATCTCGTCAAGTTGATTCAGACCGATGTCGCGATCAACCCCGGCAATTCCGGCGGGCCGTTGATCAACATGCGCGGTGAGGTGGTCGGCATCAACTCGCAGATCTACAGCCAGTCCGGCGGATACCAGGGCATCTCGTTCGCCATTCCGATCGACGAGGCCTCGCGTGTCTCCGACAGCTTGCGTGCCACCGGCCGAGTGATTCGCGGGCGCATCGGGGTGGCGATCGGACCGGTCTCGAAAGAGGTTGCCGAGTCGCTTGGTTTGGGCAAACCCAACGGTGCGCTGGTGAGCAACGTCGAGACTGGCAGCCCCGCTGAAAAGGCGGGTGTGGAGGCGGGCGACATCATCACCAAGGTCGACGGCCGGGTGGTCGAGAAGTCGAGCGATTTGCCGCGCATGGTCGGCGTCACGAAGCCAGGCGCCAAGACAGTGCTGCAAGTGTTCAGGCGTGGTGCCTATCGCGACTTGAGCGTGACCGTGATCGAGTTCGATGCCGACCGCATCGCCGGTGCGGCAAATCGCGAATCGACCAAGCCGCCTGCAGCTGCAGGTGGTGCCCTTGGTCTGACGGCCGTCGACCTGACCGACGCGCAACGTCGCGAACTGAAGGTCAAGGGCGGTGTGCGCATCGAAAGCGTCAGTGGCGTCGCCGCAAAAGCCGGCGTGCGTGAGGGTGACGTGCTGCTGTCGATCGACAACACCGAGGTCGCCAGCGTCAAACAATTCGAATCGGCGATCGGCAAGCTCGACAGAGAGCGGGCAGTGACCTTGCTTGTTCGTCGCGGCGACGTTGTCAATTTCTTGATCGTTAGACCGACCCGTTAAGAACGTACCCGTTGTTTCTTCGGGTCTTTTCACCCAATGGAAAGCCAACCAGCGTTACAAATTCGCTCTGCGCTTTTGTGCCGAGTTTCCTGACAGCTTATAAGTTTGTGGTCACTCACATCGATGTCTGAAGACTCGATTGTTCCGTTGCCAAGCTAGAATGGGCGTGGGTTCGGGCCTCCGATAGTCGTGGTGCGCAACAAAAAATGAATGCTTGAACTGTCCCCAAGACATCCACAACCATTTGTGGATAACCTGTTGATGGTTTTTGCTGTTGGCGCCCTGCAACGACGAGATATCCAGCACCGGTGCGGTTTTCAGGCTGCCTCTTTTGACTACAATGAAAATCCCAACAAGCAGTTGCCAATCGTTTTGTTGGAAGGCGCGTCATAGATTCGACGTGCCTTTTTTTTGCCCGTTTCTTGACTGATCGTGGTCTGTCTGCCCACGCAATCGCTTCGCCATGCGAGCTTTCGCTGAACAACGACGCCGCGCAATGCACGCGTCAAAGCTCACCTTCAAAACATCGCTGCACGCATGGACCACATCAGAAACTTTTCGATCATTGCCCACATCGACCACGGTAAGAGCACGCTTGCCGATCGCCTGATTCAGCGTTGCGGCGGCTTAAGCGACCGCGAGATGGAAGCCCAAGTGCTCGACTCGATGGACATCGAACGCGAGCGCGGTATCACGATCAAGGCGCAGACCGCCGCGCTCGAGTACAAAGCGCGCGATGGGCGCACCTACAACTTGAACCTGATCGACACGCCGGGGCATGTGGACTTCTCTTATGAAGTAAGCCGCTCGCTCTCGGCGTGCGAAGGCGCGTTGCTGGTGGTCGACGCGAGCCAGGGTGTCGAGGCGCAAACGGTCGCCAACTGCTACACGGCGCTCGATCTCGGGGTTGAGGTCATCCCGGTTCTTAACAAGATGGACCTGCCCAACGCCGACCCCGACAACGCGAGGGCTGAGATTGAAGACGTGATCGGAATCGACGCCGATCACGCGATCCCTTGCAGCGCCAAAACCGGAATGGGCATCGACGAGATTCTTGAGGCGGTCATTGCGCGGATGCCGGCGCCGCGGGGCGTGGTTGATGCTCCGTTGCGCGCGATGATTGTCGACTCGTGGTTTGACAACTATGTCGGCGTCGTCATGCTCGTGCGTGTGGTCGATGGCACGCTAAACAGGGGCGAGCGTTTTCGCATGATGGCCAGTGATGCGGTGTACAACGCCGACAGTCTCGGGGTGTTCACACCGAAGTCGGTGTCGCGTGAGCGTCTCAGCGCCGGGGAAGTGGGTTTCATCATCGCCGGCATCAAAGAGCTGCAAGCGGCCAAGGTCGGCGACACCATCACGCTCGAGAAAAAGCTGCCGAACAACCTTGGGCCTGCAGCCGAGGCCTTGCCGGGTTTCAAAGAAATCCAGCCGCAGGTATTCGCCGGCCTGTTCCCGACCGAAGCGAGCGAGTACGACCAACTGCGAGACGCGCTCGAGAAGTTGAAACTCAACGACTCATCCCTCCGCTACGAGCCCGAAGTCAGCCAGGCGCTCGGCTTCGGTTTTCGTTGCGGCTTTCTTGGTCTCTTGCACATGGAGATCGTCCAGGAGCGGCTCGAGCGCGAGTTCGACCAAGACCTGATCACCACCGCGCCTTCGGTCGTATACGAGGTCGAGCTGAACGACGGCACAGTCATCCAGGTCGACAACCCGTCGAAGATGCCCGATCTGGGTCGCACCGCCGAGATCCGCGAGCCGATCGTCACGGTGCACCTCTACATGCCGCAAGATTACGTGGGCCCGGTGATGACGCTGGCCAATCTGAAGCGCGGCATGCAGATCAACATGGCCTACCACGGCCGCCAGGTGATGCTTACCTACGAGATGCCGCTGGCCGAGATCGTGCTCGACTTTTTCGACAAGCTTAAAAGTGTTTCGCGCGGCTATGCATCAATGGACTACGAGTTCAAAGAGTATCGCGGCGCCGATGTCGTCAAGGTCGACATCCTGCTCAATGGCGACAAGGTCGATGCGCTCTCGATCATCGTGCACCGTAGTCAGAGTCAATACCGCAGCCGTGCGGTCGTCGCCAAGATGCGGGAGCTGATTTCGCGGCAGCAATACGACGTTGCGATCCAGGCAGCGATCGGGGCCAACATCATTGCGCGTGAGACAATTAAAGCGCTGCGAAAAAACGTGATCGCCAAGTGCTACGGGGGCGATATTTCACGCAAACGCAAGCTCCTCGAAAAACAAAAGGCCGGCAAAAAGCGCATGAAGCAGATCGGCTCTGTCGAAGTGCCGCAAGAAGCCTTCTTGGCCATCCTCCAGGTAGAAGATTGATGGGTGCACTGACCAGTGTTCTGTACGGCTTATTGGCCGTGTTCCTCGGAGGCTGGTATTTCGGCAAATGGAGCGGAAATTTTTCGCTGTTGCTGCTGATTCTCACGACAGTGACTTTTGCGTACTGGTTGGCCGAGCGGTTCGTGTTTGCGCCGCGCCGCTACAGAGCGGCTGCGAATCTCGAGCAGCAAGACGCAGCACGGCGCGTTGACCTCGCTCGGCAAGGGATCACCAAAGTGGACGACAACGTCGCCCACGCGCGTGAAGCACTGTTGACGCAACCCTGGTGGCTCGACTGGACGGCGGGCCTGTTTCCGGTGATCCTGGTCGTGTTCCTGCTGCGTTCGTTTCTGTTCGAGCCGTTCAAGATCCCGAGTGGCTCGATGATCCCGACGCTGCTGATCGGTGACCTGATTCTGGTCAACAAGTTTCACTACGGCGTGCGCCTTCCTGTGGTCAACAGAAAGGTCATCGCCAACCACGACCCGCAGCGCGGCGACGTGATGGTGTTTCGCTACCCGAAGGACACCAGCGTCGACTACATCAAGCGGGTTGTCGGAGTGCCTGGCGACGAGATCTCGTTTCGCAATCAGCAGCTTTACGTGAACGGCGTGGCTGCGCCGATGCGGCAGATCCCGCCGCCTGGCTTCTACGACGAAGATCAGAAACTCTACTTCCCCGAATACGCCGAAAAGCTGGGCGAGGTCGAGCATCACATCCTGCTCAACGTCAAGCGGGGTTCGCCGTTCTATGGCTCCGAAGACGGGCGCACCTTTCCTTTTCGCGAGAACTGCCGGTACAGTGCCGAAGGGGTGACCTGTAAGGTGCCTGCGGGCCACTATTTCATGATGGGCGATAACCGTGATAACTCGGAAGACTCGCGCTTCTGGGGTTTTGTGCCCGATGAAAATATCGTCGGCAAGGCATTTTTCGTCTGGATGAATTTCGGCAGCTTGAAGCGCATCGGCAGCTTCCGGTGAACGATATGGATCAGCGTCAGCACAGGAGCATTCGAGCATGAGGTTTGAGCGTCAATCGGTCCGTCGGCAACGCGGCATCACCTTGTTCGGGCTAATGTTTTGGGCCATCGTTGTGGGCTTCGTCGCGTTGATCGTGATGAAGGTCTTGCCGACAGTGAATGAGTACTT
>JAYUWC010000073.1:0-2190 GCA_043753755.1 Rhizobacter sp.
CAGCGGGGCGTTTTTGTATCTGCCCTAGAGCGGGAGCTGCAACTTTGAGTTGATTCACCTTCTCGCGTTGGCCACCGCCGCGCTGGCCGGTTGCATCAATACCTCGGCGGCTCCGCAAACCGACAGCGGATCTCGCAATCGCGGTCAGTGCTTTTGACGATGCCACGGCTGAGTTTGACACTCCGACCACCGCTTTTGGGGGTGACCTTTCGGGCCAGCCCGAGGTGGCGATGTTCAGCGGGGTCGCATCCCGGAACACTCCGTTTCGGTCACTGCAATCTCGCAGCGACCGAACCCCACGGAGACCTTCATGAACCTCGTCAAGCTCATCACCACTGCCCTGCTCGCCCTCGCATCTGCCGCTGCCTTCGCTGCAGTCGACGTCAACAAGGCAAACCAGGCCGAACTCGAAAGCATCAAGGGCATCGGGCCTTCGATGTCGAACAAGATCGTCGATGCCCGCAAGGCTGGCTCGTTCAAAGACTGGACCGATCTGCAGTCACGCGTCAAAGGCGTGCGTTCCGGCAACTCGGCAAAGTTTTCGGCCGATGGCTTGACCGTCAACGGCGCAGCATTCAGCGCCGCGGCGGTCAGCGATGCGAAGGCACGTCCGGCAAAAGCCGATCGGCCGTCTGACCGGGCGAAGAAGTAACGCCTCGCCAGCCGAAGAATGCGATCACATCGCCTCTTCGTCGTTCGGTATCGCGCACGCCGAGCTCGATCAGCTCGCGCGTGTAAGGCGCCTCGAACAAGAGGTAGCTGGCCAGCGCGGCGCCTCGGGCGTTGCGGCCCTCGCCTTGCACACCGATGCCGCGCAGCATGGTGCGCACCGGCAGCGGCAGCTTGCCGAGGTGGCGTGTGGCGATGTCGTCGAGGCGCTGGCTGGGTGAGATCACCAGCACCTCGATCGGCTTCAGGCTGGTCGCGGCGCGCGCTTCGGGCGACAGCAGCGCGAGCGTGCTGTTGATGCGCTGCAGGCGTTCGACGTCGACCGCGAGCGCATCCAGAAAGATGTTCGAGAGCGCGTGGCCGGCGATCTGCGCGAGGTTGGGGTACTCGCTGCTGCCGGCGCGTTCGCCGGGCGGCTCGTGCATCCGACCCGCGCCGACAACCAGAATGCGCTCGCCTCCAAGATGCACTGCCGGCGAGATCGGCGCCGCCTGGCGCATCGAGCCGTCACCGCAGTACTCGAGCTGCCCCCCGATCGTCAAGGCCACCGCCGGAAACACGAACGGGATGGCCGACGACGCGAGCAGATGCGGCACCGTGATCGACGCGCGCACCGCGATGCGCTGCGAGCGGGTCCACGGCACGATGTCGTGCACCGCGTCGTAGAAGGTCGCATGCAGGCCGCTGCCGTAACTCGACGCGCTGACCGCGACCGCACGCAAATGCCCCTCGCACATCATCTGCCGCAACCGTTCGGTGCTGAACATCGAGTTCAACAAAGTCTCGAGCGGCGAGTTGTCGAGCAACGAACGCGGCCGTGCCCGGTGCCATCTCGCGATCGCCCAACCGACCGACATCATCGTGAGCCAGCGTGCACCGGTGCGGATCACGCCGAAAGAATCGGCGCGATAAACCTGCCCTGCAGAGAAGTTTTGCCAAACGGCGCAAAGGCTCTCGACCGCGCCATCGAAGTCATCGGCGCGGCAAGCCAGCGCTGCAGCGTTGATCGCCCCCGCCGAGGTGCCGGTGATGACCGGGAAAGGGTTGCCAGACACAGCCTCGCCGCACTCGCGCCTGATCTGCGCGATCGCTTTCAACACGCCGACCTGGTAGGCAGCCCGCGCCCCGCCGCCGGTCAGCACGAGGCCGGTGATCGGGGGTGGCGTCGTCGTGCGAGGTGGTCGGCTGGTTGTTGTGGCGTGCTGTGGCGAGTCGCACCGCGGCGTCATTCGTAGACCACGTCAGCGTTGCCGCGGTGCGCACCGGCGCGCCAAAGGGCCAGCGCCGCATCGGTGGGATAAAAGCGAGCCGCCTCGCCGAGATCGAGCTCACCGCTGGCTGCATCGCGGTGCAGCGCGAGCCGCACGGTCAGGCCTTGTGGCAAGTCGCCCTGCTCGGTCGAGATGCGCCGCGACGGGTATTCGCGCAACACCTCGGCCACTGGCGGCACGCTGCCGTTGACCGCGACGCGCAGGTACTTGCCGAAACGGCAACGCGCCGAGGCCAGGTCCCACAGGCTCG
>JAYUWC010000074.1:0-20440 GCA_043753755.1 Rhizobacter sp.
CTGGCGATCCGCGGCACCCGACTCTCGAGCGCCTCGGCTGAGAAGACGCTGCTCTACCAACTGGCGATATCGGGTGCGCTGCTGACGGGCGTTGCGCTCTGGCAAAACCAGCCGCTGCCGACGGCGCTTTCGCCACTGGCGTGGGCATCGATGGGGTTTCAGATCGTTGTCGTCACGGCGTTCAGTTATCTGGTGTGGTTCGGTTTGATCCGCCACTACCCGGCCACGCGACTTGCCTCGTTCACGCTTCTGACACCGGTGTTCGGCTTGCTGCTCGGGGCGCTGCTGCTGGGCGAGTCGATCAGCGTTCGGTTGGTGGTCGCGCTCGGCGCGGTCGCGACCGGCATCGTGTTGGTGAACCGGCGCGCATGAAACATCTGGGCCGCCGCAAGGGCGAATACCGGAGTACGTACACGAAGGTACCCCTGTGAGCGGCACGCTGGTCCGGATCGCGCTGCGGCTGTTGTTGTGCGCAGGCGTCGCGTTCGCGGTCTGGCGCCTGCTGGGGTTGGTGTCGATGATGCTGACGCTACCGCTCTTCGGCATCGCTCTGGCGCGGCCGCTGCTCGATCTCGCAAGCGACCTGCGGCACTCCACCCGCTTCGCTGTCTGGCATGCCGTCGAAGGGCGCCACTTCGTCTACCGCGGCGTGCCGATCCAAGTGCTGGAAGACGCAGATCGGCAACGCTGGGTGCGCGCTGCCGATGTGCGGGCCGTCATCGGCCGCACGGCAACGAACGGCGCGTTGGCGTTGACGTATCCGAGCGGCTGGCAGGCGATGGGCCGACCTGCCGAGCCCCACATCAGCGACACCGCGCTGCTCGCGCACCTCAAAAAAGAGCGGTCGCCGGAGGCGCTGCGGTTTCGCCATTGGGTCGAACGCGAGATCGCCTTCCCGGCGCGGCGCCTGCGCGCACGAGCGGGCGTGAAGCCAGCCGCTGTCGACTCAAGGACCGGCGATTGACCGAAGCCGGCACGGCTCAGCCGCGAATGCGCGCTACCAGCGCCGTGGTCGAATAGCCGTCGACGAACGACAACGCGCGCGCTTCGCCGCCCCAGCTGCGCACCCACTTCGTTTCTTCGAGCGTCTCGATGTCGTAGTCGCCGCCCTTCACGTAAACCTGAGGACGCACCAACTTCAGCAGTTCGACCGGCGTGGCTTCATCGAACAAGGTGACCAGACTGACGCTCTCTAGCGCGGCCAGCACGCAAGCCCGGTCGAGTTCACCGTTGAGCGGCCGACCCGGCCCCTTGCCGAGTTGGCGTGCCGACGTGTCGCTGTTGAGCGCCAGCACCAAGCTCGCGCCCAACTCGCGGGCCTGGGCGAGGTAGTTGACATGACCGCGGTGAAGGATGTCGAAGACGCCGTTGGTCAACACCACCGGCTGCGGCAGCGCGCTGATGCGGTCGGCGAGTCGGTCGCGCGGGCAGAGTTTGTCGAGAAACGTCGGGCTCACAGCAAACACGAGCCGCAGAGGGCAGCGTCGCGGCGGCGACTCAAGCCGGCAGCACGCCCGGCGCCTGAGCGGCGGCGCTCGCGACCCTGGCGGCCACTTCCTTACGAAACCGGTTCAACTCTTGCACGCTGGCGAAGCTGCGCTCCATCAACAAGCTCATGTTGTGCAAGATGCGCTCGACGACTTTCGACTCCCAGACCGCATCGAACTGGATCTGCTTGTCGAGCCACTTCTCGAGCCAGTCGGGGTTGGGCAGGCGGCTCTGAACGGTGTCACGCGGGAACAGCTTGGCGTTGACGTGTAAGTTGGTCGGGTGGAGCGCCTGAGCGGTGCGGCGCGCACTGGCCATCAACACGCCGACCTTGGCGAAAGCGGCACGCGCTTCATCGCCGAAGTTCTGCAGCGCGCGCTTCATGTAGCGGAGGTAGGCCCCGCCGTGGCGGGCCTCGTCGCGCGCCAGTGTTTCGTAGATCGCTTGGATGACCGGCTCGGTGTGCCACTCGGCGGCGCGGCGATACCAGTGGTTGAGGCGAATCTCGCCGCAGAAGTGCAGCATCAGCGTCTCGAGCGCCGGCGCCGGGTCGAATTCGAAGCGCACTTCACGCAATTCGGCTTCGGTCGGGACCAATTCGGGACGAAACTTGCGCAGATACTCCATCAGCACCAGTGAATGCTTTTGCTCTTCGAAGAACCACACGCTCATGAAGCCGCAAAAGTCAGCGTCGTCTTTGTTGTCGCGAAGAAACATCTCGGTCGCCGGCAGCGCTGCCCACTCGGTGATGGCATTCATCTTGATAGTCTGCGCTTGCTCCTCGCTCAGTTTGCTGGCGTCGAACTGATCCCACGGAATGTCTTTGTCCATGTTCCAGCGCACCGCTTCTAACTGCTTGAAAAGTTCGGGGTAGATCATGGCTTTGGCCTCGTAGTCTTTTGGATTCTATTCCGGGCATGTGCACGGCGAGCGATCGCTACTCACATCACCACGCCCCATCATGCGGCTTGCATCCGATGCCTCGCGCGCTGCGTAAGACCCCGAGTGCAAATTAAAAATACCGTTCGGTTATATTGAATACCGAGCAGTCGCAAAAGTCATCTCATGCCCCGTGTCGTTGCTGCCCGCCGGTCTCATTTTTTTACGCACCGGCGAACGGAACTCGTTCGCCAACAAGCCCTCGAAACCGGTAGCTCAAGGCAATGGCCGAGCGCTTTTAAAGCGCAGCCCCAGTTTTCGGTTGCGAAGCCGCCGAACTCGTTCGGTCGAAATCTCCGGGCGGTTGATCTCCTCCCTCCTCCCTCCCTGATCCCCCCGGGGGCGCTTCGCAACTCTCTTCTTCCCTCCGACAGCGGCCAGACGCCGCTGCGCGGCATCTGAGGCCCGAATGCGGCGGGTCGCAGTCGTCGGGTCAGGCATCTCGGGTTTGTCGGTCGCGCACGCGCTGGTGGGTGAGGCGCACGTCACGCTCTACGAGGCCGGAAGTTATTTCGGTGGTCACACCCACACCGTTGACATCACCCTCGATGGCGTGACCCACGGCGTCGACACCGGGTTTTTGGTGCTTAACGAGCGCACGTACCCGAACTTGCTGAGGCTTTTCGACGACCTGGGTGTCGAGATCGCCAAATCGGAAATGTCGTTCTCGGTGCAAGTGCCCAGTGCGGGTATGGAGTGGAGTGGCTGCAGCCTCGACACGGTGTTCGCCCAGCGTGCCAACCTGCTTCGAAGCGGCTTTTGGCGGATGCTTTTCGACCTGATGCGATTCAACCGACTGGCCACGGCGCTCGTAGCGGGCAACACGCTCGAATCGCTTACCGAGCCGATCGACGATTGGCTGACATGCCACCGGTTCAGCGAGGAGTTTCGGGACTGGTACCTTTTGCCAATGATCGGCTGCATCTGGTCTTGCCCGGTCGACCAGATGTTGCGCTTCCCGGTCGCGACCCTGCTGCGCTTTTGCCACAACCACGGTCTCTTGCAAGTTGCCAACCGGCCGCAGTGGTTCACGGTCAAAGGCGGCGCGCGGCAGTACGTCGAAAAGATGTTGCGCAGCGTGCCCGATGCCCGCTTGAACACAGCCGTGCGCAGGGTCCGCCGCGACGAGGGCAGCGTGCTTGTCAGCACCGATGCCGGCACCGAACGCTTTGACGAAATCGTGCTGGCCTGCCACAGCGACCAATCGCTCGCGCTGCTCGAAGACGCCAGCCGCGACGAGACGACGGTGCTCGGCGCGATCCGCTATCAGCCCAACCGCGCCGTGCTGCACACCGACACCGGCGTGTTGCCGAAGCGCCGCAAGGCCTGGGCGGCCTGGAACTACGAGCGCGGCGCCGCTCGTTCGCGAGACGAAGCCTCGGTGTGCCTGCACTACCTGCTCAATCGCCTGCAGCCCTTGCCGTTCACGACACCGGTCGTCGTGTCGTTGAATCCGGTGAACGAGCCGCGCGCCGAGACTGTCCACGCCCGATTCGAGTACGCCCACCCGGTGTTCGACCTGGCGGCCATCAAGGCTCAACGCCGCTTGCCTGGGTTACAGGGCAATCGCCACACCTGGTTTTGCGGCGCCTGGACGCGCTACGGCTTTCACGAAGACGGCCTGATGTCGGGCCTGGCAGTCGCCGCGGGCCTGCGCGCTGCCTGGGCAGCCGCCGCCCTCGAGCCCGCCGCTGCATGACGCCACACGCCGCACCGCTGCTCGGTATCGGCGAGGTTCGCCACGCGCGGTTGCGGCCGATCGAAAACCGTTTCGCGTATCCGACCTACTTTCTGATGCTGCCGATGCGCAGCCTGCGGGCGGCGCCCAGCGCAGCGCTCGTTCGCAACCGATTCGGCCTGATCAGTTTCTACGACCGCGACCACGGCGACGGCCGCGCCGACAGCCTCGCCTGGCTCGACGAGCTGCTGTCGAACGACGGCGTGATCGATGCCGACGGCGAGGTCTGGCTGCATTGCTATCCGCGGGTGCTGGGCCACACCTTCAAGCCGGTGAGCTTCTGGTATTGCCACCGGGCCGACGCCTCGTTGGCCGCAGTGGTCGTCGAGGTCAACAACACCTTCGGCGAGCGCCATTGCTATTTGCTGAGCGGCTCGCAAGTGCAATTCGGTCGAGAGCTTCAGGCCGACAAGGTGTTCCACGTGTCGCCGTTTTGCGAAGTCACGGGGCACTATCGGTTTCGGTTCATGCAAGCGGGTCTGCATCCGGCCACTGCCGGCGCCCGTATGGCGTCACCGATGAGCCCTGCTCGCACGGTCGCCCGCATCGACTATCACGACACCCACGGCGCGCTGATTCGAACCAGCGTGTCGGGTAGGCTCGCGCCGCTGACGACCACCCTCGCCCGACGGGCCTTCTTCGGCATGCCGCTGATGACGCTCGGGGTGATCGCCCGCATTCACTGGCAGGCCTTGAGACTCTGGTCCAAGCAGGTGCCGTTCATCCACAAGCCCGCGCCGCCGGCGTCTTTCACGACCCGTTGAATCCATGGACAGCCGCACCCTGATCTCGACCCCACTCGCCGACTCGGCACCTGCGGCGGCGCGAGCCGTCTTCCGGCTGATGAAGCGCCTGAAGCACGGCACGCTGAACGTTCAGTTGCCGGGTGGAGGCTCGCTCACTTTCGGCACGGCCGACCCGAACGAGCTGCACGCTGCCATCCGTCTGCGCAACTGGAAGCCCTGCGCAGCGGCGCTGAAGTCGGGCGACATCGGCTTTGCCGAAAGCTTTATCGCCGGCGACTGGTCGTCTCCCGACCTGACGGCGCTGCTGACGCTTTTCATCGCCAACCGCGACGAGGTCGAGGCGGTCGTCTACGGCAGCTGGTGGGGCTCGCTGCTTTACCGGGCGCGGCACTTTTTTAACCGCAACTCACGCCGCGGCAGCGCCAAAAACATCCACGCGCACTACGACCTCGGCAACGAGTTTTATCGTCTCTGGCTCGACCCTACGATGAACTACAGCAGCGCCTGGTTCGAGGGCGATCGCCGTGGTGACCTGGTGCAGGCCCAGCACGCCAAGGTGCGACGCGCACTGACCGAATGCGGCGTCAGGCCGGGTGACCGGGTGCTCGAGATCGGCTGTGGGTGGGGGGCGCTTGCCGAAGCAGCGGCGCGCGACTTCGGCGCGCGCGTCACCGGGGTCACGCTCTCGAGCGAGCAGCTCGCCTGGGGCCAGCAGCGGCTCGCGGCGGCCGGGCTCGAGGGCGAATTGCGCTTTCAGGACTACCGCGATATCGCCGATGGACCATTCGATGCGATCGCTTCGATCGAGATGTTCGAGGCCGTCGGTCGCGAATACTGGCCGAGCTTTTTTGCGACCGTGCACGACCGGCTCAAGCGCGGCGGCAAAGCCTGTATCCAAACGATCACGATTCGTGATGACTTGTTCGAGCGCTATGTGAAGTCGACCGACTTCATCCAGCAATACATCTTCCCCGGGGGCCTGCTGCCGAGCGTGGCGGCCTTTCGCACCGCAGCCGCACAAGCCGGATTGAAGGTTGTGACCGAACTCGATTTCGGGCTCGACTATGCCGAAACCTTGCGGCGTTGGCGTGCCGGTTTTCTGGCCGCGGACGGCCCGGTGCGACAGCTCGGTTTCGACACCCGCTTCATGCGCATCTGGGAGTTCTACCTCGGCTATTGCGAGGCTGCATTCGCAACCCGCAACACCAGCGTCGTGCAGTTCACGTTGCAGCGCAACTGACGGGCGCAGCCGCGTCAGCGCACCGTCAAGCGCCGAGCCAGGCGCGAAGCTGTTCGAGATCGCCGACGACGCAATCCGGCGTCGCCTCGGGCGTCGCCGGGGTCTCGTTGTCACGCCGAACCCAGGCCGTGCGCAGGCCCGCGCGATGGGCGCCTACAACATCGAGTGCCCAGTCGTCACCGATGTGCAGAACTTCTTGCGACGGCGCCGCGAGCAGCCGGCAGGCCTCGTGGAAGATGCGTGAGTCGGGCTTGGCTACACCGAACGATCGCGCAGTGACCGTGCCGGTGAAATGAACCGCGAGGCCGATGCTTGCCAGATCGGCATTGCCGTTGGTCAACGCGACGATCGGCCAGCGACGGGCGAGCGCCGAAAGTGCGGGCAGCGCATCGGCAAAGAGCTCGACCCGGTTGCGGGCCGCGAAGAACACGTCGAAAGCCGGTTGGGCGAGCGCGGGGTCGTCACCCGCGAGCGTGAGCGCCCGCGCCAGACTCTCGAGCCGCATGCGAGTGAGGTCGTGCGCCCACTCGGGCCGTGCGATGCCCACCGCCTCGCGCAGTGCGCGCAAGGCCGCCACATCGAAACGCCGCGCGGTGGCGTTGGCGTGCTGCATTAACCAGGCATGCAGCACGGTCTCGGCGCGCTCGATCGCAGGCCACACCGGCCAGAGCGTGTCGTCGAGGTCGAGTGTCAGTCCCTTGATCGCAAAGCCGGGGCCGGCGCGCATCAACGCAGCCAGCCCTTGCGCCGGAAGTAGATGAACGGCGCAGCCACCGACATCAACATCAAGACCAGCGCGAACGGATAGCCCATGCGCCAGTCGAGCTCGGGCATGGCCTTGAAGTTCATGCCGTAGATGCTGGCGATCAGCGTCGGCGGCAGCAGCGCAACGCTGGCAACTGAGAAGATCTTGATGATCTTGTTCTGGTTGATGTTGATGAAACCGACGGTGGCGTTCATCAAGAAGTTGATTTTGTCGAACAAAAAGGTGCTGTGGCTGTCGAGCGAGTCGATGTCGCGCAAGATCTGCCGTGCCTCTTCGAATTGCTCGGCGCTGAGCATGCGGCTGCGCATCATGAAGCTGACCGCACGGCGGGTGTCCATCACGTTGCGGCGGATCCGGCCGTTGAGGTCTTCTTCGCGAGCGATGGCGTTCAATGCCTCGCCGGCGGCCTGGTCGTTGAGGTCTTGCTTCAGTACGCGGGCACTGACTTTCTCTAAGCTGTCGTAGATGCCTTCGAGTGCGTCGGCGCTGTATTCAGCGTCGGCGTCATAGAGCTTGAGCAGCACGTCTTTCGCATCCTCGATCAGTGCCGGAATACGCCGCGCTCGCAAGCGCAGCAGGCGAAAAACCGGCAGCTCTTCACCGTGGATCGAAAACAGCACGTTGCTGAACAAAATGAAGGCGACCCGCACGTTGCGCGGGGTCTCGTCGTCGTCGATCAAGAAGTCGGAGCGGATGTGCAGCTCACCGTTGTCTTCTTCGTAAAACCGGGCCGATTCTTCGAGGTCGTCGTCGACCGCATCGGCCGGGATCGTGACGCCGAAGTGCTCGGTGATCCAGCCCTTTTCTTCGTCGGTCGGCGCGTCGAGATCGACCCAGACCGGGCGCACGCGGGTCAGTGCCTCGGCCAGTGCGGCCAGCGTTTCGATCTCTTGCTGGACGAGCCGGCCGTTGACCAGCGTGAAGACATTGAGCATAGGAGGATTCCAACGTCGCGCCTGCCGGCGCGAGGGGTCGCCGAGCGCGCATGGAGCCCGGCCGGAATGGCCGGGACAACGGCGCGGAATTATCGCACCGGGTCTTTTCCGGGCTGGCCTTGTCCGCATCGGTGTCATCCGCTTGTCACACCGCCCGAAGCTGTGCACACTGGGCCGAACGGAAAGCCCGATGGCGCCGTTTTGTCGCGGCGACACACCCCGTCGCCCGCTCCCCACACCCCGCGAAAGGAAGCCCCATGAACCTGACGATCAGCGGTCACCATCTCGATGTCACCCCGGCCCTCAGAGAGTACGTCCTGACCAAGCTGGACCGGGTCACGCGCCACTTCGATCAGGTGGTCGACATCAACGTGCTGCTGTCGGTCGAGAAGCTGAAGGAAAAGGAGAGACGACAGAAGGCCGAGGTCACGCTACACGTCAAGGGCAAGGACATCTTCGTCGAGCAAAGCAGTGAGGACATGTACTCGGCAATCGATCAGCTGATGGACAAGCTCGATCGTCAGGTGTGCCGCCACAAAGACAAGGTGCAAGACCACCACCACGCAGCACCGAAACGAATCGACGCGACGACCGCCTAAGCCCGGCGCGGCACGCGACACGAGGGCGACTGCCGAAGTCGCCCTTTTTTCATGGTTGCGGCCGATCCCTGTGTCCAGGGGGTCGCCGGATCGTTGCTGCGGCGCAGCACCGCAGGCAAAATCGCCAGGGCGTGCTTGGCGACGGATTCCTCCGTTCAGCGTGCACTTCATAATTCGAGACCCTTCAAGCTCCCCGCGCCGGCCACCGTCGTGGGGCCGAAATACCAGCCCGCCCTGCCGCCGATGAACCGCCTCGCTGCCATCCTCCCCGCCGGCAATGTGCTGGTGGATGTCGACGCCACCAGCAAGAAACGCGCATTCGAACACGCGGGTTTGGTGTTCGAGAACCAGCACGCCATCGCGCGTGCGACCGTCACCGACAACCTGTTCGCCCGCGAGCGCCTGGGTTCGACGGGTTTGGGCCATGGTGTGGCGATCCCGCACGGTCGCATCAAAGGCCTGAAAAATCCGCTCGCGGCGTTGTTGCGTGTGCGGCAACCCATTCCGTTCGATGCGCCCGATGACGAACCGGTCGGGTTGTTGATCTTTTTGCTGGTGCCCGAGGCGGCGACTCAGCGGCACCTCGAAATCCTGTCCGAGATTGCCGAAATGCTCTCGGATCGCGAGTTGCGCGAGCGTTTGAAGACCGAGCCCGACGCGGCGCAGGTTCATGAGTTGATCTCGAACTGGGAACCGCTGAAGTCGGTCGCGTGACAGATGCGCAACGAGGTGAGTGACGCGCGAGCCGTGGCCCTGCAAAGAATGCCGCGGCACGCCGTGCGGAAGCCTTCATGAAGCCGAGCGTCATCAGCGCGGAGGCGCTGTTCGAAGAGCACCGCGGGATTCTGCACTGGGAATGGATCGCCGGCCATGCCCATCCCGAAAGGCGCTTCGACGAGGCCGCGGTGCGCAATGCGCAGTCGGCCGCCGACTTGGTCGGCTACCTCAACTACATCCACCCGTACCGGGTGCAAATCGTCGGCCGCCGCGAGGTCGCGTACCTGAGCACCGAGCCCGAACGGGCCGAGCGACGCATCTCGCGCATCGTGACGCTGGAGCCGCCGGTGCTGATCGTGGCCGACGGCGAGACACCTCCCGACAAGCTGGTCGCGATGTGCGACCGCGCCGACATCCCGCTGTTCGCCACCGGCGAGTCGGCCGGCCATGTCATCGACGTGGTGCGTGCCTACCTTAGTCAGCATTTCGCCGAGCGCACCACGCGGCATGGCGTCTTCATGGACATTTTGGGCGTCGGTGTACTGATTACTGGCGAGTCGGGCCTCGGCAAGAGCGAACTCGGCCTCGAGCTGATTTCACGCGGCCACGGGCTGGTGGCAGACGACGCGGTCGACCTCTACCGCGTCTCGCAAACCGCCCTTGAAGGCCGTTGCCCGGAGCTGCTGCTCAACCTGCTCGAGGTTCGCGGCATCGGCCTGCTCGACATCAAGGCAATCTTCGGCGAGACCGCCGTGCGCCGGAAGATGCGACTCAAACTCATCGTGCACCTCGTTCGCAAAGAAACGATGGACCGCGAATTCGAGCGCCTGCCCTACGAACCGCTGAACGAAGACATTCTCGACGTGCCGGTGCGCAAGACCGTGATCGCGGTCGATGCCGGCCGCAATCTCGCCGTGCTGGTCGAGGCCGCGGTGCGCAACACCATCTTGCAATTGCGCGGGATCGACACTTATAAAGAGTTCATCGAGCGCCACGCGAAAGCGATGCTCACGCCTGAAGGCTGAGCGCCGGGCCCGACTGCCTGACCGCTGCTACTTGGCTCGGTACTGGCAGTTCTTTTTCGTGCAGCTGGCGTAAAGAGCGAGCGCGTGTTCCTGCAACTCGAAGCCTCGCGCAGTGGCCACACTGCGCTGCCGCCTCTCGATTTCGGCGTCGAAGAATTCCTCGACCCGGCCGCAGTCCATGCAGACCAGATGATCGTGGTGTTTGCCTTCGTTGAGTTCGAACACGGCCTTGCCGGTCTCGAAGTGGTTGCGCGACAAGATGCCGGCCTGCTCGAACTGCATCAGCACACGGTAGACGGTCGCGAGCCCCACGTCCGCGCCCTCCGTGAGCAGCATCTTGAAGACGTCTTCCGCGCTCATGTGGCGCTGCGTCGTCTTCTGAAACATCTCGAGCACCTTGATGCGCGGCAACGTGGCCTTCAGGCCGCTGTTCTTCAGTTCTTCGGCATGGGACATGGCAGGCTCATCGGGTCTGGCATCGGGGCGGGCCGAGCGGCCGCTGGGCGCGGGTCAGCCGCTAGAATCATTCGATCATATCGAGGTTGGCGCTGTCTCCGGCGCCCGGTGCTGCCCATGTCTTTGCCCTTGCTCTTTCGCGCCGCGGCGCTACCCCTCGCTACCGTGCTTTCGGCTGGCCTCGCGGCCTGCCAATACCTGCCAAATACCGACCGGGTCTTCGACCGCATCACGCCCTACAAGGTCGAAGTGGTGCAGGGCAACGTGGTCACGAGCGAGCAGGCCGGGGCCGTCAAAGCGGGCATGAACCGCGCGCAGGTTCGTGATGTGCTCGGCTCGCCGCTGATCGTCGACGCGTTTCATGTCGACCGTTGGGACTACGTCTTCACCATTCGCCGGCCCGGCGCCGAGCCGCAATCGCGGCGCGTCGTGGTCAACTTCGACGGCGATGTTTTCAAGAATATCGAGACCGGCGGCGCGCTGCCTTCCGAGCGCGATTTCGTGGCCTCGATCGACAGCTTCAAGACGTCGCGCAACGCGCCACCGCTCGAGCTGAGCCCCGAGCAAATCAAGGCCTTGCCGGTGCCCGCGCAGCCGGCGGTCGTGACCGCCGAGCCGATCGGCCCGACCCGCCCCTACCCGCCCCTCGAACCCAATTTATGAGCGGCGTGGCTCGGCCCTTGCGGCTCGCCGTGGCCGGCGCCTCGGGGCGCATGGGGCAGATGCTGATCGAGGCGATCATCACCGCCGACGACCTGCAACTCGCCGGCGCGCTCGATCAGGCGGGCAGCCCATCGGTCGGCCGGCCCGCCTCGCCGAATGGCTGCATCGCGATCACGTCCGATGTGCGCGCCGGCCTGGCCGACGCGCAGGTGCTGATCGACTTCACTCGCCCCGAAGGCTCGCTCGCGCACCTCGCTGTCTGCCGCGAACTCGGTGTCAAGGCGGTGATCGGCACGACCGGTTTCAGCGATGCGCAAAAGGCCGAAATCGCCGCGCATGCGAAGCACATCGCGATCATGCTGGCGCCCAACATGAGTGTGGGCGTCAACGTCGTGATGAAGCTGCTCGACATGGCCGCGCGCGCGCTCGATGAAGGCTACGACATCGAAATCATCGAGGCCCATCACCGCCACAAGGTCGATGCGCCGAGCGGCACTGCGCTGAAGATGGGCGAGGTGGTCGCTGCCGCGCTCGGCCGCGACCTAAAAGACTGCGCTGCCTACGACCGTCAGGGCGTGACCGGCGAACGCAACCCGTCGACCATCGGCTTCTCGACCATTCGCGGCGGCGACATCGTCGGCGACCACACCGTGATGTTCGCCGGCACTGGCGAACGCATTGAAATCACGCACCGCTCGAGCAGCCGCGCGACCTACGCACAAGGCAGCCTGCGCGCTGCGCGCTTCTTGGCAACGCGCGCCACTGGCCTCTTCGACATGAACGACGTACTCGGCATCCGCTGAACGGCGATAACGACAACGACAGCGAAAGCGACCACACCGACGATGGGCAATCTCGCCAACTTCTGGAGCCAGGGCGACGCCGTCATCCGCAGCGTCGCGGCCTTGCTGTTGCTGATGTCGATCAGCGCCTGGGTCGTCATCTTCTGGAAGGGTTGGCTGCTGCGCCGCGTGGGGCTCGACATCGAACGCGCGGTGCCGGCCTTCTGGGCCGCGCCCGATCTCGCCAGCGGCGGCCAGGCGCTCGCCGCCTTCGACCGGGAACGCGCGCTCGCGCCGCTGCTCGCGGCAGCCACCGCCACGCCACCCGGCGGCACGCTCGAAGCCAAAAGCCACAAAGACTCGCAGCTCACCCGGCGCCTGCGCGACGCGCTGCACGGCGTGCTCGCGCAACTGCAGTTCGGCCAGGTGCTGCTCGCGTCGATCGGCAGCACCGCGCCGTTCATCGGCCTCTTCGGCACGGTCTGGGGCATCTACCACGCGCTGGTCGGTATCTCGGTGGCGGGCTCGATGTCGATCGAGCGCGTGTCGGGTCCGGTCGGTGAGGCGCTGGTCATGACGGCAGCCGGCCTGGCCGTCGCGATCCCCGCAGTGCTGGCCTACAACGTGTTCAACAAAATGGTGGCCGCCAGCGAAGCCGAACTCGAAGGCTTCGCGCACGACCTGCGCGAGATGGTGCTCGACGCCGGCCGCACTCCGGCCTGATCGCGATGGCTTTCGGCAGGCTGGAACGCAGCGCTCGGCCCGCGCCGATGAGCGACATCAACATGACGCCGCTGATCGACGTGATGCTGGTGCTGCTGGTGATCTTCATGATCACCGCGCCACTGATGACCTCGAGCCTGAAGCTCGATCTGCCCAAGACCGACGGCGCGCAGCCGGGCGCTACGCCGCAGTTCATCAGCGTCGCGCTCGACCCGCAGGGCCGCTTCTACTTCGGCGACGAGGTGCTCGAGCTCGGCGCATTCGCAGCGCGCATTCAGGCGGCAGCCCGCGAAAGCCCCCAAACCGAAGTGCAGTTGCGCGCCGACAAGGGCGTGCCCTACGGACGCGTCGCCGAGGTGATCAGCCTCGTCCAGAAGGCCGGGTTGACGCGGATTGGCTTCGTGACCGAGCCCACAGGTGCGTCTGCACGCTAACGCGCTGGCGGTCTCGCAACGATGCAAGTCCGAGGCGCCGAGGTCGCCCCCGGCGACATCCTCAGCGCACCGTGAACATCCCCGAGAAGCTGCTCCAGCTAAGCGGCACGAACGAGCCGTTGCCGACGTACTGCAGCTTGAGCGCGTCGTATTGCGAGCCGCTGAGCGAGCCGGTGATGCCGGCCGTGGTGCGGTCGGTCGTTGCGGTGTGGATGTAGCCGGGGCCGAAATCTCCCGCCCACATCTTGGTGCCGTCCGCCGACATGGCGACCGAGTACCAGATGCGGCTGCTTTCCCGCGCAGTCCAGCTCACGCCGGCGTCGGTCGAGGTGTAGAGCTGACCCCCGTCGACAGTTGCGACGAGCCGGGTCCCGTCGGACGACGAAGCGGCTACAACCCAGTTGCGATTGCTCTCGCGCGGCGTCCAGTTGATGCCCGAGTCGCTCGAGGTCCAGATTTGTCCCGAGTACTGCACGGCTACCAGTTTGCTGCCGTCGGACGACGACGCCACGCCGTTCCAGGTACCTGCGCTCGCTCGCGGTGTCCAGCCGACGCCAGAGTCGGTCGAGGTATACAAAAAGCCGTTTAGGTCAGCGGCAAGCAGTTTGCTGCCGTCGGCCGACGAAGCCACCGAGTACCAGTTACGGACGCTTTCACGCGCGGTCCAGGTGACGCCAGAGTCGGTCGAGGTGTAGAGCTGACCACCGGAATACACACTCGCTATCAGCTTGCTGCCGTCCGACGATGACGCCACCGAGCCCCAATATCGGCTGCTCTCACGCGCCACCCATGTCACTCCGGAATCGGTCGAGGTGTAGAGCTGGCCATTGCCCACAGCAGCGACTAGTTTGGTACCGTCGGACGACGACGCCACCGCGTCCCAGTTTCGGTTCGATTCACGCGCCGTCCAGGTGAGGCCGGCGTCGATCGACGTATAAAGTTGCCCGCCATCTGCCGCTGCCACGAGCTTGTTTCCATCGGAAGAGCTGGCCAGGCCCCACCAGGTACGCGACCCTGCGCCGAGCTGCGGGCTCCAGGTCGCCCCGTAGTTCGCGTAAGTCGCCGGCAGTGCTTTGGTGAGGATCGTCTGCGCCGCGTTTTGCGCCAGGCTCCAGCCGCCGGTACCTACGCCGCTGACCTCGATCAGCTCGCCGACGTTGGGGGCGGTGGGCAGCGTGATGGTCACCAGCCCCGTGCTGTCGGCCAGGTAGCCGATGCCCGAGCTGGCCTGCTGCGACGCGCCGCTTACGGTGACCCAGCTGATGCCGGCGCCGGGCGCTCCGTCGCAGTTGTAGCTGGTGCTTGTGACTTCGCCCGCGCCGAGGGCTCCGTTGGCGTCGCTGTCGAGCCCGGCGCTCACTTTGGTGCCGCCGTAGCGGCAGTTGGCGCCCGCCGCTTCGGGGGTCATGGCGATCAGACTGGCGAGGCCGTTGGTTCCGTTCGTGCCGGCCGTGCCGGCAGTGCCTGCGCTTCCGGCAGCGCCCGCGGCTCCGGGCGTACCGCCGCACACGTACTGAGGCGCGCCGCGCACTTCGCCGGCGTCGAGCACGCCGTTGTTGTTGGCGTCGACGCCGGCGCTAATGCGCGTGCCGCCCGCCGCGCAGTTGGTGCCGGGCGCTTCGGAGTCGAGCCGGATGAGCATGCTGGTGCCGCTCGCGCCGGTGGCCCCGTTGGCACCGACGGTGCCGTTGCACGCGTACTGGGTGCTGGTGACTTCGGCCAGATCGAGCACGCCGTTGGCGTTGGTGTCGATGCCGGCGTCGATGCGCGCACCACCGGTGGCGCAGTTGAGGCCCACGGGCTCGGGAACGGCCAGCGCTAGGGCCGAGTGCGGCGCAGCAGCAGCAGCAGCCGCCGCCGCATCGGTCTGCCCGCCTCCGCCTCCGCAGGCCGCCAACAATGCAATCAACGTGATCGCCGTCAGACGGAGTGAGGATGCTGGCGGCCGTGGTGCTTGACCTCGAAGTCGACGCTGATCTGCCGAGTTTCGCGGAGTTGAGTACGTGGGTGTGGGCATGGAACTTTCTTTTCTCACATCAGAATGGCACAGCATGCTTCAGCGCTTCGCGGTGCCACGTCGCGCTGATATCGACCGTCGAAATGAGAACTGAAGCAGCTAGGGATCGCGCTTTTTTAAGTCAGTCGACCCGTTCCGCGCCGCTTACGAGTGCGAGGAACCGATCGAGCCCGATGTTTCCGCCCGACAAGGTCACACCCACGCGCTGGCCGCTGAATCGCCCGGCCTGCGTCATCAGCGCCGCGAGCGCGCAGGCGCCCGACGGTTCGAGCACGACTTTCATCCGCTCGAAAGCGAAGCGCATCGCCTCGACGACGGCCGGGTCGCTCGCGGTGAGCACGCCCGTCACCAGTGCCTGGATCACTGCCCACGGGTGCTCGCCGGTCGCCTGGGTCTGCTGGCCGTCGCAGATCGTGCGAGGCACGTCGATCGAGACGATGCGCCCCGCGCGCAGCGACTGCTGCATGTCGTTGCCGCGCTCAGGCTCGGCGCCGAAGACCTCGATCTGCGGCAGCAGGTGCTTGGCAGCGACCGTGCAGCCCGAGAGAAAACCACCGCCACCGGCGCAAACGATCAATGCATCGAGCGTGCCGGCCTCTTCGATCAACTCGAGCGCCGCGGTGCCCTGGCCGGCCATCACCGGCAGGTGGTCGAAGGGTGGGATGAGATTCGCGCCGTGCTCGTCGACCAAGCGCTTCGCGATGGCAGTGCGGTCTTCACGGTAGCGGTCGTAGAGCACCACCTCGGCGCCGTAGCCGCGAGTGGCTTCCAGCTTGAGGGTGGGTGCATCAACTGGCATCACGATGGTCGCGGCACAGCCGTGCAGCCGTGCAGCGAGCGCGACCGCCTGCGCGTGGTTGCCCGACGAGAAGGCGACCACGCCGTTCGCACGCTGCGCATCGCTGAGCACGTTGACGGCGTTGTAGCCGCCGCGAAACTTGAACGCGCCCATGCGCTGCAGGTTCTCGGCCTTCATGAAGACCTGGCAGCCGAGCAGCGAATCGAGCGTGCGCGAGGTGAGCACCGGCGTTCGGTGCGCGACGCCGCGCAGGCGCTCGGCGGCGAGTTGGATGTCGTCGAAGTGCAGCATGGCCCAAGCGTACCCGGGCTCATCGTGGCGTCGCGTTACGGCTTGCTTCGCGCACCGTCGGCATCGGCGCGGCACTGCGCCTGCAACGCTGCCCAGCCGTCGGCACCGAGCGCTTCGAGTCGAGCGATGTTGGCCTCGAAGATCGCCCCGGCTTCGGGGAAAGCCTCGACCGCACGGGCCACACCGGCCTCGCGCAGCAGGTGCAGCGTGGGGTGCGGCGAACGGTTGGTGGCATTGCCGAGGTCACCGGGCTCGGTGCCGGCGAATCGGTAGTCGGGGTGAAAGCTCGCGACCTGCAAGACGCCGTCGAGGTGCAGGTCGTCGAGCGCTGCTTCGGCTGCATCGAGAAAATCGTTGAAGTCATCGAAATCACGCAGCGCGTGCGGGTGCACCAGCAGCGTCGTCTCGATCTCGGCGTCGGGTGTGGCGGCCAGCAGGCGCATCTCGGCGACGAGGGCGTCGAGCACGGCGCGCGGGTCGTCGCTCTCGCACACCACGATGCGCACCTGGCCTTTGACCCAGGGCGCCTTGGCGAACGGACACAGGTTCAAGCCGATCACCACGCGCTCCAACCAGGCGCGGGTCTCGACCAGGGCGCGCTCCGAGGTGTTCATGTCGCGGCTTTCGGTGAGTCCTGGTCGTTAACTCTCGGGTGCGCGAAGTCGGCGATGGCGCCGCGCATCAGGCGCTGGGACTTGCGAGGCGCAAAGGTGATGTTCATCGCACGATTCAGCAAAAGCTGACGGTAGCTGGCTCGTTGGCATCCTAGCGTCGCTGCCGTTGCGGGCCGTCAATGCCCCTGGCGCGGGCGGTCGTGCGGTCAAAGCGTGCGGTGCTGGCGCAGATAACTCGCGAATCGCGGCAGGCCGCTCGGCGTGAGGCTTCGGTAGCGGTAGGTGACGACACTGCCGAGTGGCGGCGGCTCGCGCCGCAGCGCATCGCTGAGGCCGGTGCCGATCAGAAAGCGCCGGCCGTCGTCGGCTGTGACCTCGAGCGCACCCAACTGCTGCGCGTATTTGCCGCGGCCCGGGTGGTGGGCAATGACGGTGGCCTCGGCATCGAGTGCTGGCTTGAGCTTGAGCAGCGCATCGCTGCGGCCGGTGGCGTAGGGCGCGTCGGCACGGTGCAGCACCAGGCCCTCGCCGCCGCGGGCCACCGTCTGCGCGAGCCGCTCGCGCAGGGCGCGCTGGTCGGTTCCCGGCGTGTGCAGAACAGCCTCGAGATGCGCCAGGCCGCTGGCGGCAATCAGCGCCGCAAGCCGCTGCGCCCGAGTGTCGAAACGGCCCTCGCCGCCGGGCCATTCGAACACCATGAACTTCACCTGCCGCCACTCGGCATCGACCGGCCGTTCGCGGCGCACGAGGGCCGAGAGTTGGTCGAAGCGGCCGCGCGCCAGCCAGAGTTCTCCGTCGAGCGGTGTGGTCGGCAGCGCCGCGGTAAACCAGCCCGGCGCGTTGACCGAGCGGCCGCTGCGGTGACGCAGCGTGGTGCCGTCCCACACGCCGCGCACCCCGTCGTACTTTTCGCTGACGAGAAAATCGGCCGGGTCGAACGCATCCGACCACTGACCGAGCAAGGGCAGCGCAGGCGCCGCAAGCGCTGTGCGCGGCAACAGCATTGACGTAGCACCGGCGATCAGTAGAAGGCGGCGCGACAAGGGCAAAGTGACATTCATGGCAGGGGGCGGCGGTGATTGAACAAGCCCCATCGTCGGGCCGCCGAGACGCCGCCACCATCCACCGCTTGGGGCCTTGAAGGGTGCCCCCGAACGAGGGCAGACGGCATACCCGCTTCCTATAATCGCGGCCTGTCGCTTCCAGCGCTCGCCGCGCGCCTCCATGAACCCCGACTTCAACCCCGAAGAGATCGAGCGTTCCGCGCAAGCCGCGTGGGCCGCTGCAAATGACGGTGCGGGTGCTTACCGTGTTGTCGAAGACGCGAGCCGCCCCAAGTTCTACGCCTGCTCGATGCTTCCCTACCCGAGCGGCAAGCTGCACATGGGCCATGTGCGCAACTACACCATCAACGACATGCTCGCGCGCCAGCTGCGCATGAAGGGCATGAACGTGTTGATGCCGATGGGCTGGGACGCCTTCGGCCTGCCGGCCGAGAACGCCGCGATGGCCAACGGCGTGCCGCCGGCCGAGTGGACCCGCGCCAACATTGCCGACATGAAGGCGCAGATGGCGCCGATCGGCATGTCGGTCGACTGGTCGCGCGAAATCTCGACCTGCGACCCGAGCTACTACAAATGGAACCAGTGGTTTTTTCTCAAGATGCTCGAAAAGGGCATCGCCTACCGCAAAACCCAGGTCGTCAACTGGGACCCGGTCGACCAGACCGTGCTGGCCAACGAACAGGTCGAGAACGGCCGCGGCTGGCGCAGCGGCGCGCTGGTCGAGAAGCGCGAGATTCCCGGCTACTACTTGGCGATCACGCACTACGCCGACGAGCTGCTCGCCAACGTGGCCGACCCTGCGGCCCCTGGCTACCTGCACGGCTGGCCCGAACGTGTGCGCCTGATGCAGGAGCACTGGATCGGCAAGAGCGAAGGCGTGCGGTTTGCCTTCACGCACGAGATCGAGGGCGAAGGTGGCGCGCCGGTCGGCGAGGGCAAGCTCTGGGTTTTTACGACCCGCGCCGACACCATCATGGGCGTCACCTTTTGCGCCGTCGCACCCGAGCATCCGCTCGCGCTGCATGCGGCAAAGGGCGACGCCGAGATCGCCGGATTCATCGAGTCGTGCAAGTCCGGCGGCACGACCGAAGCCGAGCTCGCCACGCAAGAAAAACGCGGCATCGCGACCGGCCTCGTCGTCTCGCACCCGCTGACGCACGAGCCGATCCCGGTCTGGGTCGGCAATTACGTGTTGATGGGCTACGGCGACGGCGCCGTGATGGGCGTACCGGCTCATGATGAGCGCGACTTCGCCTTCGCCAAGAAGTACGACATCGACGTGCTGCAGGTGATCCATGTCGACGGCGAACCGCATTTCAGCTACGACCATTGGCAAGACTGGTACGCGCTGAAAGACCTCGGCGGCAAGCGCGCCGTGACCATCAACTCCGACAATTACAGCGGCCTTGCGTACAAGGTTGCGGTCGATGCCGTCGCCGCGGCGCTAGCGCACAAGGGCCTGGGCGCAAAGAAGACCACCTGGCGGCTGCGCGACTGGGGCGTGAGCCGCCAGCGCTACTGGGGCACGCCGATCCCGATCATTCATTGCCCCGCGTGTGGCGTGGTGCCGGTGCCCGAAAAAGACCTGCCGGTCGTGCTGCCCGAAGACCTGATCCCCGACGGCTCGGGCAACCCGCTGAACAAGTGCGCCGCCTTTCTCGACGTGGCCTGCCCCACCTGCGGCGCCGCTGCGCAACGCGAGACCGACACGCTCGACACCTTCGTCGACTCGGCCTGGTACTACATGCGCTATGCCTGCCCCGATGCCACCACGATGGTCGATGCACGCAACACCTACTGGAACCCGATGGACCAGTACATCGGCGGCATCGAGCATGCGGTGCTGCACCTGCTCTACGCGCGCTTCTGGACCAAAGCGATGCGCGACCTCGGCCTGGTCGAGCACGGCGAGCCGTTCACCAAGCTCTTCACGCAGGGCATGCTGCTGAACGAGTCGTTCTACCGCGAAGACGCCGAAGGCAAGCGCCGCTGGTTCTATCCGAACGAGGTCAAGGTCACGTACGACGACAAGGGCGCACCGATCGGCGCCACCGCGCTCGACGACGGCCTGCCGGTGGCGCTCGGCGGCATCGAGAAGATGTCGAAGTCGAAGAACAACGTGGTCGAGCCGCGCGACATCATCGCGAAGTTTGGTGCCGACACGGCACGGCTGTTCACGATGTTCGCCGGCCCGCCCGAACAAAGCGCAGCCTGGTCGGATACGGGCGTCGTTGGGGCACACAAATTTCTGCGCCGCCTATGGGACACATGCAAGTTTTCGTTCGACGACTCAATCGACCACATGGAAGAACGCCATCTCCCAGTAGAGCCGACGGAACTCTGGGAGGCAATTTCTGAAGCCCGTCGCCAGGTTCATCTTGTGCTGAAGCAGGCTTCGTTCGAC
>JAYUWC010000075.1:0-6736 GCA_043753755.1 Rhizobacter sp.
GTGTGAGTTTCGAATGCAGCCTCGTCTCGAGCGGCGCACGCTGCGGCCAGCCAATGACCTACCGCATTTGTATCGTTCAGGCGGTAGCGCGCGTTTGTCGGCCCCGGGCCGACGCGCACGCCGAAGCCACCCGCCGCCTGCACCGCTTCGATGCCGTCCTCATCGGTGCGGTCATCGCCGATGAAGATCGGCAGCCGGCCCACAAATGCGGGTTCGCGCAGCAGCGCGGCGACCGCGGTGCCTTTCGAGAATGCGCGAGGCTTGAGTTCGACGACGCACTGGCCTTGCAGACATTCCCAAATTTCGGCGTCACCCGCCTCGGCTGCGAGCGTGCGTGTGAGCAGGCCGCGGCATTCGGCCTCGAGTTCAGGGCGCGCGCGATAGTGCAGCGAAAAACCGGTCGGCTTCGGCTCGAACAGCAGCCCGACGTGCGCAGCAACGAGCGCTTTCGCAGCCGCAACAAGGCGCAGCGGCGGTGGCGTGGTCGAGCCGTGAAGCTGCCCCGCCGAATCGCGCCACTCGGCGCCATGGGCACCCGCTGCAACCAGTCGCAAAGGCGCCAAAAAGGCATCGAGCTGCATGATCGGCCGGCCGCTGACGATCGCCAGCGCGCCAACGAGGCGTTGTTCGAGCGCCTGTAAGGTCGGTCGCACCCAAAGGGGCACTTGCACGTCTTGTGGCCGCGGCGCGATCGACACCAAGGTGCCGTCGAAGTCCAGAAACAGCGCTGCCATGACAGGCAGTGGAGGAAGGGTGTCGGACGTAGTCAAGCGTTAACCCTAGCAGACTCGCTGCGCAACCGTCTGTAAGTCAATGCCTTGTCGGCAGGACTCTGAGCATCAGGCGCTTTGGTGATCGCGCTCGTCTGGCTGCTGCTTCACCGCACCCTTTCGAGCGCCGACAGGACTCAGCCGCCGACGGTCAGGCGCTGACCAGGTCGTCGAAGTCGGTGCGCTTGGGCGCATGCGGCTTGGCCGGCTTGCAACGCAGCGCCGGTGCCTCGATGAAGTGCCACGAGAGCAACGCAAGCAACACAACCTGCACCAGCACGACGGCGAGTTGTAGCCATGCGGGTGTGCGCGGGTCGAGCCACAGGTGGGTGACCTGCTGCACCGGAAACCCCCAAAGGAAGATGCCCAGCGACAGGTCGCCAAACCGTGACGCGGACCGAAGCACAGGCCACGATCTCTCACCGACCCAGACGGCAGCCGGCGGGATCACTGCAAGCAGGCCAGCGGTGCGTTCGCCGAACAACAGAAGCGCAACGCCGACCGCCACGCAACCCGCAACCACGCGGCTGCGACGCAACGCCGGAAACTCGCGCAACAACAAACCGAATGCAAAGAAGCCGCCGAAGTAAAGCGACCAGCACTCCAGCACGCCGCCCACGGCCCTGTCGGTAACAGGTGCACGCAGAGCGAAAAGCAGGACGCCACATGCGGAGATCCAAAGCCATCGGCGACCGAGCAATCCGACTGCCGCGACAGCAAGATAGATGTCGACTTCATACGGGATCATCCACAGCGACTGGTTGACGAATGGTTGGCTGCCCGAAAAAAACCCCCAATCGAATCCTGCGAACCAGAGATTGCTCAGATACAACTCCGATCCCAGCCGGGAAATCCAGGTTATCTGCCCACCCGGGAACGCATAGGTCATCGCAGCGCACACCAAGATCACCACCGCATACGCGGGCCAGATCCGCAAGAAGCGGCGAGTGAGAAAGCGGCCGACATGCGGATCGGCATTCCAGCTGCCAGCGACCAGAAAGCCGCTGATCGCGAAAAACATCACCAGACGAAGTCCAACGGTGCCGGTCGCGTCGGGCATTTGATGCCCATACACCACCAGCAAAGCCGCCGTGAGCCGCAGTGCATCGAAGTTGTTGCGGGAGACGGCCGCCACGGGACGGGCGGGAGCGCCGGCGAACAGTGCACCACTCAGCGTGCCCATCTGCGTGGTGCTGGCCCAGGCGCTTTGCAGCCTGCCCTTCACACCGACGTTGCTCGTTGCTCCCATCGCAATCACCTCCCATGCTTGGCGGGACGATCCCGCCGCTCGCATCAGTCGGGTGATTGTGTCGAGGTGCTTAGGTGATGGGGCGGTTTTGCGGCGTCAACCGGACACGATCCCCTTACTCGAGGTGGGTCGCGAGGGCTTCGCGCCAGAGCGCGTAGCCGGCCGGATTGAGGTGCAACGCGTCGCTGCGAAACAACTCTGCCCGTGCATGGCCGGTGCGGTCGAGCATGGTCGTGAAAACGTTCACGAAATCGACACCCTCGTGCGTCTTGGCATAGGTTTCTAACAAGTCGTTGGTGTGCCGCACTTGCGGCAACAGCGCATCGCGCGACGGGCTCGGCTTGATCGACATCACTTTGATGCGGGCCTCGGGCAAGGCGCGCTGCACCTGTCGCACCAGCGCATCGCAGGCCGCCACGATCGCGTCGGGCGTGTCACCCATCGCAAGGTCGTTGTCGCCGGCATAGACCACGACCACGCGCGGTCGGTAGGGCAAGACGAGCCGATCGGCGTAGCGCGCCAGATCGGCCATGCGCGCACCGCCGAGACCACGCTGCACGATGTGTTGTTTGGGAAACTGGGCGGCGAGATCTTCCCAAAGGCTGATCGATGAGCTGCCGACGAACACCACACCACCGGCTGAGGGCGCTTGGGCGCGGTCACTGCGCTCGAAGCTTTCGAAGGATTGCTGCCAACGCTTGCCGACCATCGAGCGGCCATCGCGCAGATCGACCGGCACTGGCGCCGGCTTGGCGGGATCGGCAAAGTGGCTCGCCTCAAAAACTGCATCGAGCGCGCTTTCGACCAGCGTCGACGGTACCGCGGCGAGCGCATTGCCGTGCACTGAGCCGAGCACGATCGCAGCTACCGAAGCCACCGCGACGAGCACGAATTTGAGCGAAGGCAAAACAGGCAGCGACACGTTGACCTCTCGGCTACAGACGTTAGCAACACCATTGGTGTCGAAAAGCACTCGTCGCGATGATGCGTTTGTCACCAACGCTTTTGAGAGGTGGCTGAGGCCGATCCGGAAGAATGCCCGTGAACGATTCGCTCGTTTTGAGAAGCGTTTTCTGAAGCGCCTAAAAGTACCGATCTGCGCACCGACCAGTGACCAAATCGACCGCCTTACGAGCGACCGAATCGACGAGCGAATCAGAACTTCGAAAAGTCAGGCTGGCGTTTTTGAAAGAACGCGCCGAACGCTTCTTGCGCCTCGGGGCTGCGCAGGCGTTTGCCGAAGATCTCGGCCTCGACCGCAATCGTCTCGAACGACTGCTTGCGGCTCGCACGCCGCATCAAAGTCTTGGTGTCACGCACCGCGCCCGGCGGCAGCGCGTTGAATCGCTCGGCGATGCGGCGGGCGTGGGGCGCGACCTCGTTCGCCGGCAGCACCGCGGTCGCGATGCCGCACTCGACTGCATCGGCACCGGTAAACGGCTCGCCGAGCAAGAGCTTCTCGGCCGCGCGGATGTTGCCCATCAGCTGCGGCACGATCAGGCTGGACGCGAATTCGGGCACCAGGCCGAGGCTGACGAAAGGCATCGCCAGACGGGCTTCGTCAGACACGAAAACGAAGTCGCAGTGCAGCAGCAAGGTGGTGCCGATGCCGATGGCCGCGCCGGTCACGGCCGCGATCACCGGCTTGTCGCAATCGATCAGTGCCTTCATGAACACGAACGCCGGCGACTCGACTGAGCCCGGCGGGCGTTGCATAAAGTCTTCGATGTCGTTGCCTGACGTGAAGATGCCCGGCTGGCCGGTGATCAACACCGCGCGCACCGCGTTGTCGGCGCGGGCCGCATCGAGCGCAGCGGCCATTTGTTGGTACATCGCGCCGGTGATCGCGTTCTTCTTTTCAGGCCGCGCGATCTCGATCGTGGCAACGCCGTTCAGCGTGGCGGTCTTGATGCTCATAAGGTCGACTCCTTCGTGCCGTCAGGCGACTTCGTTCCAGTGGTTGGCGAGGTGCATCAAGTGCGCGCGCGTGTACGCGGCCTTGTCGAGTGCACCGTAGGCGAAATGCGGCGCGAGTGCGCCGGTGTGGCGATCGAAGGCTTGCAGCGCAGCGACCGCCTGGTCGATAGCCGGCGCCAGCGGCTGGCCTTGCGTGATCGCGGTCGAACCCGGGATCGGCTCGGCGAGCTCGTGCGTCATCTGGCCGCGCGCGTTGAAGAGGGCGAACGCATACGACCCGAGCGTGGCGCGAAACCACGCCGGCCTGAGTTGTGGAAAACCGCTCATCGAATACTCGATGCTCTGCGCGGTGTGGTGCAGCACATGGGGCAGGTCCCAGGCGCCGGTCATGCGCGACGCTTGGGTTTTGAGCGCCGCCAACGTATTCAGCGCGGCATCGACCGATGCGAAGCGCTCTGCGGCCAGCGGCGCCGGGTGCGCCACGCTGACCACCAACGGCGCGGCCAGTGCGCCCGCACCGACGACGAAGCCGAGGCGCCGCAACGCGCTGCGCCGCTCCGGGCTCATCGCGGCGTGCGCATCAGACACGCTCGAAGATGCCCGCCGCGCCCTGCCCCGTGCCAACGCACATGGTCACCATGCCGTACTTCAGGTTCTGGCGGTGCAGCGCATGGATCACGGTCGCCGCGCGGATCGCCCCGGTCGCGCCCAGCGGGTGGCCGAGCGCGATCGCGCCGCCCATCGGGTTGACCTTGGCCGGGTCGAGCCCGAGGCTGTTGATGACCGCGAGCGATTGCGCCGCGAAGGCCTCGTTCAACTCGATCCAGCCGATGTCGTCCAACTTCAAATTGGCGTAGCGCAGCGCCGCCGGGATCGCCTCGATCGGGCCGATGCCCATGACCTCGGGCGGCACGCCACGCGCCGCGAAGCTGACAAAACGCGCCAGTGGCTTGAGGCCGAACTGCTTCACCGCTTTTTCGCTCGCCAGGATCAACGCGCCGGCACCATCGCTCGTTTGCGAGCTGTTGCCTGCCGTGACCGAACCCATGCCGGTCGGGTTGCCCGCCGGGTCGCGCGCCGCTGCGAACACCGGCCGCAGCTTGGCCAGGCCTTCGAGCGAGGTGTCGGGGCGCGGGCCTTCGTCGAGGCTGACAGTGCGGGTCTTGACGACCTGCTCACCGCCTTGTCCCATGTCGTCGAGATTCGGTAAGCGCGAGACCACCTCGATCGGCGTCATCTCGGCGCTGAACTCGCCCGCGGCCTGGGCCTTGAGCGCGCGCCGATGCGACTCGAGCGCGAACGCGTCTTGCGCTTCGCGGCTGACCTTCCATTGCTGTGCCACTTTTTCGGCAGTGATGCCCATGCCGTAGGCGATGCCGACGTTCTCGTCATTCGCAAAGATCTCGGGGTTGAACGACGGCTTGTTGCCGCCCATCGGCACCAGGCTCATCGACTCGGCGCCGCCCGCGATCAGCACGTCGGCCTCACCCACGCGGATGCGGTCGGCCGCCATCTGGATCGCGCTGATGCCCGAGGCACAGAAGCGGTTGACCGTGATGCCGGCCACCGGGTTCTTGAACGCCAGCGCCACGGCTATACGCGCCATGTTCATGCCCTGCTCGCCCTCGGGGAACGAGCAGCCGATGATCGCGTCTTCGATCGCGAGCGGGTCGAGTGTTGGCACCTGCGTCATCGCGCTGCGGATCGCCGCCAGCAGCAAATCGTCGGGCCTCGTGTTCTTGAAATAGCCGCGACCCGAGCGACCGATCGGCGTGCGGGTGGCGGCAACGA
Source organism: Rhizobacter sp. (assembly GCA_043753755.1). GTDB lineage: Bacteria > Pseudomonadota > Gammaproteobacteria > Burkholderiales > Burkholderiaceae_C > LMDS01. The sequence continues at coordinate 5,728 of JAYUWC010000075.1, forward strand.
TGTAGGCGTCTTGCACTTGTTTGCTCATGTTCTTGACTCCGATGCGTTGCTGTCAGTTGCGAACGGGTTTGCCCGTCTGCAGCATGCCCATGATTCGCTCTTGCGATTTTTCGTGGTCGAGCAGGCCGCAGAAATGCTTGCGCTCGAGTGCCATCAAATACTCCTCGCTGACCAGCGAGCCGGCATCGACATCGCCGCCGCAGACCACCTCGGCGATCAGCGCCGAGACATGAAAGTCGTGCGCGCTGATGAAGCCGCCGTCGCGCATGTTGGCGAGTTGCGCCTTGATGGTCGCGATGCCGTTGCGACCCGCGACCGGGAACAAGCTGCGCGCCGGCGCGCGGTAGCCGCTCTCGTACATCGCCGCGGCCTGCTGCATGGCGACGAACAGCAACTCGTCTTTGTGGGGCACGATCACGTCGCTCCAGAGCAGGTAGCCGAGCTTGCGCGACTCGATCGCGCCGGTCGCGACCTTGGCCGTCGCCGCGCTCGTGAAGCCGTCCGACAAGAACTTGAAGATGTCGGCATTCGCATTGCCGGCCGCCGCCATCTCGGCCGCACGCCGCGCGATGTACGTCAAGCCGCCGCCGCCGGGGATCAAGCCGACACCGACCTCGACCAGGCCCATGTAGCTCTCCATCGCCGCGACCCGCCTCGCGGTGTGCAGCGCGATCTCGCAACCGCCGCCGAGCGCAATGCCGCGAATCGCCGCGACCACGGGCACGGCGGCATATCGCATCCGCAGCATCGCGTCTTGCAACCTTTTGACCTCGGGCAGGATCCCTTTGCCGCCGCTCTTCACGAACACCGGCATCAGCTGCTCGAGGTTGGCGCCGGCCGAAAACACATCGTCGGGCGACCAGATCACCAAGCCTTTGTATTCGCGCTCGGCGAGCTCGACCGCCTTCACCAAGCCCTCGACCACGCCCTGCCCGATCAGGTGCAGCTTGGCGGTGATGCTGGCAATCAGCACCTCGCCATCGAGCGTCCAGACACGCATCTCGTCGTT
>JAYUWC010000076.1:0-6736 GCA_043753755.1 Rhizobacter sp.
CAAGATGACTTACATTGTGTTTTTTGTACTTGGCGGTCTGATGTACTTCAGCGTGCCGGGGAGTGCTGCAGCGGGCTCCATCGTGTTGTTTGTCGGCGCTTTTTGCGTGATTTTGAGTATGTATGGTGGAGGCTTCTCTACTGCGCCGGCTTATCTGGCAGATATTTTCGGTACGCAGATGGTCGGCGCCATTCACGGCCGGCTGCTGACGGCCTGGGCCACGGCCGGGATCCTCGGGCCGCTGGTCGTGAACTACATGCGCGAGTACCAACTCGGCCTGGGTATCCCGCGCGAGCAGGTCTACAACCAGACGATGTACATCCTGGTCGGCATGTTGGTGATCGGCCTGATCTGCAACCTGCTCGTGCGCCCGGTGGCCGACAAATGGTTCATGAGCGACGCCGAGCTTGCCGAAGAAAAGCGCCTCGCGCACGAGAAGGCGTCGGCCTCAGTAATGATGGCTGCTGCCGGCACCATCTCGGCGACGCCGGCTACCCTGGTTGCGCTGGCCTGGGTAGCGGTCGGCATCCCGCTCGCGTGGGGCGTCTACAAGACGTTGATCAACGTCGGCAAATTCTTCAATTGATGTAATGGGTTAACGCATGAGCACGCCGGGCCGCCCCGAGGGCGAACTCCGAGTGCGCAGCACGAAGGTAAATGCAATGAGCGCTTCGCAGCAGGTGACCACGGTGGTGGCTTCGGTCACCACCGACGAGATGCGACAACGCATCAAGCGCAAAAGCCGGCTGAAGGGCCGGCAGGCCGATGACGCTTCATTGGTCGAGGTGCGCCGGCTGCTCGGTGCCAAGCCGGCAGCTGGTTGGCCGCGCGACCGGCTGATCGAGCACCTGCACTTGCTGAACGACGCGCACCGCGGCCTGCACGAGCGGCACCTGGTGGCGCTCGCGAAAGAGACCAACGTGCCGATGGCCGAGGTCTTCGAGGTCGCGACTTTCTATCACCACTTCGAAGTGCTCGGCGAGGGCGAGCAGGGCGCGGCGATCACCGTACGCGTGTGCGACGGGCTGAGCTGCGAGATGGCCGGTGCGCGCGATCTGCTCGCGCGCCTGCCGGCCCTCTTGGGTGCTGACGTGAACGTGATTGCCGCGCCTTGCGTCGGCCGCTGCGAGCAGGCGCCGGTGGCGGTGGTGCACCAGTTACCGGTGGCGCATGCCGATGCGGCGCGTGTCGTTGCTGCCGCCAACGCGGCAATCAGTTCGGCAAGCGCGCGGCATCCGGTCGCACCCGGCGGCGCTGCCTTCGACCCCGCGGCGTTGGCCGAGAAGCCCGTGGCCGGTGCGTCGATCGATGTCGCACCTGCGTTTGTCGACTTCGCCACCTACCGCGCCGCCGGCGGCTACGCACTCGCGGCCGCGGTGATTGCCGACGCGCGCAGCGGCGATGAACTCATCAAGACGCTCGAAGATTCCGGCCTGCGCGGCCTCGGCGGGGCTGGCTTTCCGGCCGGGCGCAAGTGGCGCATCGTGCGCGAGCAGGCTGCGCCGAGGCTGATGGCGGTCAACATCGACGAGGGCGAACCCGGCACCTTCAAAGACCGCACCTACCTCGAGCGCGACCCGCACCGGTTTCTCGAGGGCCTGCTGATCGCCGCGCATGTCGTCGGCATCGATGCGGTCTACGTCTACCTGCGAGACGAATACCACGGCTGCCGCGAATTGCTGAGCACCGAGCTCGCCGAGCTGCAGGCCGCCGCGCCGTTCAAGCTGCCGCACATCGAGCTGCGCCGCGGCGCCGGTGCCTACATCTGCGGCGAAGAGTCGGCAATGATTCAAAGTATCGAAGGCCAACGCGGCGAGCCGCGGCTGCGCCCGCCCTACATCGCCCAGGTCGGTCTCTTCGGCCGGCCGACGCTGGAGCACAACTTCGAGACCCTGTACTGGGTGCGCGACGTGATCGAGCGCGGCGCGGCGTGGTTCGCCGGCTTCGGCCGAAACGGCCGCAAAGGTCTGCGCAGTTTTTCAGTCAGCGGCCGGGTCGGGTCGCCCGGTGTCAAGCTCGCGCCAGCCGGCATCACGCTGCGTGAGTTGGTCGATGAGTACTGCGGCGGCATGGCTCCAGGCCACACGCTTTATGCCTACCTGCCGGGCGGTGCTTCGGGCGGCATCTTGCCGGCGGCCATGGCCGATGTCCCGCTCGACTTCGACACCCTGCAGCCGCACGGCTGTTTCATCGGCTCGGCGGCGGTCATCGTGCTGAGCCAGCATGACCGCGCCCGCGATGCGGCTTCGAACATGATGCGATTCTTCGCCCACGAGAGTTGCGGGCAGTGCACACCGTGCCGAGTCGGCACCGACAAAGCGGCGCGGCTGATGGAGGCCGAGGTGTGGGACCAGACCACCCTCGAAGACATCAACATCGTGATGACCGATGCCTCGATCTGCGGCCTCGGGCAGGCGGCACCGAACCCGGTGCGCTGTGTCGTCAAACATTTCGCGCACGAGATCGGAGCCAAGAAATGACAGCCCCCACGTTCACTTCGTTCACTGCCCCCCGAGGGGGCGCGTCAACGCCTTGGGGCGGCCCGGCGGCGCTGACATGAACGCGCCCGTTGCGTTGGTCAACCTCCAACCGAAGACCATCGAATTCACGCTTGACGGCAAGCTCGTCACAGCGCTCGATGGCGATACCTTGCTCACCGTCGCAAGGCGCGAAGGCATCGCGATCCCGCACCTGTGTTTTAAGGAAGGCTATCGCCCCGACGGCAATTGCCGCGTCTGCATGGTCGAGGTGGACGGCGAGCGCGTGCTCGCGCCGAGTTGCTGCCGTGCCGTGCAGCCGCAAATGGTGGTGCATACCGCGAGCCCGCGCGCCAAGAAGAGCCAGCAGATGGTGCTCGAAATGCTGCTCGCCGATCTGCCCGAGGCTGGTCACAAGTGGGTCGATGCCGAAGGAGCGTTGCCCCACGGTGAGCTGAGCGAGTGGGCGGCCAGCGAAGGCGTGAGCGTGCGCCCCGAGCTGCGCGCCCTCTGCCGCGAGCAGCCGGCGCCCGACTATTCGCACCCCGCGATGGCGGTCAACCTCGAAAGCTGCATCCAGTGCAACCGCTGTGTGCGCGCCTGCCGTGAAGAGCAGGTCAACGACGTGATCGGCATGGCGATGCGCGGTGCGCACGCCGAGATCGTGTTCGACCTCGGCGACCCGATGGGCGAGAGCACCTGCGTCGCCTGCGGCGAATGCGTGCAGGCGTGCCCGACCGGTGCGCTGATGCCGAAAACCTCGGTCGGCTCGCAGGTCGTCGACAAAAAGGTCGATTCGGTCTGCCCGTTCTGCGGTGTCGGCTGCCTGCTGACCTACAACGTGCGCGACAACAAAATCATCAGCGTCGATGGCCGCGACGGCCCGGCCAACCACGACCGGCTCTGCGTCAAGGGCCGCTTCGGCTTCGACTACGCAAGCCATCCGCAGCGGCTCACCAAGCCGCTTATCCGCAAACCGGGTGTCGCAAAAAGCGCCGACGCGCAACCGAACCCCGCCGATTGGTCCGAAGTGTTTCGCGAGGCCTCGTGGGATGAAGCGCTCGCCCTCAGCGGCGGCGCTCTCAGCCATTTGCGTGACACCTTCGGTGCCAAGTCGCTCGCCGGTTTCGGCTCGGCCAAGGGCAGTAACGAAGAGGCGTATCTGTTCCAGAAGCTGGTGCGTATCGGTTTCGGCAGCAACAACGTCGACCACTGCACGCGGCTCTGCCATGCGTCGAGCGTGGCGGCGCTGCTCGAGGGCGTGGGCTCGGGGGCGGTGAGCAACCCGGTGATCGATGTGGCGCATGCCGAATTGATCTTCGTCATCGGCTCCAACCCGACCTCGAACCACCCTGTCGCTGCGACCTGGATGAAAAACGCCGCCCAACGCGGCGCCAAGATAGTGCTCGCCGATCCGCGCCGCACCGACCTCTCGCGCCACGCTTGGCGCACGCTGCAGTTCAATGCCGACACCGATGTCGCGATGCTCAACGCGCTGATTCATACGGTGATCGAAGAAGGGCTGGTCGACGAGGATTTCGTGCGCGACCGGGTCGACAACTTCGAGGCGCTGCGCGAGAACGTGCGCGGCTACAGCCCCGAGGCAATGGCGCCGATCTGCGGCATCCCGGCCGAAACATTGCGCGAGGTGGCGCGCGCGTTCGCCACGGCCAAGAGCGCGATGATCTTGTGGGGCATGGGCATCAGCCAGCACGTGCACGGCACCGACAACGCCCGCTGCCTGATCGCGCTCGTCTCGGTTACGGGCCAGATCGGCAAACCAGGCTCCGGCCTGCATCCGCTGCGCGGCCAGAACAACGTACAGGGCGCGAGCGACGCGGGTTTGATCCCAATGATGTTCCCCAACTACCAGCGGGTCGACAACGCCGGTGTGCATGCTTGGTTCGAAGATTTCTGGGGCACCAAACTCGACGCCAAGCCCGGCTACACCGTGGTCGAAATCATGCACAAGGCGCTCGCGCCCGATACCGACCCGCACAAGGTGCGCGGCATGTACATCATGGGTGAGAACCCGGCGATGAGCGACCCCGACCTGAACCACGCGCGCCATGCGCTGGCTTCGCTCGAACACTTGGTCGTGCAAGACATCTTCATGACCGAGACCGCTTGGCTCGCCGACGTGGTGCTGCCTGCCAGCGCCTGGCCCGAGAAGGGTGGCACCGTCAGCAACACCGACCGCATCGTGCAGTTGGGCAAGCGCGCACTTGACATGCCCGGCGACGCGCGACAAGACCTCTGGATCATCCAGCAACTCGCCAACCGCCTCGGTCTCGACTGGCACTACGAAGGCGAAGACTCCGGCGCCGCGGCCGTGTTCGAGGAGATGCGCCAAGCCATGCACGGCGCCATCGCCGGCATCACCTGGGAGCGCCTGCAACGCGAAGGCAGCGTGACCTACCCCTGCCTCAGCGCTGAAGACCCTGGTAGGCCCATCGTGTTCGACGATCGCTTCCCTACCGCCGATGGCCGCGTCAAGCTGGTGCCGGCCGACATCATCCCGGCCAATGAGCGGCCCGATGCCGCCTACCCCTTCGTGCTGATCACCGGCCGCCAGCTCGAGCACTGGCACACCGGCAGCATGACTCGCCGCGCCAGCGTGCTCGATGCGCTCGAGCCGATGGCCACCGCCTCGATGAACGGCGCTGATATCACCGAGCTCGCGCTGCAACCCGGCGACGTGGTCACGCTGCGCTCGCGCCGCGGCGAAGTGGCATTGCATTTGCGACGCGACGACGGCACGCCGCGCGGTGCGGTATTCGTTCCTTTCGCCTACTACGAAGCCGCGGCCAACCTCATGACCAACGCCGCGCTCGACCCCTTCGGCAAGATCCCCGAGTTCAAGTACTGCGCAATTCAGGTGGTGGCCGGTGGCGTGCCGCGCGCGGCGGCGGGTTACGGCACCGGGTCGTCCTGAGAGCTGCGGCCCGGTCGAGCGAACGAAGCAGCGGCGCGGCGACGTGAGTGAGCATCCCGCGCTGCACCTCAGCGCTGCGTCGGCCCCGCTGACGCACACGGTCGAGGTGCTCGACGAGTTCGGCGCACGCCGCCGCATCGAGGTGCCGGCCGAACGCGCCCTGACCGTCTTCGTCGACAAGCGCGAGCTGGTCACGCTGATGACGCTGGGCGCCGCGCCCGAGTTGCTCGTGCTCGGTTATCTGCGCAACCAGCGGCTGGTCGAGTCAGCCGACGAGATCGAGTCGATCACGGTCGACTGGGACGTGAACGCCGCCGCGGTCAAGACCCGCGCCGGCATCGAACGCTTCGACGAAAAGACCGCCAAGCGGGTGGTTACCACCGGCTGCGGGCAGGGCACGGTGTTCGGTGACTTGATGAGCGACCTCGACAAGATCGTGCTGCCCGCCATCGACGAGCCCACCGCGCGCCTCAGCCAAGCCACGCTTTACAGCCTGCTGAACGCGATGCGCCTACAAGAGAGCACCTACAAATCGGCGGGGTCGGTCCACGGCTGCGCGCTCTTCAGGCAAGACCGGTTGCTGATGTTCGTGGAAGACGTGGGTCGCCACAACGCCATCGACACCATCGCCGGTTGGATGTGGCTCGAAGGCATGAGCGGGGGCGACAAAATCTTCTACACCACCGGCCGGCTGACCAGCGAGATGGTGATCAAGTCGGCCCAGATGGGCGTGCCCATCGTGGTCTCGCGCAGTGGCATCACGCAGATGGGGCACCAGCTCGCCGAGCAACTCGGCCTGGCGCTGTTCGGTCGCGCGACGAATCGGCACTTCTTCTGCTACAGCGGGTTCGGTCGGTTTGATTCGAAGCCGGAGGCGGTACGCAGTGCAACGTGAACGGGCCCGGTAGCGTCTGCCCGATTTCATGCCCAAGACGAATGTGGGGCTGCTGGTGAGTACACCAAACGCGCTGAATAAGCACACGTCACGAATGGTGCGTTTGTCAGCCAGCTGAACGCTGTACCCCTGCTACTCGCCTCACCAGCATCTCCGCCGTCAGGCGCCGGCAGTGCCGCAGCAGGTTTTAGAGACGCACGAGCGCGCCGTTCTCGACCTTCACGCGATCGCCGGTTTTCATCGCGGGATCGGCGGCGTAACTGACTGTCTGAAGGCTGCCGTCCTCCATGCGGACGACAACGTTGTACTGCGCTGTCTTGCCCATGTTGTTCTGGACCCGGTTGCCGGCATAAGCCCCACCCAAGGCGCCGGCGATGGTGGCGAGGTCTTTGCCGGTGCCGCCACCGACCTGATGTCCCAGCACGCCGC
>JAYUWC010000077.1:0-6734 GCA_043753755.1 Rhizobacter sp.
CGGGTTGCCGTTACGACCCGGCGCTGCGCGAAGGCGAACGTGCCTGCCCGTACACCACGCTGTACTGGGACTTTCTGATGCGCCACGAACCGCGGCTCGCCAAGAACCCGCGCATGGCGTTGCAAGTGAAGAACCTCGCGCGCCTGAGCGACATTCAGAAACAGGCGATCGTGGCTCGCTCGGCGGCGATCCGGCGCGGTGAGGTCGGCGCGGGTGTGAGTGCGGATGTCAGTGCGGGTGTCGACGTTCCAGCATGACCGTCATCTCGTCGATCGAACTGGCCTACCCGTCGACATTGGCCGCCGCCCGTGCCCGCATCGCGGCGGTCGACCCTGTTCGGTACGCGCGGACCCGCAACTCGCTCGACGGTGCGGTGACCGGCCTCTCGCCCTACATCACGCACGGCGTGGTGACGCTGGCCGACGTGCTGGCCGGTGTCGCCGCGGCGCACCCGCTGACGCTCGCCGACAAATTCGTGTTCGAGCTCGGCTGGCGCGAATACTTTCGGCATGTGTGGCAGCACCGCGGCGGGGCGATCTTCGAGTCGCTGCACGAGGGCCCGTTGCCAGATGCCGACTATTCGCACGAGCTGCCGGCCGACGTGCGCGAGGCCCGCACGGGCGTGCCGGCGATCGACGCGGCGGTGCGCAGCCTCTATGCCACCGGCCTGCTGCACAACCATGCGCGGCTTTGGCTTGCGAGCTACCTTGTTCACCTGCGCAAGGTGCACTGGCGCACCGGCGCCGACTGGATGGTCGCGCAGCTGCTCGATGGCGATCTGGCGAGCAACCACCTCAGCTGGCAATGGGTGGCCGGCACCGGCAGCAGCAAGCCCTACCTGTTCAACGCCGACAACGTCGCGCGCTTCGCTCCTGCGGCGTGGCACAGCGGCGGCAGCCGGATCGACTGCTCTTACGAAACGCTGGACGAGATCGCACGAGACGCTTCGCGCGCCGTCGGTCCGCCGCCTGAGAGAACGCGCGCGAAAGCCACCGCGAAGGCGAGTGAGGTCGAGCCGGCAATAGCGCCCGTTACCCATTTCGCGCCACCACCGGCCTTCGCGGCGAGCGCGATCGACCCCGCGCTGGTGCGCGACCGTGATATCTGGCTGGTGCACCCCTGGGCCTTGCGCGATGCGCCCGCCGACTTGCCGCGCGACGTGATCTGCATCGGGCTCTGGCTCGATGAGTTTCATCGAGTGCGGCCGTGGACCGAGGCGCGCTGGGCGTTCGTCGGCACGCGCATGAGTGCGCTCGCAGCCGCCTGTTGGCATGGCAACGTGGCAACCCTCGTCGAGGCCCTGCGCGGCGCGCGTTCGGTCACGTCGGTCGACGACCCGCACTTCGGCGACGCGTTGCGCAAGCTCGCGGTCTGCCGGCCGGCGCCGCTTTTGTTCGCTGCTGTCGACCGGCCTTGCGCGTCGTTTTCACGCTGGTGGTCGGGCGCGACCTCGGACGCCAAGACGCTGCACGATCTGCCGGGGCTCGCCGATCGAGCAGAGCCATCGACCTTCAACCGAGCCACGACATGAACACCAACCTCGAGGTCCGCGCGGGCCGCATCGCACTCGTGACCGGCGCCCGCGGCGGCATCGGCCGAGAGGTCGTGGCGCAACTGCGGGCCGCCGGGCACCGGGTTGCCGCGGTCGGGCGCGATGCCCAGGCGCTGGCCAGCGTCGAAGCCGATGCGCACATCGTCGCCGACACCACCACGCCCGAAGGCGCCGCGGCTGCCATCGCCGGCTGCCGCGAGCAACTCGGCGACGCACCGGCGCTGCTCGCGCACTGCGTCGGCTCGACGCTGATCGCGCCCTTGCACCGCAACACGCCAGCGCAGTTGCGCGAGGTCATGCGCGTCAACCTCGACAGCGCGCTTTTCATGTTGCAGGCCTGGATCGAGGGCGTGCGCGGCGGCGGTAGTAATGTCGGCCAAAGCGCCGGCCAGAGCGCCGGCCAGAGCGGCGGTGCAGCCGTGCTGGTCTCGAGCGTGGTCGCGCGCATCGGCGTGGCCAACCACGAAGCGATCGCCGCGGCCAAGGGCGGCATCGAGGCCCTGGCCCGCAGCGCCGCGGCCACCTACGCGCCGCTCGGGCTGCGCGTCAACGCGGTGGCGCCGGGCATGACCGAAACGCCGATGACCGCCGCAATGCTGCGCGCCGACGCGATGCGCGAAGGCGCCGGCAAGCAGTACCCCCTCGGCGGCGTGCAGACCGCGGTGCAGGTCGCCGACACGATCGCATGGCTGCTGTCCGACGGCGCCGCGCGCATCACCGGCCAGGTGATTGCCGTTGACGGTGGCTTCACGAGCGTGCGACCGCTGGTGCGCTGAGCGGCGCGTTGACGGGTGCGTTCGCGGGTGCATTAACGGGTGCGCTCGCGGGTGCGTCGAAGCGCCCCAATGGGCACGTCATCGAGGTCGGTGACAAGCCGACCTGGGGTGCACCGAGTTGGCTTGCAAAGCCTGAACCATCACCGTGGATGCCCCTGCGTACACTCGTCGAAAACGAGCGCAACGCACCATGACCACCCAGCTTCAAGAGCTTCTCGACAGCAACCGCCTCTGGGCGGCCAAGACCGAGGAGCGCAGCCCCGGCTTCTTTACCGGCTTGCTGCAGCAGCAGGCACCGCAGTACCTCTGGATCGGTTGCGCCGACAGCCGCGTGCCGGCCAACGACCTGGTCGATCTTCTTCCGGGTGAGCTGTTCGTGCACCGCAACGTGGGCAACGTGGTGGTGCACTCCGACCTCAACTGTCTATCGGTGATCCAGTTCGCGACCGACATGCTCAAGGTCAAGCACATCCTCGTCGTCGGCCATTCGCGTTGCGGTGGTGTCAGGGCGGCCCTGAGCGACGCGCGCATCGGCCTGGCCGACAACTGGATCCGCCATGTGCAAGACGTGCGCAACCGCCACCAGGAGTGGCTCGACTCGCTGCCGCCGGCCGAACAGGTCGACGCGCTCGGTGAGCTCAACGTGATCGAGCAGGCGCGCAACGTTTGCCAGACCACGGTCGTGCAAGACGCCTGGGCCCGCGGGCAAGAGCTGGTCGTGCACGGCTGGTTCTACGGCCTGCACAACGGCCTGCTGCGCGACCTGAAGATGACGGTCGCGAACGCAGCCGCGATGGCGGACGCGTTCACCGAAGCGATCGACCTGCTGCACGCGCGGCATGCGAGCAAGACCGATTCGGTGATGGGCTCGCTCGCCGACTCCGAACGCGTGTTGTCGCGTGCCACCGCGACTTTTTTGCTGACGTGAGAGCGCTGTCGAGCTTCCCGGCGGCGCTCGACGACCCGCGGGCGTTCGACATCGCTCAGGCGATGCTCGACGGTTTCGACCGCCACTACCTGCTGTTTCGCAAGGCCAGCGCCGACGCCAAGCGCCGCTTCGAGACAGCCGACTGGCACGGCCAGCAGCGCGCCCAACGCGAGCGCATCGAGTTCTACGATTTGCGGGTCGACGAAGCCACCGAGCGGCTGCAGCGCGAGTTCGCGGCGAGCGAGCTGCCGAAAGACGTGTGGCAGCAGGTCAAGCTGCACTACATCGGCCTGCTCACCGGCCACCTGCAGCCCGAGCTGGCCGAGACCTTCTTCAATTCGGTGACGACCAAGATCCTGCACCGCAGCTACTTCAACAACGACTTCATCTTCGTGCGGCCCGCGGTCTCGACCGACTACATCGAGAACGACGAGCCGGCCGCGCTGCCGACCTACCGCGCCTACTACCCGACCCCGGCGACCCTGCGCGAGACCTGGCTGCGCATCGTCGACAACTTTCAACTCGAGTGCCCGTTCGTCGACCTGGCGCGCGACATCGACGCGGTGCATGCGGCGGTCGATGCCCGGCTCGGCGACTTTCGGATGCGGGCCAACTTTCAGGTGCAGGTGCTGAGCTCGCTCTTCTTTCGCAACAAGGGCGCGTATGTGGTCGGCAAGATCATCAACGGCTTCAACGAGACGCCGTTCGCGCTGCCGATCCTTCACGACGAAGAGGGCGACGGCGCCCTTGTGATCGACACCGTGCTGTTCGGTGAAGACGACTTGTTGCTGCTCTTCAGCTTCGCCCGCGCCTACTTCATGGTGACGATGGAAGTGCCCTCGGCCTACGTGCAGTTTTTGCGCTCGCTGATGCCGCGCAAACCGCGCAGCGAGATCTACAACGCGCTCGGCTTGGCCAAGCAGGGCAAGAACGCGTTCTACCGCGATTTTTTGTACCACCTCAAGCACTCCAGCGACCGCTTTCGCATCGCGCCCGGGATCAAGGGCATGGTGATGCTGGTGTTCGATCTGCCGAGCTTTCCGTATGTGTTCAAGGTCATCAAAGACTTCTATCCCGAGCAAAAAGAAACGACGCGTGAGCTCATCAAGAGCAAGTATTTGCTGGTGAAGCAGCACGACCGTGTCGGGCGCATGGCCGACACGCTCGAGTACAGCAACGTTGCTTTTCCGCGCGAGCGCTTCGACGACGAGCTGGTCGCCGAGCTGCAGCACTTCTGCCCCAGCCTGCTCGAGATCGACGGCGAAGCGCTGGTCATCCAGCACGTCTACATCGAGCGCCGCATGATCCCGCTCAACATCTACCTGAGCGAGGCCACTCCGGCGCAGATCGAGTCGGCGGTGATCGAGTACGGCAATGCGATCAAAGACCTGGTGCGCGCCAATATATTCCCGGGCGACATGCTCTGGAAGAACTTCGGCGTCACCCGCCACGGCAAGGTCGTTTTCTACGACTACGACGAGATCGAATACCTGACCGACTGCCAGTTTCGCAAGGTGCCCGAGCCGCGCAACGAAGAAGAAGAAATGTCGGGCGAGGTCTGGTACCGGGTCGGCCCACGCGATGTGTTCCCCGAGACCTTCGGGCCGTTCTTGCTCGGCAACCCGGTCGTCAAAAGCGTCTTCATGAAGCACCACGCCGACCTGCTCGATGCCGCCTTCTGGCAAGGCCACAAAGAGCGCATTCAGGCCGGTTATGTGCATGATGTCTTTCCCTACGACGCGCACAAGCGCTTCCAGCATCGGGCCCCACCCGCTGCCGTTTGAACCCCTCGATTTCAGGAGCCCGCCATGAGCGACCCGATCGTCATCGTCTCTGCTGCCCGCACGCCGATCGGCGGCTTGCTGGGTGACTTCTCGGCGCTCGCCGCGCACCAGCTCGGCGCCGTTGCGATCAGGGCGGCTGTCGCTCGCGCCGGCATCACCGGCGAGGCCGTCGATGAAGTGCTGATGGGCAACTGCCTGATGGCCGGTCAGGGCCAAGCGCCGGCGCGGCAGGCCGCGTTGGGCGCGGGGCTGCCGCAGTCGGTCGGCGCGGTCACGCTCTCGAAGATGTGCGGCTCCGGCATGCGGGCCATGATGTTCGGCCACGACATGCTGCGCAGCGAATCGGCCGACGTGATCGTTGCCGGCGGCATGGAAAGCATGACCAACGCGCCGCACCTGACAGCGATGCGCAAGGGCGTGAAGTACGGCATGGCCGCGCTCGCCGACCACATGGCGATCGACGGTCTCGAAGACGCCTACGAGAAGCTGCCGAACGGCTCGGGCAAGGCGATGGGTGTCTTCGCCGAAGCGTGCGTCGACAAATACAAGTTCAGCCGCGAGCAGATGGACCAATTCGCCGTTGCATCGACCGAGCGCAGCAAAAAGGCTAACGAAGACGGCAGCTTTGCCTGGGAGATGGCGCCGGTCACGGTGCCCGGCAAAGCCGGCGACACGGTGATCGAGTTCGACGAGCAGCCCTTCAAGGCCAAGCTCGACAAGATCCCCGGGCTCAAGCCCGCGTTCAAAAAAGACGGCGCGATCACCGCGGCCACTTCGTCGAGCATCTCCGACGGCGCCGCCGCGCTGGTGCTGATGCGCGAGAGCACCGCGAAGCGGCTGGGCGTCGAGCCGCTCGCCCGCATCCGCGCCCACGCGGTGCACGCGCACGCGCCCAACTGGTTCACGACCGCGCCGATCGGGGCGATCGAGAAGGTCTTGAAGAAGACCGGGTGGACCGCGAAAGACGTCGACCTCTGGGAGGTGAACGAAGCCTTCGCTGCCGTCACGCTCGCAGCGATGAGCGAATTCCAGCTGCCGCACGAGATCGTCAACGTGCACGGCGGCGCGGTGGCGCTCGGCCACCCGATCGGCGCGAGCGGCGCGCGCATCGTGGTCACGTTGCTGGGTGCGTTGCGCCAGCGCGGGCTCAAGAAAGGCGTGGCCGCGCTCTGCATCGGCGGCGGTGAAGCGACGGCGCTCGCACTCGAACTCGTGTGAGTTTGATGAACACCGGCGTGCACGACCTCTGGCTCTTCGTGGTGACCGTGTTCGTGCTCAACGCCACGCCGGGTGTCGACATGATGTTGACCGCGAGCCGCACGCTGCAGCACGGCGTGCGCGCCGGCCTTGTCACGGCGGCGGGCATCAGCGCCGGCTGTGTCGTGCACACGCTCGCGGCGGCGTTCGGCCTGGCCGCGTTGCTGGCCGCATCGGCCGCAGCGTTCACCGTGGTCAAGGTCATCGGTGCGGCGTACCTGATCTGGATCGCGTTCGGGATGCTGCGCGGTGCACTGCGCGCCAACGCGCCGCTCGATGCGAGCGCGCCGGCCGAATCAATGCGCAGCGCGTTTGCGGGCCACTGGGCCTTGTTTCGCCAGGGCCTGCTGACCAACGTGCTGAACCCGAAGATCGCGCTCTTCTTCCTCGCGCTGCTGCCGCAGTTCATCGACGCGCAAGCCGCCGACAAGACCGCG
>JAYUWC010000078.1:0-2164 GCA_043753755.1 Rhizobacter sp.
CACGCAGGCGCTGCTAGAGCAACTCGGCCAGCCACTGCTCGCAACCACGTTGATCGCCCCGGGCGAAAGCGACCCGATGAACGAGCCGCACGCTATTCGCGATCACTTCCAGAAGCTGATCCAGGCGGTCGTCGACGCCGGCGCCTGCCCGATGCAGCCGACCACCGTGATCGACCTGACAAGCGAGCCGCCGGTGATCCTCAGACCTGGCCGCGGTGACCCGGCGCGGCTCGGGTTGAGTTTCGAAAACGCGCCTTGACAAAGCTGACGACTAGATACTAAAGTGATATCACTTTGAAAAGTGTCGACCGAGCGCGGTCGCAGCGGTTTCGAAGTTGTCACTCTTGAAGGATTTGGTCATGGAAAAGAAGGCATCACTCGAACGCGTTGCTGCATCGCGCAACGGTTTCGCGTACGCGATCTTCGGCGTGATCGCGGTGCTCGCGCCTGGGGCATTGCTGCTGATGCGGCCCGCACCAACGACCCTCGCCGCTCTCGTGCTCGGCGTGCTGGTGGCGGTCTGGTGCTTCGCCGGCCTTTACATGTTGCAGCCGAACCAGGCCGCGTTGTTGATGCTGTTCGGCAGCTACCGGGGCACCGACCGTGGCGACGGTCTGCGCTGGGCAAATCCGTTCTACGTCAAGAAAAACGTCTCGGTCCGGGCGCGCAACTTCAATAGCGACAAGCTGAAGGTGAACGACCTTCGCGGCAACCCGATCGAGATTGCCGCGGCCATCGTCTGGCGCGTCGAAGACACGGCACAAGCCACCTTCGACGTCGACAACTTCGAAACCTATGTGCTGACTCAAGCCGAGTCGGCGGTGCGCCATTTGGCACTGAGCTTTGGCTACGACAACCTCGACGAGCCCGCACCCGATGCGGCACGCGAAGTCACGCTGCGGTCGGGCACCGAAGAGGTTGCAAAGGCCTTGCGCGACGAGCTGCAGGCACGCTTCGCGCTAGCCGGCATCGTCGTGGTCGACGCCAAGCTCACGCATCTGGCTTATGCGCCCGAGATCGCCGGCACGATGCTGCGGCGCCAGCAGGCCGAGGCGATCATCGCGGCGCGAAGCAAGATCGTGCAAGGCGCTGTCGGTATGGTCGAGCTCGCGCTCAACGGCCTGGCCGAGCGCGGTTTGCTGCACCTCGACGACGAACGCAAGGCCGCAATGGTGAGCAACCTGTTGGTCGTGCTCTGCTCCGACCACGATGCAACGCCGGTGGTCAACGCGGGCACGCTCTACAACTGATTGCGAGCCAGGCACGCCGCGGTGGCCAGCCCCGAAAAAAAGTCGTTTCTGTTGCGGATCGATCCTGCCCTGTGGGCCGAGATCGAGCGACTTGCCGCGGCCGAATTGCGCAGTGCGAACGCGCAGGTCGAGTACCTGCTCAGAGACGCGTTGCGTTCGAGGTCTCGAAACAGCGAGCGCACGCACCAGCCGCCAAATGCTGGCAAATCGCAGCGGTAACCGAGGTCAACCCTCGGGGTTGCAGCTCGGATACCTCAGCGCTCGATGCGGGCGAACGCGCTGTGCGCGTGGATGGATTCGAAGTTCTCGACATCGACCGTATAGCGCCCGACCCGCGTGTCGGCATTGAGCCGCAGCGCCACATCACGCACCAGGTCTTCGACGAACTTCGGGTTCTCATAGGCCCGCTCCGTGACCCACTTTTCGTCGGCGCGTTTGAGCATCGGCCATATCTCGCTCGAAGCCGAGTCTTCGGCGAAACGCACCAACTCGCTCCAGGGCATGGCCTCGAGCAGCTCGACGCGGATCGTTACGTGCGAGCGCTGGTTGTGCGCACCGTAGTCGGAGATTTCTTTGGAGCACGGGCAAAGCGACTTCACCGGCACCACCACCTCGGCCCAGATCGTCGTCGTGCCTCGGCGGGCCTCGGCGATCCAGCGGCCCTGGTACTCGAGCAGGCTCTGCACGCCGGTGACCGGCGCGCGCTTGCGCAGGAAGAACGGGAACTGCGCGTCGATCACGCCTTCAGTGGCGTGCAGCTTTTCGAGCATCAGCGCCAGTTCGGCGCGCAGCGTGGGCGCGTCTAGCGGCTTGTCCAGCCCGTCCAGCCACGCCACGAAGCGCGACATGTGCGTGCCCTTCTGCTCGGCCGGCAGCGCCACGTCGAGGCTCCACAGCGCGACGGTCGGTGACAC
>JAYUWC010000079.1:0-6727 GCA_043753755.1 Rhizobacter sp.
GACGCTACCTTGAGCCACCAACCGCCACCGAGTCGTCCGAGAAGCGCCAGGCCCCGCGTGCCAGAGCCCACCACTGATACAGCCTCCGCGCGCCGCGCCGCTCGTGTACGTTCCAGTGCGGTTTCTCGGGCGAAACGCAGGCGCTCGTTGAGATCAGGGGCCAACTCGTTCGCGCGCTCGCTCAGCTTGGCTGTCAGCTTCAATGCGAAACGAGCTTGCAGGGCATCGAAGGCAGCTTGCGTGGGCAGGTGTGAAGGGTCGGGCATGGTGGGGTTCATAGCGAAATTCCCCTTTTCTTAAGTGCAGTGGACAGCGCGTGAACGGCGCGCGAGCAATGGGTCTTGACGCTTCCTTCTGAGCAGCCCATAGCTGCGGCGGTTTCGGCAACGTCAAGTTCCTCCCAGTAACGCAGCAAGAACGCTTCTCGTTGACGCCCGGGCAGACGCTCAACTTCCGCCTCAATGGCTAGCAGGATCTGCACCCGAGAAACCGAATCAGACGCGCTCTCGGAGGCCAGCGAGCCGCCCAAAGCTTCGAGGGTCTCGAGGATGTCGAAATCGCCGTCGCCGCCGGGCGACTCAAAGTCGGAAAAATTCTTGACGACGGCATTGCGTACTTTCTGCCGACGAAACCAATCCATCGTGGCGTTCGACAGGATGCGCTGGAACAGCAGCGGCAATTCTGCGGCTGGACGATCGGCGTACTTTTCAGAAAGGCGAATCATCGTGTCTTGCACGATGTCAAGCGCGGCGTCTTGGTCACGCACCGCATAGAGCGCCCGCTTGAAGGCGCGCTTTTCGACGCTCTTCAGAAAGTCTGATAGTTCTTTGTCGGATGCCAAAAGCGTGCGCTGCCGGAAGAGAGACTTCTGCGTGAAGAGATTTAGATTATCTCACTGCACCTTTGCAGTCGCATTGCGTCTGCAGCGGCGCAACAAGGCAGTGACATAATCGTCCGTTGCACGACAGTTTGGTCGAGCACTGGTTGCCCGACTGGGGTGCCAGGTCGGCTCGGCCTTCAGGCTCCACACCCGTCCCACAAGGACGCGGGCAGGCGCACCGATGGTTTTTCGTTAGAGAAATTCGCAAAGGTTTCCGAACATGGACATGTCTCCTCCTGAAATGAAGAGGGCTGCGTTAGTGCAGCCCCGTCCTCAAATCGAGCCGAACGGCTCCGAGATTCTCGTCAAATGCCTCCAGGCCGAAAACGTCAAATTTCTCTGGGGCTACCCCGGCGGCGCGGTCTTGTATATCTACGACGCGCTCTACAAGCAAGAGACGATCGAGCACGTGCTCGTGCGACACGAGCAGGCCGCTGTGCACGCGGCAGACGGCTATGCGCGTGCCACGGGCGAGGTCGGGGTGGCGTTGGTCACCTCGGGCCCGGGCGTTACGAATGCCGTCACCGGCATCGCTACCGCGTACATGGACTCGATTCCGATGGTGATCATCACCGGCCAGGTCCCTACGCCCGCTATCGGCCTCGATGCGTTCCAGGAGTGCGACACCGTCGGCATCACACGGCCTATCGTCAAGCACAACTTTTTGGTTAAAGACGTACGCGACTTGGCGGTGACGCTGAAGAAGGCGTTCCACATCGCACGTACCGGGCGGCCTGGGCCAGTCGTGGTCGACATTCCGAAAGACGTGTCGATGGCCAAGGCGGCTTTCTACTACCCGGACCGGGTCGAAATGCGCTCGTACAACCCGGTGCGAAAAGGCCACAGTGGCCAGATTCGCAAGGCAGTCTCGCTCTTGCTGGGTGCGAAGCGGCCCTATATCTACACCGGCGGTGGTGTGGTGCTCGGCAACGCATCAGCTGAATTGCGCGAATTGGCTGATCTCCTCGGCTACCCCGTCACCAACACGCTGATGGGTTTGGGCGCGATGCCTGCTAGTGACCCCAAGTTTCTCGGCATGCTCGGAATGCACGGCACCTACGAAGCCAACATGACGATGCAGAACTGCGATGTCTTGCTCGCCGTCGGCGCGCGTTTCGATGACCGGGTCATTGGCAACCCAAAGCACTTCGCGTCGGTCGAGCGCAAGATCATCCACGTAGACATCGATCCTTCTTCGATCAGCAAGCGCGTACGCGTGGACATTCCGATCGTCGGTGACGTCAAAGACGTGCTGCAAGAACTGATTGCGCAGGTGCGCGAAGCCCAGGTCAAGCCTGATGTGCCGTCTATCACTGCTTGGTGGAAGCAGATCAACGAGTGGCGCAAGCGCGATTGCCTGGCCTTCAAAGGCAGCAGCGATGTCATCAAGCCGCAGCAGGTGGTGCAAACGCTCTGGGAACTGACGAAAGACAGCGACGCCTACATCACCTCTGATGTCGGCCAACACCAGATGTGGGCTGCCCAGTACTACCGCTTCGACCAGCCGCGCCGTTGGATCAACTCGGGTGGGCTGGGCACGATGGGCGTCGGCTTGCCTTATGCGATGGGCATCAAGCTTGCCAAGCCCGAGTCTGATGTGTTTTGCATCACTGGCGAAGGTTCGATTCAGATGTGCATTCAGGAGCTTTCGACCTGCTTGCAGTACAAAACTGCGGTCAAGATTGTTTCGCTAAACAACCGCTATCTTGGCATGGTGCGGCAGTGGCAGCAGATTGACTACGGTGGGCGCTACTCGCACAGCTACATGGACGCACTGCCCGACTTCGTCAAGCTCGCCGAGGCCTACGGCCATGTGGGCCTGCTGGTTGAGAAACCTTCGGACGTCGAAGGCGCACTGCGCGAGGCCATCCGTCTGAAGGACCGGACCGTGTTTCTCGACATCCGCACCGACCCGACAGAGAACGTCTGGCCGATGGTTCAGGCGGGCAAGGGCATCTCTGAAATGCTGTTGGGCTCCGAAGACCTGTGACGCAATGAAGGTGGTTGTTGGAGAAGGCGTTACCGCGCTTCGCCCGAGCTGCCGCCGGAGCTGTTGATCGACTTCGACGAATCGAGTTCTTTCACTTAACGAAGGCAGCGTGGCCAAGGGTTGAGCGGTTACCGCCGCCGATCTGAAGAGCGCGCTCAAATCACATGAAACATATCATTGCCCTGCTGCTCGAGAACGAGCCGGGAGCACTCTCGAGAGTTGTCGCGCTGTTCTCGGCACGCGGCTACAACATCGAGAGCCTGACGGTTGCAACGACCGAAGATGCTTCCCTCTCGCGCATGACAATCGTCACCGCGGGCTCGGACGAAGTCATCGAGCAAATCACCAAGCACCTGAACCGGCTCATCGAGGTCGTGAAAGTGGTCGATCTGACCGAGGGCGCGTTTACGGAACGCGAACTGATGCTCATCAAGGTGCGCGCGGTCGGCAAAGAACGCGAAGAAATGAAGCGCATGGCCGATATTTTTCGCGGCCGAATCATCGACGTCACCGACAAGAGCTACACGATCGAACTTACCGGCGACACCAACAAGATCGACGCCTTCCTCGACGCGATCGACCGCGCCGCCATCCTCGAAACCGTACGCACCGGCACCAGCGGGATCGGTCGCGGCGAGCGCATCTTGCGCGTCTGACACGCCCGCCATTCTCATCAACGCATTCATTGATTCCACAGGAGAGACGACATGAAGGTTTACTACGACAAAGACGCCGATCTGAGCCTAATAAAGGGCAAGATCGTCACGATCATCGGCTACGGCTCGCAGGGCCATGCCCATGCGCAAAACTTGAATGACAGCGGCGTCAAGGTCACCGTCGGTGTTCGCAGAGGCGGGCCTTCGTGGGCCAAGGCAGAAAAAGCCGGGCTGAAAGTTGCCGAGGTGGCTGAGTCGGTCAAGCAGGCCGACGTCGTGATGATGCTGCTGCCCGACGAACAAATTGCTTCGGTCTACAAGAACGATGTCGAGCCCAACATGAAGCAGGGCGCTTCGCTGGCGTTCGCGCATGGCTTTAATGTGCACTACGGCCAAGTTGTGCCGCGCGTTGACCTCGACGTCTGGATGGTTGCGCCCAAGGCACCGGGCCACACCGTGCGCTCGACCTATGCCCAGGGTGGCGGCGTGCCGCACTTGATCGCGGTGTATGCCGACAAGACCGGCAAGGCGCGTGACCTCGCTTTGAGTTACGCCGCGGCCAACGGAGGTGGCAAGGCCGGTGTGATCGAAACCAACTTCCGCGAAGAGACTGAAACTGATTTGTTCGGAGAACAGGCTGTGCTGTGCGGCGGCGCAGTCGAACTGATCAAGGCCGGATTCGAGACCTTGACCGAAGCCGGCTACGCGCCAGAGATGGCCTACTTCGAATGCCTGCACGAGCTCAAGCTGATCGTCGACCTGATCTACGAAGGCGGCATCGCCAACATGAACTATTCGATCTCGAACAATGCCGAATACGGCGAGTACGTGACTGGGCCGCGCATCATCACCGACGAAACCAAGAAGGTCATGAAGCAGGTGCTCAAAGACATCCAAACCGGTGAGTACGCCAAGAGCTTCATTGTCGAGAATCGCGCTGGCGCACCGACCTTGATGTCACGACGCCGGATCACGGCCGAGCACCCGATCGAGGTGGTCGGCGAGCAACTCCGGGCGATGATGCCGTGGATCAAGAAGAACCGATTGGTCGATCAGTCGAAGAACTAATCCGTCAATGCCAGTGACCTTCAGGGCCGCGGGGTTTGCCTCGCAGCCTCGCGCACTTGATCGATTTGGCCTTGATCAGCGTTCATCGCGCAGCGGCAATGGCTTACGTGCTGCGCGCTATCCTTGACGCATGAACAACGCCATCGACGATGACGACGAAGTTGCGGAGCCCCTTCAGCGGCCGCGTCGCAAGGGCATTTACATCTTGCCTAATCTTTTCACGCTTGCAGCGCTTTTCGGTGGTTTCTATGCCGTTGTAATGGCGATGAACGGCCGATTCGAGCAGTCGGCATACGGTATCTTTTGCGCAATGGTGCTCGACTCGCTCGACGGGCGTGTCGCGCGCATGACCAACACTCAGAGCACCTTCGGGGAGCAGATGGACAGCCTTTCCGACATGGTCTCGTTCGGTGCGGCCCCCGCGTTGATCGCGTATGAGTGGGCGCTCAAGGGCCTCGGCAAGCCAGGCTGGATCGCAGCTTTTGTCTATTGCTCGTGCGCGGCGCTGCGGTTGGCGCGCTTCAACACGAATCTGGCGGTTGTCGATAAGCGCTTCTTCCAAGGCCTGCCCAGCCCGGCCGCGGCCGCCCTGGTGATGGGATTCATTTGGCTGATGGACAACCAGGGCTTCGAAGGCGGGAACGAAGGCGCGTGGCTGATGTGGACCACCTTCGGCGTGACCCTTTACGCGGGCTTGACGATGGTGACCAACGTGCCTTTCTACAGCTTCAAAGATGTGAGTTTCAAGCGCTCGGTGCCTTTCATCGCGATCGTTGCCATCGCGCTCTTCATCGCGGTCATCAACATTCACCTACCGGGCGCGCTGTTCGGGCTGTTCATGGTGTACGGCCTTTCTGGATACGGTGTCTACACTTGGAAGAGGATGAAGGGCCGTCCGGTCAGCGTGATCGCAACCTCGGTGGATGAGCCCGATGAGCGCGGGTTGCACCGCTGAGGCGAAGCGCTACTTGCGTGCTACATTCAGCTGCATGAAATTTGTAAAGATCGTTGCGCTGCTGCTACTGCCGGGAGAACCTCGGGTTCGGTAGTCACGCACGTCCACGCGTTCTGATTCAACGGCCCGTATGCAACTTGCAACGGGCCGTTTTTCATTTATCAGGCTGCCGGTTTCGAACTGCGATTCACCTTTCTGCGATCCACTTACCGTCAAACGGAAAAGACTATGACCGACAAACTCATCATTTTTGACACCACCTTGCGCGACGGCGAACAGTCGCCTGGCGCCTCAATGACCAAAGACGAAAAGCTGCGCATCGCCCGCCAACTCGAGCGCCTGAAGGTCGACGTAATCGAGGCCGGGTTCGCGGCCTCGTCGAATGGTGACTTCGAGTGCGTCAAGGCGATTGCCCACGCCATCAAGGACAGCACCGTTTGCTCGCTGGCCCGCGCTAACGATCGCGATATTTCGCGCGCCGCCGAGGCGCTGTCGGGTGGCAACTCGACCCGGATCCACCTCTTCCTTGCAACCAGCGCGCTGCACATGGAGAAGAAGCTGCGCTTGACACCCGATCAGGTGTTCGAGCAGGCGCGACTCGCCACCCAGTTTGCGCGCAACCTCTCGGGTGACGTCGAGTTCTCGCCCGAAGATGGTTATCGCTCCGATCCTGATTTTTTGTGCCGTGTACTCGAGGCAGTGATCGCCGAAGGTGCGACGACCATCAACGTGCCCGACACCGTGGGCTATGCCATTCCCGAACTCTATGGTGAGTTTTTGCGCGACCTGCGCACGCGCATTCCAAACTCCGACAAGGCGGTCTGGTCGGTTCATTGCCACAACGATCTGGGCATGGCCGTCGCGAATTCGCTGGCCGGCGTGATGATCGGAGGCGCGCGACAGGTCGAATGCACGATCAACGGATTGGGTGAGCGCGCAGGCAACTGCTCGCTTGAAGAAGTGGTCATGGCGGTGAAGACGCGCCGTGACTACTTCAACCTCGAGTTGCGTATCGATACGACCCAAATCGTGCCGGCGTCGAAGTTGGTGTCGCAAACCACCGGCTTCGTCGTTCAACCCAACAAGGCCGTCGTCGGTGCAAACGCATTTGCGCATGCCTCAGGTATCCATCAAGACGGCGTGCTGAAGGCGCGCGACACCTACGAAATCATGCGCGC
>JAYUWC010000080.1:0-2159 GCA_043753755.1 Rhizobacter sp.
CTGGAAGTGCACGTCGTTGACGCACTCGACCTTCTAGGTGCCGTAGACCGACTCCATCGTCGCGTTGTCTCAGCAATCGCCCTTGCGGCTCATTGACGCGGTGATGCCGCACGCCTTGAGCTTCTTGCGGTAGCTCTTCGCTGCGTATTGAGCCTATTCAACCGATCGCCGCAACATTTTTGGCGAGTGTGTTGCCAAGCGTTCGATAGCCAAGAGCTTTGCGGGGGCATGTTGAGTCGCATCGCGACTGCATCGAGATTTGCTTGGCTACATGACGCGAGGCCGCTGGAAGTATTGGCGCAGCAGGTCGTTCGTGTTCTCGTTGGTGCCGCGCTGCCATGGGCTGCGCGGATCGCAAAAGTAGACGTCTTTTGCTGGTCAATTTTCGGCCGGCGTCAACAACCGCCGGCGCCGACCGAACACAGGTGAATGACCTTGCCTTGCGCGGCCCTTACGGAACGCCAGCCAAGCGAACCTCGACGGCTGCCTATACTTGACTAAGTTACTCAGGTATCCATTCGATCGATGAGGTCTTGCCGGTGGACGCGATGCAGGTCAGTAGGCATACGTGTTCAGTCGCTGACGACTTCAACGGGTTCAGCGCGCCGCACGAGTTTTCTGCCGGGGTTCCGGCGGGTACGCTTTGAAGAAAAGGGGTTGCCACATGAACATTACATTGACAGAACGAGCCGCAATGCAAATCCGGCGCCAACTCGACAAGCGCGGCTCGGGCATCGCGCTGCGCATCGGCATCAGACAAGTGGGCTGCACCGGGTTGGCCCACACCTTCGAGCTTGCGGACGAGGTGCGGCCCGGCGAACACAGCTTCGAGTCGCACGGCGCGCGCTTGCTGGTCGACGCCGAGAGTTTGCTGGTGCTCGACGGCTCGCACATCGACTTCGTCGTCGAAGGCCTTTCGCAACGCTTCAAGTTCGACAATCCGAATGTCGACAGCGAGTGCGGCTGCGGTGAGAGCTTCAATGTGAAGAAGCCGGTGGACGCTGTGGCTGCGACCACCCCCGACCCTCAACCGAGTGCATCCTCATGAGCGCCGTGCTGCAGCAGCTGGTCAACCGGCCTTACAAGTACGGCTTCGTCACCGACATCGCGTCCGATGTCGCGCCCAAGGGGCTCGGTGAAGACACGATTCGCATGATCTCTGCCAAGAAAAACGAGCCCGCGTGGTTGCTCGAATTCCGGCTCGGGGCTTACCGCACCTGGCTGAAGATGCAGGAGCCGGCCTGGCCCAACCTGCACCACCCGAAGATCGATTTCCAGGCCATCAGCTACTACGCCGCGCCCAAGCAAAAAGCCACGCTGCAAAGCATGGACGAGGTCGACCCGGAGCTCTTGCGCACCTTCGAGAAGCTCGGCGTGCCTCTGCACGAGCGCATGGCACTGGCCGGTGTGGCGGTGGACGTGATCTTCGACAGCGTCTCGGTCGCCACCACCTACAAACAAAAGCTGGCCGAGGTCGGCATCGTCTTCTGTTCGATGTCTGAAGCGGTGCAAGAGCACCCCGAGCTGGTGAAGAAGTACCTCGGCTCGGTCGTGCCCACGGGGGACAACTACTACGCCGCACTCAACTCGGCCGTGTTCACCGACGGATCGTTCTGCTTCATTCCCAAGGGCGTGAAGTGCCCGATGGATCTGTCGACCTACTTCCGCATCAACACCGAGGAGTCGGGCCAGTTCGAACGCACGCTGATCGTGGCCGAAGAGGGCGCCTCGGTGTCATATCTGGAGGGCTGCACCGCACCCGCGTTCAGTACCAACCAACTGCACGCGGCGGTGGTCGAGCTGGTGGCGCTGGACAACGCTGACATCAAGTACTCGACCGTGCAGAACTGGTATGCGGGCGACGAGAACGGTGTGGGTGGCATCTACAACTTCGTCACCAAGCGCGGCCTGGCCAAGGGCGTGAACTCGCGCATCTCCTGGACCCAGATCGAAACCGGTTCGGCCATCACCTGGAAATACCCTTCGGTGATTTTGCGCGGCGACAACTCGGTCGGCGAGTTCTATTCGGTCGCCGTCACCAATCACCTGCAGCAGGCCGATACCGGCACCAAGATGATCCATCTGGGCAAGAACACGCGCAGCACCATCATCAGCAAAGGCATCTCGGCCGGCCGCTCGAGCAACAGCTACCGTGGGCT
>JAYUWC010000081.1:0-2153 GCA_043753755.1 Rhizobacter sp.
GGCCAGCTGATGTTCAGCGTGTTCGCGTAGGCCAGTTTGGTGGCGGGGTTCCACGACATCGGTTGCCAGTTCTTGCCGCCCAGCACCGACGGGAATATCTCTTCGTCGCCACCGGCGCGCACGCGCTTGAACACGGCCGACTCCACCGGCCGGCCTGTCGCCATGTCGATCTTGTCGGCCCAGTTGACCTTGACGTAGGGGTTGGCCGCCAGCAGCTTGCCGTTGGCGCGGTCGAGCACATAGAAAAAGCCGTTGCGGTTGGCCTGCGCCAACACCTTGCGCTTGGCGCCGCCGATCTCCATGTCGATCAGCATCCCGACTTCGGTGGCGTCGTAGTCGAACGGGTCGTTGGGCGAAAACTGGTAGTGCCAGACGAGCTCGCCGGTCTTGGGGCGAAACGCGAGCACCGAGTCGACGTAGAGGTTGTCGCCCTTGCGCGCCTCGGGGTTCCACGGGCCGCCGTTGCCGGTGCCCCAGTAGACGAGGTCGAGCTCGGGGTCGTAGGCGCCGGTCAGCCAGGTGGGGGCGCCGCCTTTCATCGCGGTGTCGCCAGGCCAGGTGTCGCCACCTTTTTCGCCGGGAGCGGCCGTGGTGAAGAAATGCCAGAGGTTCTTGCCGGTCTCGAGATCCCAGCCGTCGATGAAACCGCGCGTGCCGTACTCGCCGCCGGCGATGCCGGTCATCAGCACGCCGTTGGCAATCAGCGGCGCGGCCGTCATCGCGTGGCCTTGCTTGTAGTCGGCGGCCTTCGACTTCCAGAGTTGCTTGCCGGTCTTGGCGTCGTAGGCGATCACGTGGGCGTCGAGCGTGGTGCGGTAGACCTTGCCGTTGTGGATCGCGACGCCGCGGTTGAGCAGGCCGCAGCACGCCATCTTGAACACGTCGGAGGCGAACTCGAGCTCCTGTTTCCAGAGCTGCCGGCCGGTGAGGGCGTCGACCGCGACCGTGCTGGTGTGCGTCGTCACGAACATCACACCGTCGAAGATCACCGGCTGAGACTCCTGGCCTTGCGAATTGTTAAGGCTGTAGTTCCAGACCGGCACGAGCTTGTCGACGTTGCCCTTGTTGATCGTCTTGAGCGAGCTGTAGCGCTGGTTGGCGTAGCCCATGCCGTACGTCAACACGTCGCCGGGCGTGGCCTGGTCGTCGGTGAGGTCCTTGGCGGTCTGCGCTTGCGCGCTGGTGGCCGCAGCGAGCGCGAGGGTGCAGGCCAATGCAAGTTTGCCGATGTGGGGTGCCTTCATGCTGTCTCCGTTTTGTTGCTTCGAACGGCTCATGCGAATGCTTGTGCGCCAAGACAGCTGCCGCAACGGTATGGCGCCAGGGAGGGGCTGGAACCTAGGGGCATCCCTGATCCGGCACGGCACGCAAGCGCAGTCGCCGGACACCTGCAGTGAGCCCGTAATTACAAACGGGCGCGGCCTGAATTGCGCCGCGCCGACGTGTCTCACGATGGAACAGTGGCGCGGCCCGGTCTGGCGCTACCACCGCCTGTCAAGCGCCGAACAGCACCGCCGGCCCGGCCAGCCAACGCCAGGCGCCCGGTGCCAAGTCGGCCGGCAACGCGAGCGCGCCGTACGAGCTGCGGTGCAGCGTGTCGACCGTGTTGCCTGTCGCGGCGACCATGCGCTTGACCTGGTGGTACTTGCCTTCGAGCAGGGTCATGCGCAGCGCGTGATCGCCGGTCTGCTCGGCGGCTGCGGCGCGCACCGGCAGCGGGTCGTCGTGCAGCACCACGCCACGCAGCAGCTCGTCGATCTGCTGCGGCGTGACCGGGTCGATCGTGCCGATCTCGTAGACCTTCGGCACATGCTTTTTCGGCGAAGTGAGGCGGTGGATCAGCGCGCCGTCGTCGGTCATCAGCAAGAGCCCGGTCGTGTCTTCGTCGAGCCGGCCGACCGGCTGCAGGCCGCGCACGCGCAGCGGCAGCGGCAGCAAACTCATCACGCTCGGGTGATGCTTGGGCTTTTGCGAGCACTCGTAGCCGGCCGGCTTGTGCAGCAGCACCAGCGCTTTCGCGCGGTACGGCCAGGCTTCGCCGCGCACGCCGAAGGTGAGCGCCGCAGGTTCGACCTCGTGGAACGGGTCGTCGCAAACTTGGCCCGCGAGCGTCACGTGCCCGCCGAGGATCAAGCCCTCGCATTCGCGGCGCG
>JAYUWC010000082.1:0-6704 GCA_043753755.1 Rhizobacter sp.
CCGTGGCCGGCCGACGCGCGCGCCTGGGTCGACGGTGCTGCGGTGCCCGGGCCGGCCGATGCGATCCGTCTGCAACGCACACCGGCGCGGGTGCGCGTCGAGTGGAGTGCAGCGAGGTGACGAAGCGGGTCGAGCGGCACGCGCCCTCAAGTCGGCCCGATGCCAGCCGATAAACCGGGCAGAACCTCGCCCACGCCATGCCCTACCGCGCTCTCATCGCTCTCATCGTCTTTGCCAGCAGCCTGCTGGCAGGCTGCGACATGCTGAGCGGCGCGCTCGGCATCGAGTCGCCCGAGAAGGTGGCGGCGGCACGTGACGCCGACGGCAAAGCGATCGGTGGCGCCTGCCGCCATGCCGGCCGGGCGATCGAAGACTGCTATGCGCTCAACAAAAGGGCCGACAAGGCTGCGGTGTTCGCCGGTTGGCGCGACATGAACGACTACATGCGCGAGAACAAGATCGAGCCGGTCGCACCGCAGGCGACGACTCAGGTCGCGGGCGCAAAACCGGCGGCGGTCGAGGTCGATGAGGCTGAGGCCGAAAAGCCGGCGCCCAAGTCGGAGTCGGTCAAGCGCGCCAAGCCGCAAGACTCGTAACGCGCCGCCCGTCGTACGAGGCTGCACTTCGTCGCGCCGCACGTGACGCAGCCAGGCGTCGCAGGCAAAGTCAAGGCTTCTGTTCAGACCGGAGCCAACATGCACGTCGCCACTTTCACCCTTTCACCCCCGCGCCGATCGGCCGCCTCGTTGCTTGCTGCCGCACTGACAGCGACGCTTGCGGCGGCATTCAGCACGCCCGCCCACGCCGACGAAGGCGGCGGCAGCATCAACTGGTCGTGGGGCAGCTCGCAGCGCGTTGTTGGCTCAGACAAGGTCGCGACCGAGACGCGCAAGGTCGAAGGTTTCCAGGCGGTTGCGCTGAGTTCGCAGATGAACGTTACGCTGCGTCAAGGCACGCGCGAGGGCCTCGAGCTGCGTGCCGACGACAACCTGCTGCCGTTGATCGAAGCCCGCGTCGTCGACCGTGGCGGCGTGCCGACGCTGGAGCTCGGCGTGAAGAAAGGCGTGAACATCTCGACCCGCCACGCGCTGGCCGTGACCGTCGATTTGCAGACTCTGCAGGCGATCTCGATCGCCGGCTCGGGCGATGTGCAAAGTGATTCGCTGAAGGTCGAAAAACTGGCCGTCACTGTCGCCGGGTCGGGTGATGTGCGGCTCAAACAATTGACCGCCGCCGAAGTGTCGACCAAGGTTTCGGGCAGCGGCGACGTGGTGCTCGCCGGCCGCTCGGCCAAGCTCGGCATTTTGATCGCGGGCAGCGGCGATGTCGACGCGCACGCGCTCGAGGTCGATGAGGTCAGCGTCAGCATCGCCGGCAGTGGCGATGCCAATGTCAACGCCCGCAAGACCCTGAGCGTGACGATCGCCGGCTCGGGCGATGTCAAGTACAGCGGCGAAGCCACGGTCAAATCATCGATCGCCGGCAGCGGCCGGGTCACGAAAAAGTAGCGCTCGACAGCGCCCGGCCGCAGGGGTCGGACGCGTGCAGTCAGCGGGGCGCGCTGTCGGTGGCCATAAGACAATCGCGCCGATGAATGATGTCTTGCGGCGCCCGATCTGGCGCCACCCCGAATTTGCCCGCGGCTCGCGCGACATGGTCGGCGTCTCGCTCGGCATCGCGGCCTGGGGGCTGGTGACCGGCGTGGCGATGGCCAAGAGCGGGCTGCCGCTGCCCTTGTCGATCTTGATGTCGCTGCTGGTGTTCGCGGGCAGCGCGCAACTCGCAGCCTTGCCGCTGATCGTCTCGAACGCGCCGATCTGGATGGTCTGGGCGATCGCGCTCTGCGTGAACCTGCGCTTTGTGGTCTTCAGCGCGCAGTGGCGACCGTACTGGGCCCACTTGCCGAGATGGCAGCGCATGTTGCGCGGCTACTTTACGGCCGACCTGAACTATGTCGTCTTCATGGCGCGCTTTCCCGAGCCGAAGCCGGCGCCCGAGCAGGAGCCGTATTTCTGGGGTGGCGTGGCGACCAACTGGCCGTCGTGGCAGCTGCCGACACTGGCCGGGCTGCTGCTTGCCGACGTGATCCCGACCGAATGGGGCTTCGGCTTTGCCGGCATCCTCGCGCTGCTCGGTTTGATGTACTCGTTGCTGACCGACCGGCCCAGCTGGGTGGCTGCCGGCGTGGCTGGTGCCGCGGCGGTCGTCACGGCCGCATTGCCGCTCAAGCTCAACGTGGTCGTCGCGATCGCCGCGGCCATGGCGGTCGGACTCTTGATGGACCACGCGACCCCGCTCCGCGTGCGCCCGGTCGAAGACAAAACATGAGCAAGCCATGAACACCTGGCAAGCGGTCGTTGCGATCCTCGGCCTGGCGGTCATCACGGTCGCGGCCCGTGGCTTTTTTCTCTATCCCGAGCGCGAAGTGCCGATGCCGGCCTGGCTGAAGCAGGGCCTGCGTTATGCGCCGCTGGCCGCGCTCGAAGCGGTGGTGGCGCCCGAGATCGTCACCACGCAAGGCCACCTGATCGCGACCTTCAAAGACGCGCGGCTCTGGAGCACGCTGGCCGCAACGGGCTACTTCTTCTGGCGCCGTGGCATCCTCGGCACCATCGTCACTGGCACGCTGGTGCTGGTGGCGCTGCGCACCGGCCTGGGCTGGTGAACTCCTGCAATCCTCCAACTTCACCGCCACGACCATGAACGTTCTACGCTTCGAAGACCTGATCGCGCAAGGCCGAGTTGCCGGCAAACGCGTGTTCATTCGCGCCGACCTGAACGTGCCGCAAGACGGCGCTGGTCACATCACCGAAGACACCCGCATCCGCGCGTCGATCCCGTGTCTCGAGATGGCGCTGAAGGCCGGTGCCGCGGTGATGGTGACCTCTCACCTCGGCCGGCCGACCGAGGGCGAGTTCAAGCCCGCAGACTCGCTGGCACCGGTTGCCACGCGCATGGGCGAGCTGATGGGTCGCGAGATCCCGGTCGTCGCGAACTGGGTCGATGGCGTCGACGTGAAGCCCGGCCAGCTCGTAATGCTCGAGAACTGCCGCGTCAACAAAGGCGAGAAGAAAAACGACGAGGTGCTGGCGAAGAAGATGGCCGCGCTCTGCGACATCTTCGTCCACGACGCCTTCGGCACCGCCCACCGCGCCGAAGCCTCGACCTACGGCATCGCGCAATTCGCGAATATTGCATGCGCAGGCCCCTTGCTCGCCGCCGAGATCGATGCGGTCACCCAGGCGCTTGCGAATCCGAAGCGTCCGCTGGTCGCGATCGTGGCGGGCAGCAAAGTCTCGACCAAGCTGTCGATACTGCAGGCGCTGGCCGGCAAGGTCGATCAGCTGATCGTCGGCGGCGGCATTGCCAACACCTTCATGCTCGCGGCCGGTTTGCCCATCGGCAAGAGCCTGGCCGAAGCGAGCCTGGTCGGCGAAGCCAAGGCCGTGATCGCGGCAATGAACGAGCGCGGCGCGGCGGTGCCGATCCCGACCGACGTGGTGACCGCCAAAGACTTCAAGGCCGATGCGAAAGCCACCGTGAAGCGCGCCACCGAAGTCGAGGCCGACGACCTGATTCTCGACATCGGCCCCGAGACCGCGAAGGCACTCGCTGCGCAACTAATGAAGGCCGGCACCATCGTCTGGAACGGTCCGGTCGGCGTGTTCGAGTTCGATGCCTTTGCCGGTGGCACCGAGTCGATCGCGCGCGCCATCGCGGCCTCGCCGGCCTTCAGCATCGCCGGCGGCGGTGACACGCTGGCCGCCATTGCCAAGTACGGCATCGAGAAGGACGTCGGCTACATCTCGACTGGCGGCGGCGCGTTTCTCGAAGTGCTCGAAGGCAAGACACTGCCGGCGTTCGAAATCTTGCAGAAGCGCGCGGCCGGGTGAGCACCCGACGCTTGGCGTAACCCTGCGGTAACCGACGCCGCGCTTGGATAATCCCGCCCACAACAAATCACTGGAGACTGCATGCCCCGCGCCACCAAGATCGTCGCCACGCTCGGCCCCGCGTCCAATTCACCCGAAGTACTGGAGCGCATGGTGCGAGCCGGGGTCGACGTGGTTCGGATGAACTTCTCTCACGGCAAGGCGCAAGACCACATCGACCGCGCCATGATGGTTCGCGAGATCGCCAAGCGTTGCGGCAAAGAGGTCGCGATCATGGCCGACCTGCAAGGCCCGAAGATTCGCGTCGGCAAGTTCGAGGGCGACAAGACGATGCTCGAGGTCGGGCAACCGTTCATCCTCGACGGCAGCCTGACCGGCCTCGGCAACAACCAGCGCGTCGGCCTCGACTACAAAGAGCTGCCGCGCGACTTGCGGGCCGGTGACATCCTGCTGCTCAACGACGGCCTGCTCAAGCTGGTGGTCGACGCGGTGCGCGGCGAAGAGGTGCACACCACGGTCGTCGTCGGCGGCGAGCTCTCGAACAACAAGGGCATCAACAAGGCCGGCGGCGGCCTGACGGCGCCCGCCCTCACGTCGAAAGACATGGAAGACATCAAGACCGCGATGAGCTTTCAGTGCGAATACCTGGCCGTGAGTTTCCCGAAAACCGCGACCGACATGGAGATGGCGCGTCAGCTGGCCAACGTGGCCGGCGAGCCCTGGAAGCACAAGCCGCAGATGATCGCGAAGATCGAGCGCAGCGAGGCTATTCCGGTGCTCGACCAGATCTTGAAAGCGAGCGACGGCATCATGGTCGCGCGTGGTGATCTGGCGGTCGAGGTCGGCAACGCGGCGGTACCGGCGCTGCAAAAACGCATGATCAAGATGGCCCGCGAGATGGACCGCGTCGTCATCACCGCGACCCAGATGATGGAGTCGATGATCGTCAACCCGGTGCCGACACGCGCCGAGGTCAGCGACGTGGCCAACGCCGTGCTCGACGGCACCGACGCCGTGATGCTGAGTGCCGAAACAGCAGCCGGCAAGTACCCGGTCGAGACCATCGAGATGATGGCGAGCATCTGCGTCGAGGCCGAAAACGCCGAAGAGATCGCGCTGGACGCCACGTTCAAAAACAAGACCTTCGCACGCATCGACCAGTCGATCGCAATGGGCGCGCTCTTCACCGCCTACCACCTCGGCTGCAAGGCGATCCTGGCACTGACCGAATCGGGCTCGACCACGCTCTGGATGAGCCGGCACCGCATTCACGTACCGATCTACGGCCTGACCTCGCAGGTGCGCAGCCAGCGTCGCATGGCGCTCTACCGCAACGTCACGCCGATGTTGATGCCCAACTTCGCCGACCGCGACGAAGCCCTGGCGCAGGCCGAGGCGTTGCTGATCGCCAGCGGGGTGCTGAACCCCGGTGACACCTACGCCATCACCTGTGGTGAACCGATGGGTCACCCGGGCGGCACCAACATGTTGAAGGTGTGCCGGGTGCGGTAAGGCAATGACGAAGCCACGCTGACCACCGAAATCGCGGACATGCGCGCGACAATTGCGGCATGAGGGACGATGTCGATCCGCTGACCTTTGCCGACATCCGGGCCGCTGCCGAGCGCCTGCGCGGCGAGCTGGTCGACACGCCTTGCATGCCCTCGCGCACCTTGTCGGCGCTGACGGGCTGCGAGGTCTTTCTCAAGTTCGAGAATCTGCAGTTCACCGCGTCGTTCAAAGAACGTGGCGCGCTCAACAAAATGGCGCAACTCTCGGCCGCCGAGCGGGCGAGCGGCGTGCTCGCGGTCTCGGCCGGCAACCACGCGCAGGGCGTGGCGTATCACGCCGAGCGCATGGGCATTCCGGCGACGATCGTGATGCCACGTTTCGCGCCGGCGGTGAAGGTCGCGCGCACTCGCGGCTTCGGCGCGACCGTGCTGCTCGAAGGCGACACCTTCGACGACGCACGCGCTTACGGCTTGAGCCTCGCGCGCGAGCGCGGCCTCACGCTGGTCCACCCATACGACGACCTCGCGGTGATGGCGGGGCAGGGCACGATCGGTATCGAGATGCTGGCGCAGCAGCCGTCGATCGACACGCTGGTGGTGGCCATCGGCGGCGGCGGGTTGATCGCCGGCGTGGCAACCGCGGCGCGTGCGCTGCGGCCGGGCATCGAGGTGGTCGGCGTGCAGACCGAGCGCTTCCCCGCCGCGTGGAGCGCCAAACACGGCGAGCCGCGCGAGAGCGCGCAAGCCACCATCGCCGATGGCATCGCCGTCAAGTCGCCCGGTGCGCTGACCTTGCCGCTGATCCGGCAGCGGGTCGATGACATCGTCTTGGTCAGCGAAGACGACATCGAGCAAGCGATCCTGATGCTGCTCGAGATCGAAAAGACAGTGGTCGAGGGCGCGGGCGCTGTCGGCCTCGCGGCGCTGATGAAACACGGCGGTCGATTCAGAGGTCGCAAGGTGGGCCTGATTTTGTGCGGCGGCAACATCGAACCGTTGGTGTTGGCCGAGATCATCGAACGCGGCATGGTCAAGTCGGGTCGGCTCGCGCGTCTGCGGTTCGACGTGCGCGACGTGCCTGGCGCGTTGGCTACGGTGGCAACGCTGCTCGGTCAGCTCGGCGCCAACATCGACGAGGTGCAGCACCAGCGTGCGTTCACCTCGCTTTCGGTCGAGCGGGCGCAGATCGAGGTGGTGGTGCAGACCCGCGGGGTGGCGCACATCGAACAGATCCTCGAAGCAATGCGGACGCAGGGCTATCGCGCCGAGCGGGTCGGGTGACAGGATGGCGCGCCCCGCG
>JAYUWC010000083.1:0-6676 GCA_043753755.1 Rhizobacter sp.
GGCGGACTCGAGCCGCACACGCCAGCGTGGCGTTCGCAATCCGGCCATTCGGTCGGGCGCGGTGTTGCCGCCAAGCGTGCGCAATTCGGCAAGCAGCGCCTTGGCGTTCGGCCAGCGCAGGGTCAAAGTCTCCTGATCTATCACCGGGTCGGCAAAGCCCGCCTGCACCAGCATGTCGCCGAGGTCGTGCATGTCGATGAAACCGGGTGTCGGCGAAGGCCAGCCCGCATCGGCATACAGCGAACGCAGCTCGCGCAAGGTGCCGGGGCCGAGGCACGAAAACATCACGAAGCCGTCGACCTGCAGCAGCCCGTGCCAACGCTCGATCAAGAAGACCGGGTCAACCACTGCGTGCAGCATCATGTTGGCCCACACCAGGCCTGCACCTGGCGCGATGTCGTCGGCTTCGCATGCGACCTCGGGCACCGGGCCAACCCAGCGCGTCGCATGCCACCACGGCCGCCGCGCGTCGAGGCGGCTGCGCGCGGCCCAGGTCGCATCGGGCTCGACGCGCAGCTGCCGTGCTTTTGGGTAAGCCTCGGCAAGCAGCGCACCACCGGCGCCCAGCGCGCTCCACCAGTCAACCACACGCTCGGGCTTCAACAAAATCAGCGAGAGCTTCTCGGCCATGCGCTTCGCCACTTCGCCGTGCAGCCAAGGCTCCGTCGGCGCACGCGCGAGGCGGCGCAGCGCTGCTTCGACGGCCACCGGGTCGAGTCGGCGAGCAGCGGTGTTGGCGTGCTTGTCGGCGCGGTTGTCAGCGCGGTTGTCAGCGCGGTTGTCAGATGACGCAGTCGGCATGCTGGCCAGTATATTGAGCGGTGCGATTCCCCCGACTTCTCCACGCCGCGGCCACTGCGATCCGGGTGCCCAGCCTTTGCGCGGTGTGCCACGGCTGGGGCGCGTACCGGGTCTGCCAGGCGTGCATCACGCGCTTTGCCGAACCGCGACCGCGCTGCAGGCGTTGCGCGCTGCAGGTTCCGGCGGCAACCGACATTTGCGGCGCCTGCCTGATCGAGCCACCGCCGTTCGCGCGCACGGTTGCCGCAGTCGACTATGAACACCCGTGGGACGGTCTGATCACCCAGTTCAAGTTTCATTCGGCGCTCGACCTCACACCGGCGCTGGTCGCCCGCATGCTCGCTGCCAGCACTCAGGCCGCATGGGCGCCGCCGCAACTGCTGCTGCCGATCCCGCTCAGCGATGCGCGCTGGCGCGAGCGGGGCTACAACCAGGCCTGGGAGCTCGCCAAGCGCCTCGGCCGCGCGCTCGATTGCGCGGTCGATGCGACGCTGCTGCTGCGCCTGCGCGACACCCCGCATCAACTCGCGTTGCCGCCCGAGGAACGCGCGGGCAACGTTCGCGCCGCGTTCGCGGTCGAGCCGCGCCGATCGGCCGAGGTGCGCGGCCGCCGCATCACGTTGGTCGACGACGTGATGACCACCGGCGCAACCGTGGCCGAAGCGGCACGCACGCTGCTGCAGGCGGGCGCAAGCGAGGTCGATGTGTGGGTGGTCGCTCGCACGCCGCGGCACGGTGCGTTGTGAACGCGAGCACCTGAGCCCGAGCTGCGCACTTGCACCCGCAACAATCGCGTCCCATGTTTAACATCGTCCTGGTTCACCCCGAAATTCCGCCGAACACCGGCAATGTGATCCGGCTCGCCGCCAACACCGGCTGCGCTCTGCACTTGATCGAGCCGCTCGGTTTCTCGATGGACGACCGCCAGCTCAAGCGTGCCGGGCTCGACTACCACGAGTACGCGCCGGTGCGCACGCACGCCTCATGGGTCGACTTCACTGCAGCGATGCAGCCCGATGCAACGCGCCTTTTCGCCTTCACCACGCGCGGCAGCCGACCGTTCGCCGAGGTGGCATGGCGCGCCGGCGACTGGCTCGTGTTCGGCTCCGAAACCGCTGGCCTGCCTGCCGACCTGCGCGACGGTATCGCTGCGCCGCAACGTGTGCGCCTGCCGCTGCGGGAAGGCCAGCGCAGCCTGAACCTGAGCAACGCGGTGGCAGTCGCGGTGTTCGAGGCATGGCGCCAGAACGGCTACGCCAGCGCGGTCTAGGAGCCTGGGCCGGCCTCGGCCCGCCGGCTGTCGGAGAAGCGATCGACGCACACGTCGACCGAGGAACTTACGTCACTCGGGCTGCACGCCGGCCGCCTTGATGACCTGGGCCCAGCGCTCACGCTCGGTTTTCATCAGCCCCGCCAACGCCTCCGGCGCAGTACCGGCGGCACTGAAGAACTGGCCCAACATCTTGCCGCGCACCTCGTCGCTCTTGATGATGCGCACCAGCTCGGTCGACATGCGGTCGACGATCGCCTTGGGCGTCTTCGCCGGCGCCAGCACCGCCTGCCACGACACCGCCTCGAAGCCGGCATAGCCCTGCTCAACGAAGCTCGGCGTACCCGGCAGTGCCGCCGCGCGGCTCAACGTGGTGACACCGAGTGCCTTCAACTTGGCTGCGCGCATTTGCCCGATCGCGATGCCCGGCACCATGAAGCCGGCCTGCACCTCGCCGGCGAGGATGGCACTGACGATCTGCGGAAAGCCGGCATACGGCACATGCACGAGATCGATGCCGGCGCGTGTCTTGAAGAGCTCCATCGCCAAGTGCGAAGCGCTGCCCACACCGACGCTGCCGTAGTTGAGCTGGCCGCGTTTCGCTTTCGCGATGCGGACGAAGTCGGCGAGTGTCTCGGCGCCGAGCTTGGGGTCGACCACCAGCACGTTCGGCGAGGTCGCGACCAGCGAGACCGGCGCCAGGTCGCGCACCGGGTCGTAGCTCAGCGCCTTGTTCAACATCGGCGCTGTGACCAGCGGGCCCTGGATCGTGAACACAAAGGTATAGCCGTCGGGCTCGGCATGCGCGACCGCGCCAGTGCCGATGTTGCCGCCGGCACCGGGCTTGTTGTCGACGATCACGGTCTGCCCGAGCGCGCGGCCCAGCGGCTCGGCGAGCAGGCGCGCGATGTTGTCGGGCGAGCTGCCGGGCGGAAAAGGCACGACCCATTTGATAGGTCGGCTGGGCCACGCCTCGGCGAAGGCCGGTGCTGCGAGCGCTGCCGTGGCGGCAAGCAAGGTCTGAACGAACTGGCGACGTTGCATCGATTTTTTCTCCGAAATCAAACCGTCTCGGGGCGCGAATCGCGGCCCATCAATTGCTCGAGCGCCTGAGCGGGCGTAAGGCGGCCATCGAGCACCGCGGCGACTGCGCGCACGATCGGCATCTCGACTCCCAGCGCATCGGCGCGCCGCAACACGGTGGGCGCGGTCGTGACACCCTCGGCAACGTGGCCGAGTTCGGCCAGGATCCGGGCGAGCGGTTGCCCCGCGGCAAGCAGGCGGCCCACGGTGCGGTTGCGCGAGAGATCGCCGGTGGCGGTGAGCACCAGGTCGCCCAAACCCGAAAGACCCATGAAAGTCTCGGGCCGGGCACCCAGCGCCACGCCGAGCCGCGTCATCTC
Source organism: Rhizobacter sp. (assembly GCA_043753755.1). GTDB lineage: Bacteria > Pseudomonadota > Gammaproteobacteria > Burkholderiales > Burkholderiaceae_C > LMDS01. The sequence continues at coordinate 3,475 of JAYUWC010000083.1, forward strand.
GGCCAACCCGCGGGTAATGAGCGCGGCGCGCGCGTTGAGGCCAAGGCCGGTGGTGGCGCCAGTGCCGGTCGGCATGCCGTCGGCGATGCCTGTCGCGATCGCGAGCACGTTCTTGACCGCACCGCCGACCTCGACCCCGACCGGATCGTCGGACGTGTAGATGCGCAGCGCCTCGCCGTGGAGCACGTCGACGGCGTCGATGCACAAGCTCGCATCGACACTCGCTGCGACCAGCGCGGTCGGCTGCCCGCGCGCAACCTCGATCGCGAAGCTCGGACCCGAAAGCACGCCGACCCGCGCGTTCGGCACTGCGCGGCGCGCCAGTTCATGGCCGAGCAGGCCGGCGTGGGGCTCGAAGCCCTTGCACAGCCAGAGCACGCCACGGGTTCGTGCGCCGATGCGGTGAAGCATCTCGTCGAGTGCGGCGGTGGGTGTGGCGATCACCACCAGCCCGTCGCGTGCATGGGCGAGCGCCGCTTCGAAGTCGCCGTCAAGTGAGAGTGTGTCGGGCAGCGCGATGCCGGGCAGGTGCGACGCGTTGGTGCGCATCGCGCGCATGCGGTCGATTTGAGCGGGGTCGCGGGCCCACAGCCGCGTCGGGTGTTGGGCTGCCGCGTGGATTGCCAGCGCGGTGCCCCAGGCACCGGCCCCGAAAACCGAGAGGTTCATCGCGAGCCAGGGCCGACCATCAGTTTGGCGAGGTGATGATGCCCGAGCCGTTGGCGCCGTTGCTGCCGTTCACCTGCGCCGCGGCTTGCGCCTGCTGCGACTCGTACATCGCCTGGAAGTTGACTTCCGAGAGCAGCACCGGCGGGAAGCCGGCGCGGGTACACACGTCGGAGACGATCGCCCGCAGGTAGGGATAGATGATGCCCGGGCAGGCAATACCGATGATCGGTTGCAGCTGGTCTTCGGGGACGTTGCGGATCTCGAAGATACCGCCTTGCTTGGCCTCGACCAGGAACATCACCTTGTCGTTGACCTTGGTCGTGACAGTCGCGGTCACGGTCACTTCGTAAATGCTGTCGCCGACCGGCGCAGCACCCAAACCGAGGTTGATCTCGACTTGCGGCTGGCCTTGTTCGAGCAAAATTTGCGGTGAGTTGGGTTGCTCGAGCGACAGATCCTTCAAGTAGATGCGCTGGATCTGGAACACCGGGTTGTTGTCGTCAGCCATGAATGTCTCTTCGGTTAAATGGATGAAAGCCGTGCCGCGACGCGCGGCGTGGGCCGAGTGCGGCGGCGATTATCGCCGCTCGCATTCGAGTAAAAATGAGTGTCGACTGGGCAGCCGCTTCAGGCCATATTGCTTTGGAGCAGCGGCATCAGCCCACCACGCTGGTCCAGTGCGATCAAGTCGTCGCAGCCGCCCACGTAAGTCTCACCAATGAATATTTGCGGCACCGTGCGCCGCCCGCCGGTCAGTTCGAGCATCTTGGTGCGCTGGGCCGGATCAAGGTCGACCCGGATGTCTTCGATCGTCTCGACCCCCCGCTGCTTCAGCAAGGCCTTGGCCTGTTGGCAGTACGGGCAAACCTGAGTGGAATACATCTTTACGGGCTGCATGGATCTGCTGCTTTCCAAAGAGTCAAGCGGCCGATTTCTCGACCGGCAAATTGGCTGCGCGCCAGGCCTCGAGGCCGCCGGCGAGCGCATGCGAGTTGTCGAAGCCGAGCGACTTGAGCGTAGCGACCGCCTTGCTTGCACGCGCGCCGGTGGTACAGACCACGACCAAGGGCAACGCCTTGTTCTTCGGCAGCGCCGTCGTGGTGGCGAGCTGACCGAATGGCACGCTCTTGGCGCCGGCCACATGACCGGCTGCATATTCGGCCGGCTCGCTCACGTCGATCAGCACCGCCTTCTCGCGGTTGATGAGTTGCACCGCATCATGGGTCGACACCTTGCTCGCGCCGCCCCCACCCTTGCCCAGCATCGGCCACAGCAACAGGCCGCCGGAAGCCGCCGCCGCGAGGAACAAGAACCAGTTGTCGAGAAAGAACTTCACGGGCGGCCGATGGGTTTGCAAGAGGACCGCGATTATAGAATTCGCCCGCTCGTCGCCGGCCCGGCGGCGCTGGATCACCTGAACCATGCACAAGCTCGTCCTGATTCGCCACGGCGAATCCACCTGGAACCTCGAAAACCGATTCACCGGCTGGACCGATGTCGACCTCACGCCCCTCGGCGTGCAGCAGGCGCAACAGGCCGGCCGATTGCTGAAGGCCGAAGGCTTCGAATTCGATATCGCCTACACCTCGGTGCTCAAGCGCGCTGTCTGGACCCTCTGGCACACGCTCGACCAGATGGATCGCACCTGGCTGCCGGTGCGCCACGACTGGCGCCTGAACGAGCGTCACTACGGCGCGCTCCAAGGCCTCAACAAGGCCGAGACCGCGAAAAAGTTCGGTGACGAGCAGGTGCTGATCTGGCGTCGCAGTTACGACACGCCACCGCCATCACTCGAAGCCGACGACCCGCGCAGCGAGCGCACCGACCGGCGTTACGCCAAGCTCAGCGCCGGCCAGGTGCCTCTTACAGAATGCCTGAAAGACACCGTGGCGCGCGTGCTGCCGTTCTGGAACGACACCATCGCGCCGGCGTTGCAGCAGAACCAGCGCATCGTCATCGCAGCCCACGGCAACAGCATCCGCGCGCTGGTGAAGTACCTCGACGGCATTTCAGACGACGCCATCGTCGGCCTGAACATCCCGAACGGCATCCCGCTGGTCTATGAACTCGACGCCTCGCTGAAGCCCATGGGCAGCCGCTACCTCGGCGACCCGCAAGCCGCCGCGGAGGCAGCTGCGGCGGTGGCGAATCAGGGCAAAGGTTGAGCGGCCGAACGCGCGTTACTGACCGCGTGTTGCTTGGGGGTTGTCGCGTGCGAACTGGCGCATCCACACCGGCCAGTTGACCTCGCCCCAGCGGCTGCCGAGCCGCAGCACGACCGACGACGACTCGGGCGCGATGTAGAGAATTTGACCGTGCAGACCCTGAGCGTAGAAGTCAGGGCCGGGCACGCGGTCGACGAGGATGACGCCGGCCGCTGCATCGGCGGCCGGGCGGCGCCACTGCCAGGCGTAGAACGCCGGGTTCGGTGAGGCCGGGCGTTCGATGTTGCGCCGAGCGGTGTCGTCGAAGCCGGCCAGCCCCTGCGCGGCGGTGCTCTGAGCAACCCACGCGGCGGGCACGACCTGGTGGC
>JAYUWC010000084.1:0-20204 GCA_043753755.1 Rhizobacter sp.
TTCGGCCGGCTCGTGGGTGACATGCGCCAGGGCTGTGCCGTACTCGCTGCGATGACGTTGCTCTTCGTCGCCTCGGTGCTGATCGTGACGCCACCCGAGCAAGGCGGAAACCCTCAGTTCGCTGCACTCGGCATCGATCAGGCGCAATCCACGCTGCAGCCCGGCGGCAACATGGAAGGCAAGGAGGCGCGCTTCGGCATCACCGCGACCACGCTGTTCGCGGCCATCACCACCGCTGCTTCTTGCGGTGCGGTCAACGGCATGCACGACTCGTTCATGCCGCTCGGCGGCGCGGTGCCGATGGTGTTGATGCAACTCGGCGAGGTCGTGTTCGGCGGCGTGGGCTCGGGGCTCTACGGCATGTTGATCTTCGCGATCCTCGCGGTGTTCATCGCGGGCCTGATGATCGGCCGCACCCCGGAATACCTTGGCAAGAAGATCGAGGCGTTCGACATGAAGATGGCCTCGATCGCGATCCTCGCCACGCCGATCCTGGTGCTCACAGGTACCGCGCTCGCCGTATCGCTCGGCGTCGGCACATCGAGCATCGCGAATCCTGGCGCGCACGGCTTCTCGGAAATTCTGTACGCGCTCAGCTCGGCGGCCAACAACAACGGCAGCGCGTTAGCGGGCCTGTCGGCCAACACACCGTTCTACAACACGCTGCTCGCGGTGGCGATGTGGTTCGGCCGCTTCGCGGTGATCGTGCCGGTGCTGGCGATCGCCGGCAGCCTCGCGGCCAAGAAGCGCCTCGCGGTGACGCCCGGCACGCTGCCCACGCACGGTCCGCTGTTCGTCGTGCTGCTGCTCGGCTCGGTGCTGCTCGTCGGCCTGCTGAACTACGTGCCCGCGCTCGCGCTCGGGCCGGTGGTTGAGCACTTCATGTTGTGGTCCGGCAAGTGAGCCGCACCGCCAACTTTTTCGGGTAAATCATCATGGCTGCGACTCAATCTTTCTCGTTGCTAGACCCGGCGCTGATCAAGCCCGCGATCGTCTCGGCGTTCGGCAAGCTGAGCCCACGCGTGCAGTGGCGTAACCCGGTGATGTTCGTCGTCTACGTCGGCAGCATCATCACCACCGTGCTGTGGCTTCAAGCGCTCGGCGGGCATGGCGAAGCGCCGGCAGGCTTCATTCTGGCCATCGCGTTGTGGCTCTGGTTCACCGTGTTGTTCGCGAACTTCGCCGAGGCGATGGCCGAGGGCCGCAGCAAGGCGCAGGCCGCTTCGTTGCGCGGCATGAAACGCAAAGTCATCGGCAAAAAGCTGCAGGAGCCGAAGCACGGTTCGCCTTGGATCCCGGTGCCGACCGACGAGCTGCGCAAGGGCGCAGTCGTGCTGGTCGAGACCGGCGACACGATCCCGCTCGACGGCGAGGTGATCGAAGGCGTGGCCTCGGTCGACGAGAGCGCGATCACCGGCGAATCGGCACCGGTCATTCGTGAATCGGGCGGTGACTTCTCGTCAGTCACCGGCGGCACGCGCGTGTTGTCCGACTGGCTGGTGGTGCGCATCGGTGTGAACCCGGGCGAGTCGTTCGTCGACCGCATGATCGCAATGGTCGAAGGGGCCAAGCGCCAGAAGACACCGAACGAGATTGCGCTGAATATTTTGCTGGTCGCGCTGACGATCGTGTTCCTCGTGGTCGTCGTCACGCTGCTGCCGATGTCGATCTTCAGCGTGGCCACCGCGCAGGTCGGCTCGGCGGTGACGATCACGACCCTGATCGCGCTGCTCGTGTGCCTGATCCCGACGACCATCGCCGCGCTGCTCTCGGCGATCGGCGTGGCCGGCATGAGCCGGATGATGCAGGCCAACGTGATCGCGACCTCCGGCCGCGCGGTCGAGGCCGCCGGCGATGTCGACGTGCTGCTGATGGACAAGACCGGCACGATCACGCTCGGCAACCGCCAGGCGTCGGCGTTCATGCCAGCCAAGGGCGTGACCGAGCAGGCGCTGGCCGACGCGGCACAGCTCGCCTCGCTCGCCGATGAAACCCCCGAAGGCCGCAGCATCGTCGTGCTCGCGAAGCAGAAGTTCAATTTGCGCGAGCGCGAGATGGCGAGCCTGAATGCGAGCTTCGTGCCGTTCGCGGCACAAACGCGCATGAGTGGAGTCGACCTCACCGTCGACGGCGTGGCGCGCATTGTGCGCAAGGGTGCGGGCGACGCGATCCGCAAGCACGTGGAGTCGATCGGCGGCACCTGGCCGGCCGAAGTGCAGGCGGCGGCCGATGACGTGGCGCGGCGTGGCAGCACGCCGCTGGTCGTGGCTGACGGCAACAAGGCGCTCGGCGTCGTCGAGCTCAAAGACATCGTGAAGGGCGGGATCAAGGAGCGCTTCGCCGAATTGCGCCGCATGGGCATCAAGACCATCATGATCACCGGCGACAACAAGCTCACCGCGGCGGCGATCGCAGCCGAAGCGGGGGTCGATGATTTCCTCGCCGAGGCCACGCCCGAAGCCAAGCTCAAGCTGATCCGCGAATATCAGAGCGAAGGCCGACTCGTCGCGATGACCGGCGACGGCACCAACGACGCACCGGCGCTCGCGCAGGCCGATGTGGCGGTCGCGATGAACACCGGCACGCAGGCCGCGAAAGAGGCCGGCAACATGGTCGACCTCGACTCCAACCCTACCAAGTTGCTCGAGATCGTCGAGACCGGCAAACAACTGCTGATGACCCGCGGCTCGCTCACCACGTTCTCGATCGCGAACGACGTAGCGAAGTACTTCGCGATCATCCCGGCCGCGTTCGCGACGACCTATCCGCAGCTCAAGGCCCTCGACGTGATGGGCCTGCACAGCCCGTCGTCGGCCATTCTGGCGGCGGTGATCTTCAACGCGATCATCATCATTTTCTTGATCCCGCTGGCGCTCAAGGGCGTGAAGTACCGCGCCATCGGTGCGGCCGCGCTGTTGCGTCGCAACGTGTTGATCTACGGCCTCGGCGGCTTGATCGTGCCCTTCGTCGGCATCAAGCTGATCGATATGCTGCTCGCGGCCGTGCACCTCGTTTAAGGAATTCACCATGACGTCTGCCCTTCGCCCTGCGCTCGTGCTGTTCGTGGCCCTCAGCCTCGTCACCGGTGTCGTTTATCCACTGGTCGTCACCGGCATCGGCAAGGCGGTGTTCCCGGCGCAGGCCGCCGGCAGCCTGATCGAAAACGACGGCAAGACCATCGGCTCGGCACTGATCGGCCAAAATTTCTCGGATGCCAAAAACTTCTGGGGCCGCCCCTCGGCCACATCGCCGATGGCCAACAACGCGGCGAACTCGAGCGGCTCGAACCAGGGCCCATCGAACCCGGCGCTGCTCGATGCGGTGAAGGGCCGCATCAAGGCCCTGCAAGATGCCGACCCGGGCAACAAGGCACCGTTGCCGGTCGATCTCGTCACCGCCTCGGCAAGCGGGCTCGACCCCGACATCAGCGTGGCTGCTGCCAACTACCAGGCGGCCCGCGTGGCCAAAGCCCGCATGCTGCCGCTCGAACAGGTGCAGGCGCTGATCGCGCAGAACACAAAAGGTGCACTGCTCGGATTCATCGGTGAGCCTCGCGTCAATGTGTTGAAGCTCAACATCGCGCTGGCCGCGCTGGCTACGCGGCCCGCTTGAAGGCTGCTGCGATGGCGGCATCTCGGCACACGTCTCGGCACAATCGCGCCATGCCGATCGAGACGAGTGCGTGGTTGCATCAACCGGGGTGATGGTCGATACCCGCCCCGACCCCGACGACTTGCTGGCACGGTTGCAAGCCGACGCGGCACGTGGCGCGCGGGGCAAGCTGCGCATCTATTTCGGCGCCTCGGCAGGCGTTGGCAAAACCTTTGCGATGCTGGCTGCGGGTCGTGCCCTCAGGGCCGCTGGGCTCGACGTACTGGCCGGTGTGGTCGAAACGCACGGGCGCGTCGAGACCGCCGCGCTACTGCAAGGGCTCGAGGTGTTGCCGCCGGCGTTGCTCCCGGCGCGCGAGCGCAGCCTGCCCGAGTTCGATCTCGACGGCGCGCTGAAGCGGCGGCCGGCGTTGATCTTGGTCGACGAGTTGGCGCACAGCAACGTCGCCGGTTCGCGCCACCCGAAGCGCTGGCAAGACATCGAAGAGCTGCTCGATGCGGGTATCGACGTCTACACCACGCTCAACGTTCAGCACCTCGAAAGTTTGAACGACGTGGTCGGCGGCATCACCGGCATCCGTGTCCACGAGACGCTGCCCGACACCTTTTTCGACCGGGCCGACGAAGTCGTGCTGGTCGATACGCCGGCCGATGAGTTGATCGGTCGGCTGAAAGCCGGCAAGGTCTACTTGCCGGCTCAGGCAGAGCGCGCAGCAAAAAACTTTTTCCGCAAGGGCAACTTGATGGCGCTCCGCGAACTCGCGCTGCGCCGCACGGCCGATCGAGTCGAGGGCGACGTGCAGGCCTACCGCGTCAACGAGTCGATCGCACCGGTCTGGAAGACCGAGGCCGCGCTGCTTTGCTGCATCGGCCCACGCGATGGCGACGACCACGTGGTGCGCAGCGCCGCGCGTCTCTCGCAGCAACTGGCGGTCGTGTGGCACGCGGTGTACGTCGAGACACCGTCGTTGCAACGACTCGGCAGTGGGCAGCGCGAACGCATCCTGCAAACCGTCAAGCTGGCCGGAGATTTGGGTGCGATAACTGCCGTGGTCTCGGCGCAGGAGGTGCCTGCCGCGTTGGTCGAACATGCAAGGCGCCACAACCTCTCGAAGGTGGTGATGGGCCATAACCTGCGGCGCCGCTGGTGGCAACGTGAGGCGCTGGGGCGGCGGCTCGCGCAGCTGGCGCCGGAGTTCGATCTGATCGAGGTCGGCCGAGGCGAGCGCGCCGCGCCGCCCGCGCCGTTGTCGAGCGAGCGCAGGGGCGAAGGCAGTAGGTTCGCGTCGCGTGGGCGCATCGGCTATTTGTGGGCCGTGGCCGCCTGCGGTGCGACAACGTTGATTGCCACGCCGCTTGCGCCAATTTTCGACCTGGCCAACATCGTCATGCTATTTTTGCTCGCTGTCGTCGGCGTGGCGCTGCGTTACGGCCGCGGGCCTGCGGTGCTCGCGGCGTTCCTAAACGTTGCCGCGTTCGACTACTTTTTCGTTCCGCCGCGCCTGTCGTTCGCGGTCAGTGACGTGCAGTATTTGTTGACCTTCGGTGTGATGCTGGTGGTCGGCCTTGCGACGGGTCAACTGACGGCTGGGCTGCGTTTTCAAGCTCGCGTGGCCACGCACCGCGAAGCCCGCTCGCGGGCGCTGTTCGAGGTGGCGCGCGACCTCTCGAGCGTGTTGTTGACCGAGCAGTGCGTCGATATCGCCGAGCGTGCGATAGGGCGCGAGTTTCGCGCGCAGGCGCACGTGTTTTTGCTCTACACGCACGAGCGTCTGCAGATGCCGCGCTCGGCCGCGAACGAGGCGAGCCTCGATCTCGGCACCGCGCAATGGGCGCTCGATCACTTCGAGCCCGCCGGCCTCGGCACCGATACCTTGCCAGGGAGCGCCTGGCTCTACTTGCCGTTGAAGGCGCCGATGCGCACCCGCGGCGTGCTCGCGTTCCGGCCCGACGAGCAGCGCCTGCTGTTGGTGCCTGAGCAACGCCAACAGCTCGAGACCTTTGCGGTGCTTTCTGCAATCGCGCTGGAGCGCGTGCACTATGTCGAGGTCGCGAAGCAGGCCACGGTGCAGATCGAATCCGAGCGGCTTCGCAACTCCTTGCTCTCGGCGCTGTCGCACGACCTGCGCACGCCGCTCGCCGCGCTTTACGGCCTGGCCGATACGCTGGTGAGTACCGCGCCACCACTGCCGGCCAAGACACTCGAGATCGCGCGCGCGCTCAGTCTCGAGGCTCGGCGGATGAACGCGATGGTCGCGAACCTGCTCGACATGGCGCGTTTGCAAAGTGGCGCGGTGCAGCTCAAACGCGAATGGCAGCCGATCGAAGAGGTGGTCGGCACCGCGCTGCAATCGGTGGCTGCAGCATTGAGTGGCCATGTCGTGCGTACGCAGCTCTCGGCCGGCCTGCCGCTGGTGGAGATCGATGCGGTGTTGATCGAGCGGGTGTTCGCCAACCTCGCTGAGAACGCCGGCAAGTACACGCCGCGGGGAAGCACCGTAACGATCGCCGCACGGGTTGCGGCGCCCGACTTGTTGATTACCGTCAGCGACGACGGGCCGGGGCTGCCACCAGGGCGCGAAGAGTTGTTGTTCGAGAAGTTCACCCGCGGCCAGCGTGAGTCGGCCACGCCTGGCGTGGGCTTGGGGCTCGCCATCTGCCGCGCGATCGTCGAGGCTCACGGCGGGCGCATTTGGGTCGAGTCAGCCGGCGGCCTTGCACGCCGACGTGGTGCGCGCTTTTGCTTCACGCTGCCGCTGGGCAAGCCGCCTCTGATGCCGGCCATCGAAGAAGGCGATGGCGCCTGAGCGCTTTCGCATCGAGTCATGAGTAACCCCCACATCACTGCCGTTATCGTCGAAGACGAGCCGCAGATTCGGCGCTTCGTGCGTGCTGCGCTCGAGGCCGAGCAGTGGCAGGTGTTCGAGGCGACGACAGTCAAGCAAGGGCTGATCGAGGCCGGCACGCGGCGGCCCGATCTGGTGATTCTCGACTTGGGGTTGCCCGATGGCGACGGGGTCGACTACCTGCGCGACTTGCGGGCGTGGTCCCAGGTGCCGGTGATCGTGCTGTCGGCGCGCAGTGACGAGGCGGACAAGATCGCCGCGCTCGATGCCGGTGCCGATGACTACTTGACCAAGCCTTTCGGCGTTGGCGAGCTGATGGCGCGGGTGCGGGTCGCGATGCGGCGGCACGAAAAGCCGGCAGAGGCGGGCAGTGCGGTGTTCGCCTTCGGTGCCGTGCTGGTCGACTTCACGGCGCGCCGCGTACTTCGTGGCGGCGAGCCGGTGCACCTCACGCCGATCGAATACCGCCTTCTGGGTGTATTGATCGCCAACGTGGGCCGCGTGCTGACGCACCGGGCCCTGCTGCGTGAAGTGTGGGGGCCATCGCATTCGGAACACACGCACTACCTGCGCGTCTACATGGCCCAGCTGCGCCAGAAGCTCGAGGCCGACCCAGCGCGGCCCGGCCACCTCCTGACGGAAACCGGTGTTGGCTACCGGTTGATGGCCGATTGAGGGGCAGGTCGGCCGGCGTCGGGCGCTGTGCGCTCGGTACCGCATCTACGCCGCCTGCTTCTACAGGTGACCGTGCAGCGAAAACTCGAGCCAGCGTACGCTCTGCCAATCGCGCCTTTGACTCGCTGCCACCGGACAAGCGCTCGACCGCAAGGTGACGCGCTCGAAGCAGCTGAGCCGCGAAAGCGGCGTCGGCGCCGCGATGGTTCAGCGACCGGCGTAAGCGGAGGCGAACGCGCGACGCAATCGCCCGCCCAGAAGCTTGAGCGGGCCGACCAGCGAGTTCGGCTTCAAGGCTTCGCGCTGCGACAGCGACTGCCGAGATTCAAGCATGTCGAGGAAGTTTTGGACGTCCTGACGCCGCAGGCTTCTGGACTCGCACAGCTGCGGCAACGTCATGTGTCGGTGCGACATATCGCTCAACATGCGCCGGTAGGCGATGCGATCGAACGGTGCGCGGAGCTGCGGCCAAGCAACGAGACGGTATTCTTTCATGGGCCCCACGACTTGTTTTTCGAGGCGAGCGAATCTGCGCTCGGCCCCATTACAACGTCAGAGGGTAAGCGTTTATCGGCGCTGCGTGTACCGCGTGCGCTACCTACGGGAAAGCACTGATGGCCGGCAGATTGGCGGCGGTCTGTGAGATCGGGATGACGCCTATGGCCTCAAGAGGGCGACCGAAGCGCCCGCTCGACCTCGGTTTGCCAAGGCAATGCGTGCACGATCTCGTGCAGCCGAACGGCTATCTGGGTCTGGTTCAACGCTGCGCCATCGGTGTCGACCAAACGCAGATTGGTCACAACGCCGAGTGGGTCCGACATCGCCACCACACCTTCTCGTAACTCCACCCAGTCCCAGGCAACACCGGCCTTGCAGGTGTCGGTTTGATCACACCACAGGGTCTGACCCGTACAAGGGTTGTAGGCGTCGCCGAAACTCAACACCCGCGTTCCCAGGTGCACGAGGTGCAGCTCGGGTGTGTCCGCTGCCTGCCACAATACGGGCGCCCACGCATAGACGATCCATGCAGGTGTCATGGCGTGGGTCATTGTCGCTACGTCGATGATCGAACCTCTCGAAAGCAAATGAACGATGGGTCAAGTGTGGCGCTGGATTCGATGTTTGCCATCTGTCAACGTTTACAGGGTCCGCTCGCCGAACGTGTGGGCGCGTAAACCGGTTCGCGGCGGGCGCTGAAGGAACGCGATGCTCCAGGGCGGGTTTTCCGAGGTGTTGAAGAGCCACGACAAGCGCGAGTTTGCCAATGAACTTGTGTCGTTCACGCAGCGCTTGGGTTTTCAGACTGTTTCGGCCACCTTGGTGCTCGATCACATGCTGGGCGAGGCGGAGTTCATCACGGTAGACAACACGCCCAGAGCCTACAAAGAGTTTTTCAAAGACAAATGCAACGGTCGCCGAGACCCGGTGATGCAGCACTGCAAGCGTCAAAGCGTGCCGATCATCTGGAATCAGAAAACCTACGTCGAGTCTGGCCTGGGAGAGAAATGGGAAGAGCAGGCCCGATTCGGGATGAGCAACGGCATCGCTCTCGCTCTGCACATGCCGGAGGGTCGGCATTTTTTCGTCGGTGTCGAGCGAGATCAACCTGTTCCAGCGAACCCTACTGAACTGACCCGTGTCGTCGCCGATTTGCAGCTGTTCGCCGTGTACGCCCAAGACGCGGCGCAGCGCATTCTGGTGCCCGCCCAACCCGACTCGAACCTCCCCGCGCTGACGCCTCGAGAGCTCGAGGCACTGCGCTGGACGATGGAGGGAAAAACTGCTTGGGAGGTGGGTCACGTGTTGGGGATCACCGAGCGCACCGCGTCTCTGCATGTCAACAACGCGACCCATAAACTCGGGTGCGTAAACAAGCACCAAGCGGTTCTCAAAGCTTTGAGACTGGGAATGTTGCGATAACGGTTCTTCTTCGTGACGTACTTCACGCGTCCTCATGGGCAGCTTTGGAAGCACTGTCAATCCCCACCCTGTAAGACTTGACAGTTACGCGATTGATTCGGCTCTGTTGCAATGTTCGGGTGCACAGCAAGTGCATCCAACCAGCCCGATGGAGCCAAGATGCAAACGACCACTTTTTTTGACCAGTTCACTTCGACCGCCTCTGACCAGCAGGTCGAGTCTTCGGCAATCTTCTCCAGCCCGGTCCAACTCGACATGGCCTCGCTCATCCAGGTATCGGGAGGCGTCGGCCCACATGACAACTGGGCAGCCGCGCCCACCGTGTCCGTCACCGCTGGTCCCCATGACAACTGGTAAGAAGCTTCGGCGCTGATGCGCAACCTGTTCCGACCCGAAGCACTCGAACACCGGGAGCGAGACTGGCTGGGTAGCGTTCAGCTGACCCGGCCGGTTTCGCTTTTCGTGCTGACTTTGCTCGCGGTGGTCATTGCCGTGACTGTGGGCGCCTATCTCGCTTTGGGCGAATACACCCGCAAAGCCCGTGTGAGCGGCTTTCTTGTCCCCGACCGAGGCGTTATTCGTCTGGTCGCACCGCAGTCAGCAATGCTGGTCGAGAGCAACGTGGTGGAGGGCCGCGCAGTCAAACGTGGCGACGTGTTGTTCGTGCTGGCGGTCGGGCAAGCCACGCTCAGTGGCGACACCCAGGCCGCCGTAGGCCGAAGCCTCGACTCGCGGACCCTCAGCCTGCAAGGCGCCGCCCGCCAGCGCGAGGCGCTCGCGCAAAGCCAGCTCGCGTCAGTCGACCGCCAGCTGGCCGATATGCAAACCGAACTCGGCACCATGCGTCTCGAGGCCGACCTCCAGAAGCAGCGGCTCGCGCTTGCCGAGCAGGCGCAGCAGCAATACGAGTCGCTACGCAACGAAAACTTCGTCTCTGCTGCACAGGTTCGCGCCAAGACCGAAGAAGTGCTCAACGTCAAAGCGCAGCTGCAGGGTCTCGAGCGGCAACGTGCCGCGCGGCTGCGTGAAATCGCAACGCTTCAGGCGCAACGACGTGACTTACCGCTGCAGACTGCGGCCGCCCAAGGCGCCATCGATCGCGACGTGGCGACCATCGCGCAGCAGGCTGCCGAGAATGAAGCGCATCAACGGCTCGTGATCCGGGCGCCGCAAGACGGCGTGATCAGCGGTGTTTTGGCCGAACCCGGCCAGAGCGTGACGCCGGCAGTTGCTCTCGCCAGCCTGCTGCCAGCCGATGCGCGTCTTCAGGCCAACTTGTTTGCGCCGTCGAGCGCGGTCGGCTTCGTCCGTGCCAGCCAGGTCGTGCAGCTTCGCTACCAAGCCTTCCCGTACCAAAAATTCGGCCACCAGGCGGGTCGGGTGCTGCAGGTCTCGCGCTCGCCGCTGCAGGCGGCCGAGCTGGCCGGCCTGGCATTGCCCGCTTCGCTGAGCAGCAGCGGTGAGCCTCTCTACCGCATCACCGTCGCGCTCGATCGGCAAGACGTTACGGCCTACGGGCAGGCGCAGGCGCTGTCGCCAGGCATGCAGCTCGAAGCCGACGTACTGCTCGACAGGCGCCGCCTGATCGAGTGGCTGTTCGAGCCGGTGCTCGGCGTAGCCGGCCGGGTCTGAGGCGGTGGCGTCTTTGCGATGGGCGCAAGCTTTCCGGTTCGGCTTGGGCCGCCGGCGGCTGCCGGTGATTCTGCAAACCGAGGCCGCCGAGTGCGGTCTGGCTTGCATCGCGATGATCGCCGCCCACCACGGCTTGCAGAGCGATTTGCCGACGCTTCGCCAGCGTTTCCCGACTTCGCTCAAGGGCGCGACGATGGCCGATCTGGTGCGCATCGCTGCGCAGCTGCAACTCAACTCACGTGCGTTGCGCGCCGAGATGGGCCACCTTCTACAGCTGGCAACGCCGTGCGTCCTTCACTGGGACTTGAACCACTTCGTCGTGTTGAGAGAAGTGGTTCGCGGCTCGCTAGTGATCCACGACCCGGCGCGCGGAGTGCGTCGCTTGTCGCTGACCGAAGTCTCGAAGCATTTCACGGGTGTCGTGCTCGAACTCAGTCCGCAAGTCGACTTCAGACCGCGCACCGAAAAGCAGGCCGTCACGCTGCGGCAGCTGCTCGGCCACGTCACGGGTTTGCGGCGCTCGCTGCTGCAGATTTTTACGCTGGCGCTGGCGCTCGAAGCCTTCTTGTTGCTGACGCCGTTCTTTATGCAATGGGTCGTCGACAGCGCGCTGGTCAGCCTCGACCGCGACTTGTTGGTGACACTCGGGGTGGGTTTTGCGCTGCTGGTCTTGATACAGGTGGCGACCGGCGCCATACGCTCGTGGGCCGTGTTGCACCTGTCGACGACGCTCAATCTGCAGTGGCTGGCCAACGTGTTTGCGCACCTCATGCGGCTGCCAGTCGCGTGGTTCGAGCAGCGTCACACCGGCGATGTGCTCTCGCGTTTCGGCGCGGTGCAAAAAATTCAGCAGACGCTAACGACCAGCTTCATCGAGGCAGTGCTCGACGGAGTGCTCGTCGTCGTCACGCTCGCGATGATGTCTGTCTACAGCGGCCGGCTGTCGGCGATCGCCCTGGGCGCGGTGGCCTGCTACGCGTTATTGCGTGCTGCTTTTTTCGGGCCGCTGCGAGAGGCCACCGAGGAGGCCATCGTTTTTGAGGCCAAGCGGTCGAGTCACTTTCTCGAGTCGCTGCGAGGGGTGCAGTCGATCAAGCTCTTCAACCGCGAAAACGATCGCCAGGCGCGCTTCATGAACCTGGCCGTCGACACGATGAACGCCACGATCGCAACCCGTCGGCTCGACTTGATGTTCGGCGTCGGCCACAAGCTGGTCTTCGGGCTGGAACGGATTGCGGTCGTGTGGGTCGGCGCCTTGCTCGTGATGGACCACACTTTCTCGGTCGGTATGCTGTTTGCCTTCATTGCCTACAAAGAGCAGTTTGCGACCCGGGTCAGCGGGCTGATCGACAAAGTAGTCGAGGTAAAGATGCTCAAGCTGCAGGGCGAGCGTTTGGCCGACATCGTGCTCGCCGAGCCCGAACCGCAGCTCGGCTTCGAGGTTCATACATCAGACGAGCCCATGGGAATCGAGCTGCGCGACCTGCACTTTGCCTATTCGCAAGCCGAGCCGCCGGTGTTGCGTGGCTTGAGCCTTCGCATCGAGCCGGGGGAGTCAGTAGCCATAGTCGGGCCTTCGGGCTGCGGCAAAACGACCCTGCTCAAGTTGATGCTGGGTGTGCACGCGCCGCAGTCGGGCGTTATTCGAATCGGCGATGTACCACTGGCCCGGCTCGGACTACACGCCTGGCGCGACATGATCGGGACCGTAATGCAGGACGACCAACTCTTCGCCGGCTCGATCACCGACAACATCAGTTTTTTCGACCCGCGGGCCGACTCCGCTTGGGTGATCGAGTGCGCGCGCGTAGCGGCCGTCGCGACCGAGATCGAGGCGATGCCGATGGGATTCCACACTTTGATCGGCGACATGGGCGGCAGCATTTCAGGCGGGCAACGACAACGCATCTTGTTGGCTCGCGCGCTCTACAAAAAGCCGAAGATTTTGTTTCTCGACGAAGCCACCAGCGCGCTCGATGTCGACGGCGAGCGCGAGGTGAACCAGGCCATCCGTCAGCTCGCGTTGACCCGCATCATCGTGGCCCACCGCCCCGAAACGATCGCCTCGGCCAGCCGGGTGATCGTGCTTCAAGACGGCAAGGTTTCGCAAGACCTGCGCAGCGTGCCGGGCGGTGGCGGCAGCAGCAGCCATGCACGCTAGCTCGAACGCCGCTCGCAAAAAAACCGGCACTTAGACTTGCCGCATGAACATCCTCGGGATCGAATCGTCGTGTGACGAGACCGGCGTTGCGCTCGTCGAAGCGGCCGAAAGCGGCACGCCGCGTCTGCGCGCGCATGCGCTGCACAGCCAGATCGACATGCACCAGGCTTTTGGCGGCGTGGTGCCCGAGCTGGCCTCGCGCGATCACATCCGTCGTGTGTTGCCGCTCGCTCGCCAAGTGCTGAGCGAATCAGCGGCGACGCTCGAAGACATCGACTACATCGCCTACACCCGCGGGCCCGGTCTGGCCGGGGCATTGCTGGTGGGTGCGGGTGTCGCGTGTGCGCTGGCCGCGGCGCTGCAGCGGCCAGCGATCGGCGTGCATCACCTCGAAGGGCATCTGTTGTCGCCGTTTCTCTCGGCTGACCCGCCCGAGTTTCCGTTCGTCGCTTTGCTGGTCTCGGGTGGTCACACGCAGCTCATGCGGGTTAGCGGAGTGGGCCGCTACGAACTGTTGGGCGAGACCATCGACGACGCAGCGGGCGAGGCCTTCGACAAATCGGCCAAGCTGCTGGGCCTGGGCTACCCCGGCGGGCCGGCGCTGGCCCGGCTCGCCGAGTTCGGCGACGCCACCGCATTTGCGCTGCCGCGCCCGCTGATGCACAGCGGCAATCTCGATTTCTCGTTCGCAGGCTTGAAGACGGCGGTGCGCACGCAGGTGTTGAAACTCGGCAGCAACGTGTGCGAGCTAGTCAAGGCAGACCTCGCGGCCGCAACGCAGCAGGCGATCGTCGATGTGCTCGTGCGCAAGTCGCTTCAAGCGTTGGCCCAATGCGGCTGCGATCGAATTGTCGTTGCCGGTGGTGTCGGCGCCAACACGCGCCTGCGTGAACAGTTGAACGCCGAATGTGCGAAGCGCCGGATTCGGGTGCATTACCCCGAGCTGGCGCTCTGCACCGACAACGGCGCGATGATCGCGCTCGCCGCAGCGATGCGCTTGCAGGCCGGCAACGCCGCAGTTTCGACCGACCATGCCTTCGAGGTGCTGCCGCGCTGGCCGCTCATTGCGGCCTGACGATCCCTCGGTGGTCAGCCGATGCTGATCTGGGTCCGCGCCGCCGAGCACTTTCTTCGCGAGTGGAAGCGTCGAAACGCCGCTTTCGCGGACCACCGAGTTGTCTATCCGTTGCCGGCTGCAACGACCTGAAGGAGCGCCATGCGTGACGTGATCGATCGACTGCCCGGCTCGAAGATTCGCGAGGTCGCCAACGCCGGCCTCGGTCGTGCAGATGTGCTTGCGTTCTGGTTCGGCGAGAGCGACGAGCCGACACCCGATTTCATCCGTGACGCCGCAATGCGTTCGCTGGTGGAGGGTGAATTTTTCTACGGCCACAACCTGGGCCTTCCGGCGCTGCGCGACGCGCTCGCGGCCTACGTCTCGGCGCTGCACCGCCCGGTGGCTGCCGACCGCATCGCGGTCACCTCGTCGGGAGTGAGTGCGTTGATGTTGGCGATGCAGGCGCTAGCCGGTGCGGGCGACGAGGTCGTCGTGGTGGTGCCGGTGTGGCCGAATCTGACCGCGCAGCCGGCGATCTTGGGGGCTGTCGTGAAGCGCGTCTCACTGGTCGTGCACGAGGGCGCGTGGCGGCTCGATATGACATCGCTGCTTGCCGCCGTGACGACTGAAACGCGGGTGCTGGTCATCAATGCGCCCAATAACCCGACCGGCTGGACCATGAGCCGTGCAGAGCAGCAGACCATCCTCGAGCACTGCCGGGTGACCGGCACCTGGATCGTCGCCGACGAAGTCTATGAGCGGGTCTATTTCGCCAGCGCGGATTCGTGCGCGCCCAGCTTTCTCGACGTGGCAGAAATCGACGACCGGCTCGTTGTTGCGCATAGTTTCTCGAAAAGCTTTTTGATGACCGGCTGGCGTCTCGGTTGGCTGGTGTTTCCGCCGGCGCTGCTGGCGGCAATTGGCAAACTGATCGAGTTCAACACATCTTGCGCACCGACTTTCGTGCAGCGTGCGGGCTTGTCCGCACTCGACGGTGCAGCCGAATTCGTACCCGCACTTGTCAGTCGTTTGAAAACTTGCCGCGACACGCTGCTGCCGGCACTCGCCGACTTGAAGGGCGTTCAGGTCGTCGTACCCGACGGCGGCATGTACGCATTTTTTCGGGTCGACGGGCGGGGCGATTCGCTCAGCTTTGCCAAAAGCCTGGTGACCGATGCCGGGCTGGGCCTTGCGCCTGGAGTGGCTTTCGGCGACGAAGCCGAGGGCTGGCTGCGCTGGTGCTTCGCGGCGCGTGACCCGCAGCGGCTGGTGCTGGGCGTCGAGCGGCTGCGAATCTACCTCGGTCTATAATCTGCGGCTCTACGTTGAACAGGTCTCTGACTGGCGTGGAAATGGCACGCCACTGGTCGGTTTCACCGGTGTGCGCAAGTTGAGCTTCGGTCACGCAGGCGAGCCACTCGGGTGAGCAAGTGCGGCGTCAGGGGCGTTACCGAAACCGTGACATTCCGCAATCGACGCCCGTTTCTGGGCGGCTGGGTGGCTCGGTTTCATTCACTGGAAACGAGAACAGAATGTCAAATGCCACCATCGACAAGGCCGAGATCGTCAAGGTCCACGCCCGCAGCGCGAGCGATACCGGGTCCCCCGAAGTGCAGGTCGCAATACTCACGGCTCGCATCAATGACCTCACCCCGCACTTCAAGGCTCACGTCAAGGATCACCACGGTCGGCGTGGCTTGCTGAAGATGGTCAACCAGCGCAAGAGCCTGCTGGCTTACCTGAAAGACCGCGACGCTGAGCGATACACCGCGTTGATCCAGAAACTGGGTCTGCGCAAGTAATCGAAGCCAATGAATAGAGAGCCTGTCTGGAATTCGCCAGCACAGGCTTTTCGTTTTTCTGTCGTCGCCGAGAAGTGCGGCCGTCAGGCCGCCGATGTGTCATTCCAGCGTGGCTCGCATTCATGAGCTACACCGGAATGGCATCCCGCCGGACGATCACGGTTCGAAGTCAGACACGACACAACTACCGGAGAGACACGCATGAGCAGCATGTTCAACAAAGTCACGAAAACCTTCCAATGGGGCCAACACACGGTCGTCCTAGAGACGGGTGAAATCTCGCGCCAGGCGGGCGGTGCGGTCATCGTCAACATCGAAGACACCGTGGTGCTTGCGACGGTTGTCGCGGCCAAGAACCCGAAGCCAGGACAAGACTTCTTCCCGCTGACGGTCGACTACATCGAGAAGACTTATGCCGCCGGCAAGATTCCTGGCAGCTTTTTCAAGCGCGAAGGCCGTCCGAGCGAACTCGAGACATTGACCTCGCGCCTGATCGACCGCCCGCTGCGTCCGCTGTTCCCCGAGGGCTTCTACAACGAGGTGCAGGTCGTCATCCACGTGCTGTCGCTGAACCCCGAGATTTCGGCTGATATCGCCGCGCTGATCGGCGCTAGCGCCGCGCTGGCGATCTCGGGCATTCCGTTCAACGGCCCGATCGGCGCTGCGCGCGTCGGTTACGTCAACGGCCAGTACGTGCTGAACCCCGGCAAGACGCAGCTGCTCGAGTCGAAGATGGATCTGGTCGTCGCCGGCACCGAAGCAGCGGTGTTGATGGTTGAGAGCGAAGCGCAGCAACTGTCTGAAGAGATCATGCTCGGCGGCATCGTGTTCGGCCACGAGCAGGGCAACATCGCGATCAACGCGATCCACGAGCTGGTGCGTGATGCCGGCAAGCCGGCCTGGGATTGGGTCGGCGCACCGAAAGACGAGCTTTTCATTGCCAAGGTCGCCGCACTCGCTGAAGGCCCGTTGCGCGAGGCTTATCAGATTCGTTCGAAGCAGGCCCGGACCCACGCCACGCGCGCCGTGACGGCTGCGACGATTGCCTCGCTGCAAGGTGAGGGCGTCGCCTTCGACAAGGTCGGGCTCGACAACGTGCTGTTCGACATCGAAGCCAAGATCGTCCGCAGCCAGATTTTGGCCGGCGAGCCACGCATCGATGGTCGCGACACCCGCACCGTGCGTCAGATCGAGATCCGCAGCGGCGTGCTGCCGCGTGTCCACGGTTCGGCGCTGTTTACCCGCGGCGAAACGCAAGCGCTGGTGGCCGCCACGCTGGGCACCGCGCGCGACGCGCAGAAGATCGACGCGCTTTCGGGCGAGTACACAGAGCACTTCATGCTGCACTACAACATGCCGCCGTTCGCCACTGGCGAAACGGGTCGCGTCGGCACGCCGAAGCGCCGCGAGATCGGCCACGGCAGGCTCGCCAAGCGCGCATTGGTCGCGGTGCTGCCGAGTCAGGCCGACTTTCCATATTCCATGCGTGTCGTCTCCGAGATCACCGAGTCCAACGGTTCCTCGTCGATGGCGTCGGTGTGCGGCGGCTGCCTTGCGCTGATGGATGCGGGTGTTCCGCTCAAAGCGCACGTGGCCGGCATCGCGATGGGTCTGATCAAAGACGGCGCGCGTTTCGCGGTGCTGACCGACATCCTCGGCGACGAAGATCACCTCGGCGACATGGACTTCAAGGTCGCGGGCACCACCGCCGGCGTGACCGCGCTGCAGATGGACATCAAGATCCAGGGCATCACCAAAGAGATCATGCAGGTCGCGCTGGCACAAGCCAAAGAGGCGCGCCTGCACATCCTCGGCACGATGGTCGAGGCGATGGGCACCGCCAATACAGAGGTCTCGCAGTTCGCGCCGCGCCTGTACACGATGAAGATCAACCCCGAAAAAATTCGCGACATCATCGGTAAGGGCGGCGCGACTATCCGCGCGCTGACCGAAGAGACCGGCTGCACGATCGACATCGGCGAGGACGGCACGATCACGATCGCGTCGACCGATGCCGACAAGGCCGAGCACGCCAAGAAGCGCATTTCCGAGATCACGGCAGAGGTCGAGATCGGCAAGATCTATGAAGGGCCGATCGTCAAGATTCTCGATTTCGGCGCGTTGGTGAATCTGATGCCGGGCAAAGACGGTTTGCTGCACATCAGCCAGATCGCGCACCAGCGCGTCGAGAAGGTCACCGACTTCCTGAAAGAAGGCCAGATCGTCAAGGTCAAGGTGCTCGAGACCGATGAGAAGGGTCGCGTCAAGCTTTCCATGAAGGCTCTGATCGACCGTGACCAGCCGCCTTCGATGCCTGCGGTGGCGCCTTCGCACGAGTGAAGACGGGGCGCATGAGAGCGATCGAGATCACCGCGTACGGCGCACCCGAGGTGCTGGTCGATGGCGAGCGCCCGATGCCGGCGCCCGGTGCCGGCGAAACGTTGATCCGGGTCGCCGCGTCAGGCGTGAACCGGCCGGATGTGTTGCAACGCAAAGGGCACTATCCGGTACCGCCCGGTGCCTCCGATTTGCCGGGGCTCGAGGTGGCAGGCGTGATCGAGGCGGGTGATGCGCCGGCACTCGCCGCGGCCGGGCTCAAGATCGGCGACCGCGTCTGCGCACTGGTCGCCGGGGGTGGCTATGCCCAATGGTGTGTCGCACCGATCGGACAGTGCCTGCCCGTGCCATCGGGACTGAGCGACATCGAAGCGGCAAGCCTGCCCGAGACCTTCTTCACCGTCTGGTCGAACGTCTTCGAACGCGCGGGTCTGCAGTCGGGTGAGACCTTGTTGATCCAGGGCGGCTCGAGCGGCATCGGTGTCACCGCAATTCAAATGGCCAAGGCGGCCGGTGCAACCGTGATCGTCACCGCCGGCAGCGACGAGAAGTGCGCCGCGTGCGTGCGGCTTGGCGCTGACCACGCGGTCAACTACCGCACCGCTGACTTCGAGAGCGAGGTCAAGCGCATCACCGAAAGCCGCGGCGTCAACGTGGTCCTCGACATGGTTGCCGGTCCTTACGTCGCGCGCGAAATCAGGTGCTTGGCGGAAGACGGCCGGCTCGTGTTGATCGCAGTGCAAGGCGGGGTGGAGGCGCACATCGATGCCGGCCTCGTGCTGCGCAAGCGCCTCACCCTGACTGGCTCGACGCTGCGGCCTCGATCGGTCGCATTCAAGTCGTCGATTGCAGCCTCGCTACGCGCCACGGTCTGGCCTTGGATCGAAGCGGGTGCGGTTAAACCGGTTATCTTCAAGGTGTTTCCGGCTGCGCAAGCGGCAGCGGCGCATGCGTTGATGGAATCCAACGACCATATCGGCAAGCTGGTGCTGCAGTGGTGACGACCCACATCTCGGAGACTACGTCGATGCGTCGCAAACTTGTGGTCGGCAACTGGAAGATGAACGGTAGCCGCGCGGCAAATGCCGAGCTGCTCACTGCATTGAAAGCGACCGGTCCCTGGGCGGCCGAGGTGGCGGTCTGCGCGCCTAGCCCCTATCTGGGCGAGGTGGCGCTCGTGTTGCAAGGCGAGGCGATTGGCTGGGGTGCACAAGACTGCTCGGCTTTCGAGTCGGGCGCTTACACCGGCGAGGTTTCGGCAACGATGTTGGCCGAGTTCGGATGCCGCTTTGTGCTGGTCGGCCACTCCGAGCGTCGCGCCCAGCACGCCGAGAGCGATCAACTCGTTGCCGACAAGGCCAAGGCGGCGCTCGCGCACGGCATAACGCCGATCGTTTGTGTCGGCGAGACCTTGGCCGAACGCGAAGCGGGTACAACCGATCTCGTCGTCAAGCGCCAGCTGTCAGCCGTGATTCACACGTTGGCGCACTGCATTTCGCAAATCGTCGTGGCTTATGAGCCGTTGTGGGCGATCGGCACTGGCAAGACCGCATCGCCCGGCCAGGCCCAGGCGGCGCATGTCGTGCTTCGCGCGCAGCTCAAGGCTGCCACCGAGCACGCAGATGCGATGAAAATTCTGTATGGCGGCAGCGTCAAGGCAGACAACGCCGCGTTGCTATTTGCTCAGCCCGACATCGACGGCGGACTGATTGGCGGTGCCTCGTTAAAGGCAAGCGACTTCGCCGCCATCTGCCGCGCGGCAGGCTAATTGCCCGGGCCGCACGAACAAAATATTTGGAGTCAGAAGAATGAATTTGCTGTTGAATTTGGTTGTGGCGTTGCAGATATTGGCCGCGTTGGTAATGATCGGCCTCGTGTTGATCCAGCACGGAAAAGGTGCCGACATGGGTGCATCTTTCGGCAGCGGCGCGTCGGGCAGCCTCTTTGGTGCAACTGGCAGCGCGAACTTCATGTCGCGCTCGACGGCCGTCTGTGCTGCGGTGTTTTTTGCGTGCACACTGGCTCTGGCCTTTTTCTCTAACGACCGCACGCGGTCGTCGAGTGGCGGTAGTGTCCTCGACCGGCCTGCACTCGCCGCCTCAGCGGCTAGTGCGCCGCTGACCGGCGCCGGGCAAGTGCCCTCCGCCGCAGGCGGGTCCGCTG
>JAYUWC010000085.1:0-6645 GCA_043753755.1 Rhizobacter sp.
AAGGAGGTGTTGTTCTGCAGGGCCAGCGGGATGCCCTGCGCGTCAACCGGCAGCATGGTCGCGCTGTAGTTGTACGTCGCGTTGCTCGTAGCCCGTTGGGTCTTCGACGAAAGGTTGCCGCCCGATCTGAATTCCGTCAACGCCGCTGCAACAGCTCGCTCGCTCTGGTTCTGCAGGTCGCGTTTGAAGGCGATGTTGCCCGCTGTAAACAGTGTCGTGTTGAAGGAGCGCACGAGCGCGACGGCAACGATCAGCATGATCGCGAGTGCGATGAGGCTGAACAGCAGCACGACGCCACGTTGCTTTGGAGGCACATGCCTCGACGACATGTGATTGCGGTATTGCTTCATGGGTATGAGAGCACGGATGCGTTGTCTGCCAACTGAACGTTGCGCAGAGGAATGGTCGACTCCACCGCGCGATAACGGTAGCGCTGCTCGTCGGTTGTGATCGAGCGTGTGTACGCCAGAGAGGCGCCGAGAGGGTCGGTGTAGCCGCTGAAAAGCGTTAGGTTGGCAGCGATGGCTTGAGCAAAGGTTTCAGTGTTGGTCGGCCCCGAGGCGCTGGTAGCCGGTGCTTTTTCTTGCAGCGAAGTGCGCAAGATCATGCCGACTCGCACCGCAACGATTCGACGCAGGCGTGACTTCGAGGCCGCCGACCCGTCCAACAACGTACTGGCCAAGAAGTTGCCTGTTGCTGGTACCCACGCATCGACCGTGCCGTCGGGCGGGTTGCTGGTGTCGATGCCATAGATTGCGCGCAACTCGAGTACGCCATCGGCGATCGGTGTGTCGGGAATCGCACTGAGGGGCAAAGGCTCAAGCAAGTCGTAGCTGTACAGCGTGCGGTCTTGCCCGACACCGTACGCCACGAACTGCGGCCGGTTGTCAACCGCGCTGCCCAACTGGATCGCGAGGCTGTTGGCGCCAAAAGCGGTCAAGTTGACGTTCGTGCCGGTCGATTTGTAGTAACCCGGGCCAGTGCCGTTTCCAAACGGAAGCTCCTGGTCGGTGCTGCCGCCGGGCTGCGGTGAGCTCGGCGCGAATGTCGCGGTTGATGGCGTGGTGGTGAACTTAACTTGCTGCAGCATGCAACTCGTCTGCGCCGGGTCAGCCAACAGCACGAGGTCTTCGGTGCGATAGCCCAGCGTGTTCGGCAACTGCAAATTGGTCGTGGTCACGCTTCCGGTGTTGACCGGCTGGGGCAGCTCGCCAGCGCCAGCCGAGCCAGCCATTACCAACAGCACGTCACCGCGGGTCTCGCTGCCGGTGTCAGCGTAGTCTTTGGCGATGATCAGTGGGGTAAGGCGGATGGGCAAGGCAGGAGATGTCAACCTCGCGAAAGCCGAAGACGCCGAGATGGCCGCCGGGATGGGTAGCAAGGCCGCTCCGCCCTTCGCTGCGTCAAGCAAGCAGCCGTAGTCGATGCTCCAGCGCTGCGAGTAACCCGAACCTGCACTGCGGACCGTTCGGTCGAGCGCGAAGGCCGCGTAAGCGCCGGTCTGATTGATTTCGTTGACCGACGTGCTGCTGCGCTTGCTGCTTTCGGAGCGGACCAGCACGCTCGTCACAGCCAGCGTCACGATCAAACCGATCGCCATGGCGACCAGCAACTCGATCAACGAGAAGCCGCGCGAGCGGCGAATGGATAAGGCGCTGTTCATGGGATGTGCGTGTACTGGGTCACGTACCGGTTTTGGTCTGCGCTCGAGGCGCTGGGTGCTCGCCAGGTGAGTTGGATCGTTGCAACGTTGCCGGTGCTTGAGACCGATGCCTGACCATTCGGCATACCGGCAGCGACGCTGCTGGCAGCAGCTTGCCAATTCACGATCTGGGCAGCCAGCGCGGGGTCCGAGGTGTTGACGGTTTTGAGCATCGCCATCGTTGCGGCCATGTCATTGGCCAGCAGCGCGGCGCGGTTGGTGTCTTCTGCGCCCAAAGAAAATTGAATCGCCCTGGCCTGAAGCCCGACGAAGCCCAACAAGCCGAATGAAAAGATCAAGATTGCAACCAGCACTTCGATCAGCGTGAAGCCGACCTGTTGGCGCACGGAAGTTTTTTTCATGGAATCAGCATCCGTCTGGTGAGGTCGCAGAAACGGCGGGTCGCTTGGGGTCGCACATTCGAATTTGCCCGCCGAGTTGAGACACCACGCGCAGGGGTCGGTCGGCGTTGAGCAAGGTCACGTTGAAAGTGGTGACTGCGGCGGTGCACGCCGCCGAAATGCCCGTCCCAGCACTGCCAGTTGCTGTTGTCGCCATGCGGCCACTCGCGTTGAAGCACACGGCGCTCACGCTGGAAGGTATCGGCTCGATGCTGACCGCCGAGGCGATGTCGCTCAACTTGCCGCCGGTGATGTACTCGGCGTTCTTGCACCCGCTTGTTTCTTCGCCCCACAAGCCCGGGATCGTCTGCAAGACCCAGCGCTTGCCACCGACCACCGGCGCAGCGCTGCTGCACTTGGTCGTGCCCGTGACGCCAGAGGACGGTTCGTCATTGGTGAAATAGAGAACAACCTGACGGTTTCGTCGCACGGCTTCGGCCTGCGCAGTACGCAGACCGCCTTGAAGCGACTCCGTGACCGTTCGGATTTGCGCATTGCGAATCCAGGTGACGAACGACTGGATCGATATGGTGACCAACAAGGCGACCAGCGCGATCGTGACCACCAACTCGATCAAGGTGAGCCCTCGCTGCCGGCTGGCAAATGGCTGAGAGGTGCGAGCGGATCTCATCAGCACGCGCCTTTCTTGACGTACCAGCAGGTGTACGTGCCGGAAGGCCACGGCGCGCCCGTGGCCAGGACCGTGCTCTGGGTACGGAAGTTGTCCACATAAAACGTGAATTTGGCGGTCGAGCCTGAGCCCGTGACTTTGATCTTGTAGTTGTTCGTATCGAGCGTGACGCTACCGTCGCATGTCAGCGTGAATGTGCCTTGAACCGGTGACGGTGAGACCGCGCAAGGCGGCTTCGGGTCGGTGGGACCCGAACCCACCGCCGCGTAGGTGCGGTTGTCTTGGTAGTAACGCTCCATGTTGGCTTGCGCTGCCGACAACAGATTCGTTGCATCGACCAACTGGCCACGCAGGATGTAGTCGCGATAACTCGGCAACGCGACTGCCGCCAGGATGCCGATGATCGCCACGGTGATCATCAACTCGATCAGCGTAAAGCCCGACGCAAACGGGTGCCGAGTTGCGGAATTTGCGTGCAAGCGATGGCTCGTGTTCATGTGCAGTCAGTTCAAGATGCCACGTGACCCGAAAGTGACGTGTAGGGGCCGGTCGTTCAATAAAGTATGCGGGAGGGCTTCGCTGTGCAGAAGGAAAACTTCACGATCCTTCGGCCCAATTCGACAAGCGGCTTCGCGCCACCGACAAGCGGCACAACAGTCGCGCTACCAGACCGAGGGGGCCACCGTGATCTCGATTCGCTGCACCGTGGCAACCGCCGTCCCGGCGCGCATGGCGGGCTTGACGACCGTTTCGCGCAGGTGCTGCTCGAGCGTTGTGCGTGCCTCTGCGAGCAAGTTGTCGGGGAAGACGATCGTGCACTCGACGATGCGGCCGCTGCGATCGGTGAACACATCGAAAACCAGCTTGTCGATGCCCAGGACATCCAGCACCGCAGTGTCGAGGTTCCAGTCTGACTCCGGCTCGGCGCGCTGTTCGACCTCGCCTGAGCGATAAAAACGAATGGCGCCCATGTCGTCCGTGGACTCGTCGGCTGCCAGCGACAGAGGTGGTGGAGCAGCCCGCGGCGGCCCAACCATATCGACCACCGGCGCCTTGGTTTCACGCGGCGTAATCGGCGTTGACGGCTGCTTTTTCGGCGCTGAGATATCGACGGATGAACTCGGCACGGTTGCCGTGATCCACGACACGCTGGTCGCAGCCGTGCGGCCCGATGGAGGTGACTGCCAACCGTTCGTCATCGCAGTCACGGTCACGATGCTGGCCAAATTCAGCGCAATGGCGGCAAACACGCTGAACGCGAACGACGGCCTCGACGCGGCGCGGTCGTTGGCGCGCATCGATCGATGCCGCAGCAAGGCCAAGAGTCGCATGTGGGAGCCAGACGTCCAATGAAATTGCGGAGTGCGACCAGTCTATCGGCGAGGTCTCGAACGTAGGGCCGGTCGCGCGATAGGCGGGCAACCTCAACCGACCGATGGCGCCTCGGGCTACGATCTCGGCCCCGGCGTTTCCGAGGCTCGTTTTTATGGCCCGCTTGCCGCGCTTTGCCGTTGCCGGCCAACCGCATTTGGTGATTCAACCCGTACGGGCCGGCGCTAGCCTGTTTCGCTGTGAAGAGGACCGCACAGACTACTTTGGTGCCATGGTCGATGCGATTCCCGAGAAAGGCATCGCGCTGCACGCCTTTTCGCTGGTCGACGAAGCTGTATATCTGTTGTTGACACCGGCGCTCGAGACCGACCTCAGCCGCTTTGTTCAAAGTGTCAAGCGCCGCTACGCGGCCGCCGCACGACGACGCCACGGGCCTGGCAGGGTGGAGTGGGCAGGGCGTTTTCAGGCCGCGCCCATCGATCCGGATACGCACCTCGTTGCCGCCGTACTCGCGGTGGAACAGGCACCGCTCCGCGGCCGCCTGGTGAGTGCGGCGATCGATTGGCGCTGGTCTAGCGCGCGCCATCACGCTGGTCTCGAAGCGTGCCGATCAATCGTCGAGCACCCAGCTTGGTGGCATACCGGCAACACGCCGTTCGAGCGGCAAGCCCGCCACCGAGAGCGCCTTGAGACACACGTGCCCGAGCTGCAGCTCGCGGCGCTGCTGGCGGCAGCTCGACGCGGCTGGCCACTGGGGTCGACAACTTTTTTGGCCACGCTCGGAAGTACTGCCTACCGTGCCGTCAAGCCTTTGTCGCGAGGAAGACCCCGTCTCGCGAACTCTGAAAATAGGTGACCCCGTTATTAACGAGCAGCATCGTGCACGAAAATAAAGGGGGACATCAACTGGAAAAAATGCTTGAGCACGATGTTGCACTGCAGTATTCTTCGAAAAATTGCAGGAGTCCATTCATGTCGCAAGCCGATCTCGAGCCGCGTCCCAACACCGTCGCCACGCTAGACGAAATTGATCGATCGACGGCGGCTGGCCTGTATCGCGCTGGAAGCGAACACGACGCCTGCGGCGTCGGCTTCGTCGCCCACATCAAGGGCCACAAAGCCCACAGCATCGTCGTTCAGGGATTGAAGATCCTCGAGAACCTCGATCACCGCGGCGCGGTGGGAGCGGACAAGTTGATGGGCGACGGCGCGGGCATCCTGATCCAGGTTCCCGATGACTTCTACCGCGCCGAAATGGGCGCACAAGGCATCGAGTTGCCGCCGCCGGGCGAATACGGCGTCGGCATGATTTTTTTGCCGAAGGAGCATGCGTCGCGTTTGGCCTGCGTTCAGGAACTCGAGCGCGCGGTGCGTGCAGAGGGGCAGGTCTTGCTTGGCTGGCGTGATGTGCCTGTCGACACCGAGATGCCGATGTCGCCGACGGTGCGCGCGAAAGAGCCGATCCTGAAAATGATCTTCATCGGCCGCGGCCCCGACGTGATCGTGCCCGACGCGCTGGAGCGCAAGCTGTATGTGATTCGCAAAACCGCCTCCGCTGCAATCCAGGCGTTGAAGCTCACGCATTCGCGTGAGTACTACGTGCCCAGCATGAGCTGCCGCACCATCATCTACAAAGGCTTGCTGCTCGCAGATCAGGTCGGCAAGTACTACAAGGACCTGCAAGACCCGCGGGTGACATCTGCGCTCGCGCTCGTGCACCAGCGCTTCTCGACCAACACCTTCCCCGAGTGGCCGCTTGCGCATCCGTACCGCATGGTCGCCCATAACGGCGAAATCAACACGGTCAAGGGCAACTTCAACTGGATGCGCGCTCGCGAAGGCGTGATGAAGTCGCCGGTGCTCGGTGACGACCTCGCCAAGCTGTACCCGATCAGCTTCGAGCACCAGAGCGACACCGCCACTTTCGACAACGCGCTCGAATTGCTGGTGATGAGCGGCTACTCTTTGGCCCACGCCGCGATGATGATGATCCCCGAGGCCTGGGAGCAACACGCGACGATGGACGAGCGCCGCCGAGCGTTCTACGAATACCACGCCGCGATGATGGAGCCGTGGGACGGCCCCGCCGCAATGGTCTTCACCGATGGCCGCCAGATCGGCGCCACACTCGACCGCAACGGGCTGCGCCCGACCCGCTACATCGTCACCGATGACGACCTGATCGTCGGCGCCTCCGAGTCGGGCGTACTGCCGATGATTGCCGAGAACCGCATCGTCAAGAAGTGGCGACTGCAGCCAGGCAAGATGCTGTTGATCGACCTCGAGCAAGGCCGGATCATCGAAGACGAAGAGCTGAAGAATCAATTCGCTTCAGCCAAGCCCTACCGCCAGTGGATCGAGAGCGTGCGCGTCAAGCTCGACGACGTGCCCGTTGGCCCGCACGCAGCCGTGCACGGCGAGTCGTTGCTCGACCGGCAGCAGGCGTTCGGCTACACCCAGGAAGACCTCAAATTTTTGCTGAGCCCGATGGCGCAGGCCGGCGAAGAAGGCATCGGCTCGATGGGCAACGACTCGCCGCTGGCGGTGCTGTCGGACAAGAACAAGCCGCTCTACAACTA
>JAYUWC010000086.1:0-6590 GCA_043753755.1 Rhizobacter sp.
CGAAAAGGTTTCGCACGTGCTGTTCGGCATCGTCGGCTACATCATGAAAGCCGCGCCGATCGGGGCTTTCGGGGCGATGGCCTTCACGATCGGCAAATACGGCGTGGGCTCGCTGGTCTCGCTGGGCGCCCTGATGGCGACGTTTTATTCCACTTGTCTGATTTTTGTGTTTGTGGTGCTGGGCGCAATTGCCCGCTTCAACGGTTTTTCGATCTGGAAATTTGTCAGGTACATCCGCGAAGAATTGTTGATCGTTCTCGGCACCTCGTCGAGCGAGGCGGCGCTGCCGCGCATGATGGTGAAGATGGAAAATCTGGGCGCCGACAAATCGGTCGTCGGCCTGGTCATCCCGACCGGCTACTCGTTCAACCTCGATGGCACCTCGATCTACCTGACGATGGCCGCGGTTTTCATCGCGCAAGCCACCAACACGCCGATGACGGTCACACAGCAAGTCACCTTGCTGCTGGTGCTGCTGCTGACCTCGAAAGGCGCGGCGGGCGTGACCGGGAGCGGCTTCATCGTGCTCGCGGCGACGCTCTCGGCGGTCGGCCATGTGCCGGTCGCGGGGCTGGCGCTAATTTTGGGCATCGACCGTTTCATGTCGGAGGCGCGCGCGCTGACCAATTTGGTCGGCAACGGCGTCGCTACCCTCGTCGTCGCAAACTGGACAGGCGAACTGGACCGATCCCGCCTCGCTCGCGAACTCGACCTACCGAGCGCCATCGAATCCGATGCGCCGGAGATCGAGGCAGAC
Source organism: Rhizobacter sp. (assembly GCA_043753755.1). Taxonomy (GTDB): domain Bacteria; phylum Pseudomonadota; class Gammaproteobacteria; order Burkholderiales; family Burkholderiaceae_C; genus LMDS01. The sequence goes on from JAYUWC010000086.1 coordinate 758, forward strand.
GAACACACCGCGCATATGGCGGTGTCTGACCGACCGCGCCGGTAGCCCCACGGGGGTCAGCGGTATTACAAATTCGATTCACCACGAAGGAGACAACACGATGGCATTAAGTCAAAAGCAAAAGGTCGTACTGGTCACCGGCGGCATGGGCGGTCTGGGCGAGACCATCTCGACCAAGATGGTCGACGCCGGCTACAAGGTCGTCGTGACCTTCTCGCCGAGCAACACCAAATCGAACGAGTGGATCGCCGACATGAAGAAAAGCGGCTACGACATCACTGCGGTCGCCTGCGACGTGGCCGACTTCGACTCCTGCACCCGCGCGGTCGCCGAAGTGCAAGCCAAGGTCGGCGCGGTCGACGTGCTGGTCAACAACGCCGGCATCACGCGCGACACCACTTTCAAGAAGATGGACAAGGTCAATTGGGATCTCGTGATGCGCACCAACCTCGACAGCCTGTTCAACATGACCAAACAGGTGGCCGACGGCATGGTCGAACGCGGCTGGGGTCGCATCATCAACATCAGTTCGGTCAACGGCAGCAAGGGCGCGTTTGGCCAGACCAACTACTCCGCCGCCAAAGCCGGCGTGCACGGTTTCACGAAGGCGCTGGCACTCGAGGTCGCGAAGAAGAACATCACTGTCAACACCATCTCGCCGGGCTACATCGGCACGAAGATGGTGACGGCCATTCCCGAGGATGTGCTCAACACCAAGATCCTGCCGCAGATCCCGATCGGGCGGCTCGGCAAACCCGAAGAAGTGGCAGGCCTGGTGATCTACCTTGCTTCTGAAGAAGCGGCCTTCGTCACCGGCGCCAATATCGCGATCAACGGCGGTCAGCACATGCAGTGAGCGAACCTGAGCTTTTTTCTAACTTCGAAGGAGACATTCATGATGAAAGCCGGAATCGACCAAGAGGCGATGACGCAAATGTTTGCGCAAGCGACCCGAAAACAGGGCGAGACGCTGCGAAAAGCCGTCTCTGATGCGACGCTCAAAGCACTGCAGGGTCGCGAGTTGACGATGGACAACATCAAGAAGGTGCTGAAAAGCGTGACCACGGCCGCAGGAGCGGGTGCAGCACAAAACCCACTCGGCCCGGTCGACGTCGAAGCACTTCTCGGCACGGCATTTTCCGGCATGGACTCAGCGCTGTTGCAGGCGGTCGAGGCGAACCACAAGGCGCTGCAGCAGTTCGTCGACCAAGGCGTCGGCTTGCAAGACAAGCAGATGAAAGGCGCGCTGGCCAACATCGAGAAACTCGAAGAAACTTTTTTCGCCGCCGTCACCCAAGCCGCAAAAGCCGCCAGCGGGCCGATGCAAGCCCCGTGGGATCAAGTGCTGGGCGCGAGGAAACTCAAGGGAACCGAAACGGGTGTGCAGGCGACGCAAACCGTAGAGCAATTGATGGTGCAGGCACAGCACGCCCTGCGCGACGGCCGCGCCGCAAGCACCAAGGCCGCTCAGGCCATGCTCGATGGCTACGCGGCAATGGTGAGCGGCGTGCTGATCGGCATGTCCGAAGGTCTGCGGGGCGGCGGCACAACGGCGCCGGCGGCCAAGACCGTCAAAAAGAAATAGCGCGACAACCTGCCAACGGGAGACCTTCGATGCGACCTCAACTGATCTTGCCCATCGCGCTCGCCTTCATTGCCGGCATCGCTGCCTCGCCGTTGGCGCAGCACTGGTTGCCCGAGGCCCATGCGCAGGCGTCGGCCCCTGCCGCGGGCGCGCCGCTCGCGGCAGCCGTGGTCGACGTCGCGGCACTCAAAGAAAGCGACTTGGCGGCCACCTCCAACCCCGACCTGCGCGCCAAGGACATCGTCGGCACATCCAGCGGCACGATCGCGGTGCAGATGGGCAACGTGGCCAAGCACTTTCACAGCAACACCGACGAAATTCAATACATCGTCGAAGGCACGGGCACCGCATGGCTCGGCGGCGAAAAGCGCGAGATTCGACCAGGCATGCTGATCGTGATCCCGCGCGGCACGCATCACGCCGGAACCGAGTCGACCAGCGGCCGCTTCAAGGCGATCGCCATCAAGCTGCCGCCGCAAGATCCGCAAGACACCACCTTCGTCAACTGAGCGAGAACACGCGCCGTCTGGTGTACAAACGCCGCTCCCAAGCAACCCACCAGGAACAGCCATGAGTGCAGACAAGGACCGCGCGATTCGCCGCGAAAAGCAAAAGCGCGCGAAGGAATCGAAGCGGCAACGAAAGACCGGTCGCGTGGCGACAACCACCGGCAGCGGTACCAAGGCCGCCTCGAAAGACGCGACCTGAATGTCGTCACCACGAGGGACCCGCCACAAAAATGACGAACCCTTCTGACTTTGCGGTCAGAAGGGCTGGCGGCTCTCGCCACCGTTTGGAACTCCGGAGGAATCTAGTCCGGGGTTCCTTGAGCGCAGTGACTGCGCCCGTTGATTTGCCTGCGTACAGGCTTCCCAAAGTTAGGCGAGCCCGGCATCGATTGCAAGGCACGATCGGCAAAAAAATTACTCGACGCGCGGTAACCCGCCGGCACTCAGCGTACCGATTTCAGGATCGTCTCGACCGTCGCCTGCATGCGCTGCGCAACCGCAGGCTCCATGCGAATCGCCCGGCCCCATTCGCGCGTGGTCTCGCCCGGCCACTTGTTGGTTGCATCCAGACCCATCTTGCCGCCCAGGCCACTCACCGGCGATGCGAAGTCGAGATAGTCGATCGGCGTGTTCTCGGCGAGCAAGGTGTCGCGCACCGGGTCGACCCGGGTCGTGATCGCCCAGATCACTTCTTTCCAGTCGCGAATGTCGATGTCGTCGTCGGTCACGACAATGAACTTGGTGTACATGAATTGCCGCAAGAAGCTCCAGATGCCGAACATCAGGCGTTTGGCGTGGCCCGGGTAGCTCTTCTTGATGCTGACGATCGCCATTCGGTAGCTGCACCCTTCAGGTGGCAGATAGAAGTCGACGATCTCGGGAAACTGCTTTTGCAAAATCGGCACGAAGACCTCATTGAGCGCCACGCCGAGGATCGCCGGCTCATCGGGCGGCTTGCCGGTGTAGGTCGAGTGGTAGACCGGGTCCACGCGGTGAGTGATGCGCGCGATCTCGAACACCGGAAACCAGTCCTGCTCGTTGTAATAGCCGGTGTGGTCGCCAAACGGCCCTTCGAGGGCGTGCAGGTAGCCGGCAACTTCTTTGACGGGCACGCCGTGCTCGCTGACGCCGGTGAAGCCTCGCGTAGCCACCGGGATGTGGCCTTCGAGCACGAACTCGGCGCTGGCCGGCACCTGCAGCATGACGCCGGCGTCGCCGACCATCGTGTCCGCAACCTCGGTGCGGCTGCCGCGAAGCAGGCCGGCGAACTGGTACTCAGAGAGCGTGTCGGGCACCGGCGTGACAGCACCGAGGATGGTCGCCGGGTCGGCACCGAGCGCCACCGACATCGGAAAGGGCTGACCGGGTTTGGCGAGCGCGAAATCGCGAAAGTCGAGCGCCCCGCCGCGGTGGGCGAGCCAGCGCATGATCACTTGCCGTTTGCCGATGACCTGCTGGCGGTAGATGCCGAGGTTCTGCCGCGCCCGGGCCGTTGGCGCGCCCTGCGGCCCGCGAGTCACGACCAGGCCCCAAGTTATCAGCGGCCCGGCGTCGTCCGGCCAACAGGTTTGGACCGGCAGCAAGCCGAGGTCGACTTCGGTACCTTCAAGCACCACTTCCTGGCAAGGCGGGCGCCGTACCGTCGTGGGCTTCATGTCCCATAGCGCCTTGGCCATGCCGATCAGCTTGCCGGCGTCTTTCAGCCCCTTCGGTGGCTCGGGCTCTTTCAGGCTGGCCAGCAGCCGGCCGACCTCGCGCAACTCGCCGACCTGATCGGCGCCCATGCCGAGCGCGACCCGCCGAGGCGTGCCGAACAGATTTGTCAACGCCGAAAATTTGTAACCTGACGGGTTTTGAAACCAGAGAGCCGGCCCGCCAGCGCGGAGCACCGCATCGCTGACCGCCGTCATCTCGAGCCGCGCCGATACAGGCTCTGCGACGCGTCGCAATTCGCCGGCTCGCTCGAGACCGCTCATGAACTCACGCAAATCGCGATATTTCATATTGATAAGTAGTTAAAGACTATTTTGATAGTCTTGACTGGTTATGAAGCGGCTTGATAGATTCGTCCGCTGTGTGCCGTAAGGGATAACCCGCTAGCCGCATCGTGGGTGTGCGAGGGCTGTTGATGGCTTTCCGATCCGGTTGCTGGCGAGTGCGAGATATCAAAAATCTTGCGCCGTCGGCAGTTCTCGATTATTGCCGCCGCCTCAGAAGGCACGGTCTTTGAAAGACCGGCGTCGAGGCGCGAAACGGCGGCCGAAGAAGGAGTCCGAAATGACATGGAGTTCGATGTTGAAAGTGGCGGCGCAGGGCACGGTCCGCTTGGCCACTCGCAGCGCACGAGCGGCGCGTACCGTGCGCAACGCCTCGGCGCAATCGACCGCGGTTTTCCTCCGCGACGTGGGCCACGGCTTGCTGGAGGTCAGCCACAACACCTTGGCCTTGCTGGGCCTGCTGCTGACTGGCTTGCTACTTTTCGCCGCCAGCCGCGCCGACATCCGCCATGACGCCGAGGCCTGGACACTCGGGTGGCTCCAGGCCCGCCATGAAGCGCGCGCCGAGCCGATCGATGCGGCCGATCTGCTCGCTCTGCAACTCAGCGAGCCGGATGCGATCTCCCGCGCCACCGCCTCGGACCCGAGTGCCCTGAGCCGTCAGCAGGCGGCGGTAGCCAACTGGCTCTCGCGGCGCTACCACGTGGCGCCCGAGCCGGTCAGCCGGCTGGTGCAAGAGGCCTGGTCGGTCGGTCAGAAGTCCAGTCTCGACCCGACGCTGATCCTCGCGATCATGGCGGTCGAGTCGAGCTTCAACCCGTTTGCGCAAAGCGCGGTCGGTGCGCAGGGCTTGATGCAGGTCATGACCAAGATTCACAACGATAAATACGAAGCGTTCGGCGGCAATCACGCGGCCTTCGACCCGGTGACCAATCTGCGCGTCGGCGTGCAGGTGCTGAAAGAGTGCATCACGCGCGCGGGCGGGCTCGAAGCGGGGCTGCGCTTTTACGTCGGGGCGGCCAACCAAGTCGACGACGGTGGTTACGCCACCAAGGTGCTGAGCGAGCAAAGCCTGTTGCGTTTGGTGGCCAACGGCAAGAACCTGACGCCTCGGGCGATTCTCACGATTGCGCCGGTCCCACCGGAGGCCGACGTTGCACCGGATACGACGCCTGTCGCCGCTCCAGCCGAGCCTGCCCACGGGCCTGAGCAAATCGCCCTCTTGCGTTGATTTTTCGATCGGTCGTCCGGTCATCCACCGGACGTCACGCCAAGCTGCTCCGCTACACTGTGACGGCCGCGCGACTGGCGATGCGGCCCCGGTTTCGATCCGCTCGAAACACAGGGGCCCGAGGTGGGTCACCACCGGGGAGCACGGTCGGTCTCTGCGTCGGCAGGGGTCGGTCAGCCGTTCGCCTGGGCAGCTTCGGGGGTTCGTGCGCGTGATGCGCCGCGCCCGCGCCGAAGACTCCGCTTGAAGAGGACTGCCACCATGTTCGACCGTTCCCAATCCACCATCGCCCAGATCGACCCCGAGCTTTGGTCGGTGATTCAGCGCGAGAACCAGCGCCAGGAAGACCACATCGAGCTGATCGCCTCCGAGAACTACACCTCGCCCGCGGTGATGGCCGCGCAAGGCTCGCAGCTGACCAACAAATACGCCGAGGGTTACCCGGGCAAGCGCTACTACGGCGGCTGCGAGTTCGTCGACATCGCCGAACAGCTCGCGATCGACCGGCTCA
>JAYUWC010000087.1:0-19890 GCA_043753755.1 Rhizobacter sp.
GTGCTCGCCGGCACGCTGGACAAGAACTCGGCACCCGATGACTACGACCTCGCCAACGAGCTGAGTCTCGAGCTGGCGATGGTGCTGCCGAGCGCGCTGTACCGCGCGATGGTCGAGGCCGCGGCACACCCCGACGGCAAGGTCAACCCGGCCACGGTGGCGGTGATGATGCGCAAAGAAATGATGGCTGAAAGCGAGCCCGAGTTGCACGCAGAGCAGGTGGTTTTTCACACCCACGGCGTGGCCAGCAAGCAGCCGCGCAGCCGCGCGCACTGAGAGGCGCGCGTCGACTCTCGACCCCCGGCCATCGGTTGCGGGGCGGCATGTCGGCGCCACGTTGGCACGCGCGACGTTGGGTCACCGGGCCTTGCCCGAAACCCAGGCGACTTTGCGAGCGATGCCCGTCTCGTCAGTGCACAGCCTTTGCCGCGTCAGTCGCTGAACAGCAGGTTTGGCCCTGGTAGCCAGCGCCATTGGCCCGGCGCCAGATCGGCCGGCAGCGCGAGCGCCCCGTAGCGGCTGCGGTGCAATGCCGCGACGGTGTTGCCGGTAGCAGCCACCATGCGCTTGACCTGGTGGTACTTGCCTTCGAGCAGCGTCATGCGCAGGCCGCGCTCGGCCGTCTTCTCGCAAGCAGCCGCACGCACCGGGAGCGGGTCGTCGTGCAGCACCACGCCTCGCAGCAGGGCTTCGACTTGGCACGCCTCGACCGGGTCGGTCGTTTCGATCTCGTAGACCTTGGGCACGTGCTTCTTCGGCGAAGTGAGGCGGTGTATCAGCGCACCGTCGTCGGTCATCAACAGCAGGCCGGTGGTGTCTTCATCGAGCCTGCCGACCGGCTGCAGCCCGCGCACGCGCAGCGGCAGCGGCAACAGGTTCATGACGCTTGGGTGGTGCTTGGGCTTTTGCGAGCATTCGTAGCCGGTGGGTTTGTGCAGCAGCACCAGCGCCTTCGCGTAATAGGGCCATACCTGGCCGCGCACTCGATAGACCAGACCCTCGGGAGCGACCTCTAAAAACGGGTCAACGCAGACCTCGCCACCCAATGCCACGTGCCCGCCCAGGATCAGGCCCTCGCACTCGCGTCGCGCGCCGAAGCCTTGCGAGAAGAGGATCTGCGAAAGTCTCATCGTTGTGCCTTGCCTCGCTTTGGTGTTGCGTTGACGAAGGCATCAGTGTCGCCCATGCATCCGCGAGGCCAAGGCGGGCGTAAGGCGCTGCAGATTTGCCGTTCTGGCAACATCGTCAGATGCGCAACTTTGCGGCGCCGCACATGGAGTGAATGATGAAGCGATTGACGATGAACGTCCTGGCTGCATTGGCAGCCGCCGTTGCCGCACCGGCCTGGGCCGCCCTCGACATCGGCGAGAAAGCACCTGATTTTTCGGCGCCCGCGGCGCTGGCCGGCAAGGAGTACCGGTTCTCGCTCACCGAGTCGCTGGCCAAAGGACCGGTGGTGTTGTATTTCTTCCCGGCTGCGTTCACGTCGGGCTGCTCGGCCGAGGCGCACGAGTTCGCCGAAGCGACCGAAAAATTCGCCGCACTCGGCGCCACTGTCGTCGGCGTGTCGACCGATGACATCGCCACCCAGATCAAGTTTTCAGCTCAGGCCTGCCAGGGCAAGTTCGCCGTGGCCTCGGACGCGGGCAAGTCGGTGATCAAGTCGTATGACGCCGCGATGATGCTCATGCCCGAGTACGCGAACCGGGTTTCGTACGTGATCGCCCCGGACCGGTCGATCATCTACAACTACCAGAGCCTCAACCCGAGCAAGCACGTGACCAACACCCTGACGGCGCTGCGCGACTGGGAGAAGACGCGCAAGAAGTAGCCGCTCGGCTATACGGGCGATGTGGGCGTTTTCAGCGCATGAAAATGCCGTAGGCGCCGATTGCGTAGAGGTTGTGGCGGCCGGAGTCGAGCTGGCGCATGCGGCGCTCGAGGTCGTAGATGTCAACTGAATCGGCAAGGTACTGGTCGTCGCGATCCTGTTCCGGTGAGGCCGAAACATGAAACAGGTTTCTGATCGACTGGAAGACGGAAGACATGATGGGCTTCAAAGTGACTGAAGCCGCAATTATCAGGGATAACCCTAGGTTCGATGTTTTAACCGGTATTTCGAAGGGCCAAGCGGCTCGGTCTGCCCCGGCTCAGGGCCACAGCGCCCACCGAGGCACGCGGCCGATGCCGATCGGATAGGCTCGCGGCCCGCCACGATGGCGCCGACGGAGACCCACCGCGTGTTCCAGTTTTTCGAGAAGCTCGTCAAGCCCTATCCCGAGGCCGAGCCCGAGCCGCCGCCCAAGGGGTTCTTTGCATTTCTCTGGGCCTGCACTCGCGGGCTGAGGCCCTACCTGATTGCCATGACGCTTTGCACCGCCGTGATCGGCGCGTTCGAGGCGTTGCTGTTCGCGTTTCTCGGCACCGTGGTCGACTGGCTGAGCGCCACGACGCCCGCGCGGCTGTGGGCCGATCAGGCGCAAAACCTGATGTTGTTGGCCGCGTTGCTCACGGCGAGCGTGGGCCTGGTGGCCTTGCAGTCGCTGCTCAAACAGCAGGCGATGGCGGGCAACTTCCCGATGCTGCTGCGCTGGAATTTTCACCGCTTGATGCTTGCGCAAAGCATGCATTTCTACCAAGACGAATTTGCCGGCCGCATTGCGACCAAAGTCATGCAGACCGCACTCGCGGTGCGCGACGCGTGGATGATCCTGGCCGAGCTGATGGTGTTCGTGGTGATCTATTTCGTCACCATCATGGCGATGCTGGGCAGCTTCGACCGCTGGCTGCTCGCGCCCTTCATCAGCTGGTTGCTGCTGTACGGCGCGGCGATCTGTTATTTTGTCCCGAGGCTCGGGCTGGTGGCTACGGCACAGGCCGATGCGCGCTCGATGATGACCGGCCGCATCACCGACGCTTACACCAACATCGCGACCGTCAAGCTGTTCTCGCACTCGCACCGAGAGGCCGGTTATGCGCGCTCGGCCATGCAGGAATTTTTGGTGACGGTGCAGTCGCAAATGCGGCTCGTGACTGCGTTCGAGATCGTCAATCACGTGCTCAGCATGGGCCTGATCGCGAGCACCGCAGGCGCAGCGCTGTGGCTCTGGACGCAAGGCCAGGTCGGCGTGGGCGCGCTCGCCGCGGCCACCGCGATGGCGCTGCGCCTCAACGGCATCTCGCACTGGGTCATGTGGGAGATGGCCTCGCTCTTCGAGCACATCGGCACGGTGCAGGACGGCATCACCACGCTGAGCCGCCCGCATGCCGTGGTCGACCGGGTCGATGCGAAGCCGCTCGTCGTCACCGCCGGCGAAGTGCGCTTCGAGAACGTCGGCTTTGCCTACGGCGGCACCCGGCGCGTGATCGACGACCTCTCGCTGCGCATTCGGCCCGGCGAAAAGGTCGGCCTCGTCGGCCGATCGGGCGCGGGCAAGAGCACGGTCGTCAACCTGCTGCTGCGGCTCTACGACACCGAACGGGGCCGCATCCTGATCGACGGCCACGACATCGCGCACGCCACACAAGACAGCCTGCGTGCACAGGTCGGCATGGTCACGCAAGACACCTCGCTGCTGCACCGCTCGGTGCGCGACAACATCCTCTACGGCCGCCCCGACGCGACCGATGCACAGATGGTGGCCGCGGCCCGGCGTGCCGAAGCCGAAGACTTCATCGCCGGCTTGACCGACCCGAAGTGCCGCAGCGGCTTCGACGCCCATGTGGGAGAGCGCGGCGTCAAACTCAGCGGTGGCCAGCGCCAGCGCATTGCGATTGCCCGCGTGATGCTGAAAGACGCGCCGATCTTGTTGCTCGACGAAGCGACGAGTGCGCTCGACTCCGAGGTCGAGGCGGCGATTCAGGCGAGCCTCTACCGCCTGATGGAGGGCAAGACCGTGATCGCGATCGCGCACCGCTTGTCGACCATCGCGGCGATGGACCGCCTGATCGTGCTCGACCAGGGCCGCATCGTGGAAGAGGGCGATCACCGCAGTCTGCTGGCGAAAGAGGGGCTCTACGCGCGACTGTGGGCGCACCAGAGCGGCGGGTTTCTCGGCGAAGAAGAGGGCAAACCCGAGGCGGCGCTGGTGACGCAATAGGGCTCAGCGCCTCGTTGCAGAAGGCCGGCCGCGCTGCGGCGTCGAGGCAGATCGGTCATGTGAGGGTCCGACGACAACATCGGGCAAGAGCGGAAAGGCCGATGGCGCGAGGGCGCAAGGTAGCGACCGATTGCGTGCGGTCGAGCGCCGCAAGCGTGGTTGTGGTGAGATCGCGGCTCGGTAGTTTCGCCCGCAATCGTCGTCTTTTTCACAACCCAGGATCTCGACCCATGACCACTCGCATCACGCTGGCCCAATTCTTTGCCGCTTACGGCGTCACGTTGCTCGTCATGGGCGCACTCGATGCGGTTTGGTTGGGCTGGTTGATGAAGGATTTTTACAAGCAAGAGCTCGGACCCTTGATGACCGATTCGGTGCGCGTGATTCCTGCCGCGATGTACTACCTGCTGTACCCGCTGGCCATCGTGTACCTGGCCTTGACGCCAACCCCCTCATCACTCGGCGAAGCGCTGCTGCGCAGTGCCGTGCTGGGCGCCGCTGCCTTCGGCGTGTACGACCTCACCAACCTCGCGGTGATGCGCGGCTATACGGTCGCCATGACAGTAGTCGATCTGGCATGGGGCACTTGCGCGACCGCGATCGGCGGCGCAGCGGCCTACCTTGCTGTCGTCTCGCGGGCGCCATCCAGCTGAAGGCCCGAGGTCAACGCGCCGCGCTGACCCGCCAGATCGTGTTGCCGACGTCGTCAGCCACCAGCAACGAGCCCTTGGCATCGAGCGCCACCCCGACGGGTCGGCCATTCGCCTTGCCGTCGTCGGTCAGGAAACCGGTCAACACGTCGACCGGTTGCCCCGACGGCTTGCCACCGCTGAACGGCACGAAGATCACCTTGTAGCCACTGTGGGGAGTGCGGTTCCATGAACCGTGTTGGCCGACAAACATGCCGCTGGCGAACGGCGCCGGCAGGCTGGTGCCTTGTGACGATACGAGCCCGAGCGATGCGGTGTGCGGGCCCAGCGCGTAGTCGGGCGCGATCGCCTTGGCGACCAGATCGGGCCGCGGAGGCGTAACGCGCTGGTCGACGTGCTGGCCGTAATAGCTGTACGGCCATCCGTAGAAGCCGCCGTCACGCACCGAGGTGAGGTAGTCGGGCACCAGGTCGCTGCCGATTTCGTCGCGCTCGTTGGCGACCGTCCAAAGGGCGCCGGTGCTCGGCTCCCAGGCCATGCCGTTCGGGTTGCGAATGCCGCTCGCGAAGATGCGGTGCGCGCCGGTCTTCGGATCGATCTGCCAGATTGCAGCGCGGCCCTCTTCCGCAGCCATGCCGTTTTCGGCCACGTTGCTGTTCGACCCGACGGTTGCGAAAAGCATGCTGCCGTCGCGGCTGGCGATCACATTCTTCGTCCAGTGGTGGTTGATGGTGCCACCAGGAAGGTCGACCACCTTTTCAGACGCCGCATCGATGCGGGTAGCGCCCGGCGTGTATTTGAACTTGACGATGCCGTCGGAATTGGCAACGTAGAGCTGGTCGCCGACCAGTGTCATGCCGAACGGCGAGTGCAGGCCGTCGATGAACACGGTGCGTGTTTCTGCGATGCCGTCGCCGTTGGCGTCGCGCAGCAACGTGATTCGGTTCGCGCTTGGCGGCGTGGCGCCGGCGCGCTTCATCACCATCTTTTGCACCCAGCCGCGAATGCCTTTGCTGTCGTCAGGCTTGGGCGGTGCATTGGTTTCGGCCACCAGAACGTCGCCATTCGGCAGCACGTAGATCCAGCGCGGGTGGTCCAGCCCCTTGGCGAATGCGTTGACGGCTGTGCCCGTCGCGCTGGTCGGCTTGGCGCCTTCGACCCAGCCCTGGGCCGGTGCGATGTTCAAGGTCGGGATCAGCGACTTGTGCGGTTCAGGCAGCGTCGGGTTGGGGCCGAATCCAGCGGCCTCTGGCAGACGAGACACATCGCCGCAGCCCACCAAGGCCAAAACGCCGGCGCCCGCGAGGATGGAAAAAACAGGTTTGAACTTCATCTGCGCACTGTTGCGCTCGCATCGCCTGATGCATGTAGGCGGCAACCGTGCACGCGCGTCGGCGCTAATCCTCGACGAAGCGCACCTTCACCTTTTTGCCCTTGATTCGCCCGGCCGACAGGCTCGCCAGCGCCTGCTTGGCGATCTGCCGGTCGACCGCCACGTAGCTCGAAAACTCGTTGACGTTGATCTTGCCGACCTGACTCGCCGCAAAGCCGGCCTCGCCGGTCAGTGCGCCCAGCACGTCGCCAGCGCGGATTTTTTCTTTGCGGCCACCGACGATCTGCAGCGTCACCATTGCGGGCAGCAATTGGCCGCCGGGTGCCGCCGTCAGCCCTGCGAGCGGGAACCAAATCACCTCGCTGCCCTGCACCAATTCGATCTTGCCGACGCTGCCCATCTCGTCGAGGCTCGCCAGGCTGAGCGCCAGGCCCTTCGCATCGACCCGGCCGGTGCGGCCGATGCGGTGAATGTGCAACTGCGGGTCGGGCGTGGTGTCGACGTTTATCACCGCCTCGAGCTGCGCGATGTCCAGCCCGCGCGCGGCCACGTCGGTCGCAACCAGCACCGAGCAGCTCCGGTTCGCAAACTGAACCAGCACCTGATCGCGCTCGCGCTGCTCGAGTTCACCGTGCAGTGCGAGCGCCGCAAAGCCTTGCGCGCGCAGCACGTCGACCAGGTCGCGGCATTGATGCTTGGTGTTGCAAAAGGCGATCGTGCTGGCCGGCCTGAAGTGCAGCAGCAGCGTCGAGACGGCATGCAGTCGCTCGGTGTCGCGCACTTCGTAGAAGCGCTGTTCGATCTGCGCAGCATCGACTTGCGAGCGCACCTTGACCTGCTTCGGCTCGCGCATGAATTGCTGCGCGAGTTGGGCGATGCCCTCCGGGTAAGTGGCCGAGAACAGCAGCGTCTGGCGCGCTTTGGGGCAGCGCTTCGCAACCTTGGCGATGTCGTCGATGAAGCCCATGTCGAGCATGCGGTCTGCTTCGTCGAGCACCAGGGTCTTGAGTGAATCGAGCGGCAGCGCGCCACGGTCGAGGTGGTCGAGCACGCGGCCGGGGGTGCCGACGACCACATGTGCGCCGTGCGCGAGGCTGGCTTGCTGGTTGCGAAGCGGCACGCCGCCGCAGAGGGTCAGCGTCTTCACGTTGTCTTCGCTGCGTGCGAGGCGGCGGATCTCGGTCGTCACCTGATCGGCGAGTTCGCGCGTAGGGCAGAGGACCAGGGCTTGCACCGCAAACGGCTGCGTCTGGTTGTCGAGCGACAGCCTCGCGAGCAAGGCCAGCGCAAAGGCCGCGGTCTTGCCGCTGCCGGTCTGGGCTTGCACGATCAGATCGTCGCCGGCCAGCGCTGCTGGCAAGCTGGCAGCTTGCACTGGGGTCATGCTGCGGTAGCCGAGCGATTCGAGGTTGGCGATCTGCGCGGGCGGCAGCGCCAACGTCGAGAAGGCGGCGCCTGGTGCGGGCGCCTCGGAAGCGGCGGGTGAAGTGGTTGTGGGACGGGTCATCCGCGATTATTGCGGGCCACCCGGCGGCGTCGTCCGACAAGGTTGCAGCAGGCCGCCCGACGTGGCGCGCAGCTTGCCGGTTCTATCGTTACTTCGACGGTTGTCACGCAACAGCCCGTTTCGACAGAGGCCACCCATGCAAATTCAATTGACCACTACGACTCGCATCGCGACGCTTTTCGCGGCGATCTCGATGACGGCCTGCAGCCCCTCCGATCAGGACCAAGCCAAGAAGGCCGCGACCGACACGGCTGCCACGGTCGAGCAAAAAACGCGCGCGGCCCGTGTCGAGGCGGGCAAGGAACTCGAAAAAGCCAAGGTCGCCGCTACCGAGACCGGGGCCAAGGTCACGGCGAAGGTCGACGACGCGATGATCACGACCCGCGTGAAGACCGAACTGGCCAAAGACTCGGTGCTCAGCGCGATAAAGGTCAACGTCGACACCGAAAGCGGCCGCGTGTCGATGAAAGGCACCGCGCCGAGCAAAGAGTCGCGAGAGCAGGCAACTGCACTGGCACGCAACGTGACCGGCGTTGTCAGTGTCGACAACCAGCTGACAGTGTCGAAGTATTGAGCGGGGTTGTTGCCAGCGCCTCAGCGCCTCAGCGCCTCAGCGCTTCGCGATTTCAAGCAATTCGACCTCGAACTGCAGCGCCGTGTTGGGCGGGATCTTGCCGCCGCCGGCGCCGCGCTCGCCGTAGGCCAGTTTCGACGGGCACGTCAGCTTGGCCTTGCCGCCGACTTTCATCATTTGCACGCCTTCGGTCCAGCAAGGGATCACGCCACCGAGCGGAAACTGCGCAGGCGAGTTGCGAGCGTATGAGCTGTCGAATTCGGCACCGTCTGCGAACGTGCCGCGGTAGTGCACCTTGACCACGTCGGCTGGAGTAGGTTTAGCCCCCTGACCATCGCGGATCGACCGGTACACGAGACCCGTCGGGCTCACGATCGCGCCTTTTTCCTTCGCGTTGGTGGCAAGCAGATCGGCCTGCGCCGAAGCGGTGAAGGTCACGTAGAGACCGAGAACGGCGCCAGCGGCGCAAAGCAATTTGTTCATTTCCATGCCCGCAGTGTTGACGGCACCCTGACGTGCCGCGTTTGTAATTGTTGCCGAACTGCGAGCCCAATCGATGGCCGTGATCGTGTGGCCGGGTCGGTCATTCGTGCTGAACCGGATCGGTCGTGTGCGCCACGGGCTCGGGCAAGTTCTTACACTAGCGCGGCATTTCTTCACACCCCGAAACACCCTGCATGGCTTTGCTGCTCGCCCCGATGGAGGGGTTGCTCGACTTCACTTTGCGCGATGTGCTCACGCGTGCCGGCGGCATCGACCGCTGCGTGGCCGAGTTCATCCGCGTCACCGGCACGCTGCTGCCCAAGAGAGTGTTTACGCGCGTCGTTCCCGAGTTGATGCACGGCGGCTGCACGCCTGCGGGCGTGCCTGTACGGGTGCAATTGATGGGCTCCGACCCGGTCTGTCTTGCCGAGAACGCCGCGCGGCTGGCTGGCTTGGGCCCGGCTGGCATCGACCTCAACTTCGGCTGCCCGGCCAAGGTCGTCAACCGCCACGGCGGCGGCGCGGCGCTGCTGCGCGACCCCGAGTTGCTGCACAGGATCGTCGCGGCAGTGCGGCGCGCGGTGCCGGCTGCGATGCCGGTCTCGGCCAAGATGCGGCTGGGTTTCGACACCGCCGAGGGCGCGCTCGATTGCGCCTTGGCCATCGTTTCGGCCGGCGCCGACGAACTCGTCGTGCATGCGCGCACCAAGGCCGATGGCTACCGGCCGCCGGCGTATTGGGAGCGCATCGCCGAGATTCGCGCCGCCGTCTCGGTGCCGGTGGTTGCCAATGGCGAGATCTGGTCGGTGACTGACGCCATGCGCTGCCGCGCGCTCTCGGGCTGCGACACGCTGATGCTGGGTCGCGGCATGGTCAGCGACCCCGGGCTGGCGCTGGCGATCGTCGCGGCCGATCAGGAGGCCTCGGCCGGTGCCGGCTTGACATGGTCGCAGCTGCAACCGTTGCTCGCGGTTTTCTGGCGGCTCGTGAGCACCAAGATCGAGCCGCGGGCACGCGCCGGTCGTCTGAAGCAATGGCTCAACTACCTGCGGCGCCGCCACCCCGAGGCCGAGGCGGCCTACGCTGCGGTGCGCACCCTCGACGACCCGCAATGCGTGGCCGAGTGCCTGGGCCTCGCGCCCGGCCCGCAGCGCACGCGCACAGAACCTAAAACGATGACGGAGACGGCTTGATGAAAACCTGGAACATCGAGATTCAAAAGGTGAAGGCGATGGCCCATGCCAACGGCCTGATCCGCGCACAGGTCGATGCGCTGGTGCAACCTTCGGCACCACGCGATGAAGGCATGCCGGTATCGATCTTGAGCCTGACCGAAGACAACGCCCGCGTGCTGGTGATCCTGCTCAAGGCCCAGCTCGCCGAACTCGATGGGCGCAAGGCGAAGAGCCGGCGCGGGTGACGATGCAATGAGTGCGGGCTACGCCTTGATGCGGGCGCGCTGGATCAGGTAGTCGGTCACCGAGAGCGCCTGCTCGAGCCCACCGGCGTCGGCCGGCGAAGTTTCGAAGCGGCCGTTGATGGCAACCGTGGGCACGCTCTCGATCTTGTATTGAGCGAAGGTCTTCTTCGCACGGGTCACGCTGCTGGCGACCGAGAACGAACTGAAGACGCTGGCGAACTTGGCGGCGTCGAGGCCGTTCTTGGCCATCAGCGCGGCGATGTCGGCGGGCTTTTCGAGGGTGTTGCGTTCGACGTGTATCGCCGTGAACACTTTGCGCTGCATCGCGTCGATCTGGCCCAGCGCCTCGAGCGCGTAGTAGGTGCGCATCAGGTTCTCGAAGTTGGCGAGAAAGGGCACCGGCAGCCGCGCGAAGCTCACATCGGCAGGCAGCTTTTTCGACCAGGCGGCGATCAAAGGCTCGAATGCGTTGCAGTGCGGGCAGCCGTAAGAGAAGAACTCGATCACCTCGATCTTGCCGGCTGCGGTGGCGGGCACCGGCGGGTCGATCTTCTTGTACTGCTTGCCTTCGACCGGCCCGCCTTGAGCAAGCGCGCGCCCAGCAGCAAAAAGCGACGAGGCGGCGAGGCCGGTGGAAGCGAGCTGGGCAGAGAAATCGCGACGATTCACGTTCGGGTCCTTCGGGTGGTGGTGGGCAGCCACAACGCAGCTGCACGCAAGAGTTCATCGGGTCTGTCGGCACAACGCGCGAGCGTGGCAGCTCGCCGACATGCCGCGTCTGGGGCCTCACCGTGCGTCACTTGCCGCTGCGAATTCTCCGATAAAGCGCGAGTGCGAAGCGGCCTGCGGCCCGAAGCCCCGGGGAGGGGCCGACTGGACAAATCTAAGGCCACAGGCTGTCACTGCGGTCGCGCCTCGTGTGCGACGATCCCGCATTCCTTTTCTTTGCCGGTCGCCCGTGTCTGACGATTTTTCTGCTGATCCTGAAAGTTCCGCGCCGCGCCGTTGGCCGCAGCGCCTCAAGCGCGGCGCGCAGTGGGCCGGTATCGGCAGCCTGGTCGTGTTGGCGGCTTTCTCGGTCTATATCGGCGTGCTGATCTACACCACGCCGCAGGTCGACGAGCTGCGGCGTGCGCAGGCGCTCAGGCCGAGCGTCATCTTGTCGAGCGACGGCGAGGTCATCGGCCGCTTCTCGACCACCTATCAGGCGCCGCTCACGTTGAAAGAGGTTCCGCCCGATCTCATCAACGCGTTGATCGCCACCGAAGACCGACGCTTCTACACCCACAGCGGCATCGACCCGATGCGCATCGTGGGCGCCGTGTGGGGCACCTTGCACGGCAGCTTTCAGGGCGGCTCGACGCTGACCCAGCAGCTCGCGCGCAACCTGTTTCCGCAAGAGATCGGCAACGAAAAAAGTCTGAACCGCAAACTGCGCGAGGCGATCACGGCAATGCGTCTCGAACGCACTGCGACCAAGGACCAGATCCTCGAAAGCTACCTCAACAGCGCACCGTTTCTCTACAACGTGCGCGGCATCGAGATGGCCTCGCGCACCTACTTCGACAAGCGCGCTGCGCAGCTCGACACCGCCCAATGCGCCACGCTGGTCGGCATGCTCAAGGGCACGCACCGCTACAACCCGGTGCGCAACCCCGAGCGCGCGCGGGAACGACGCAACCTAGTGATGGCGCAGATGGTCAAGCTGGGCACGCTCGCGCCGGCGCGTTACGCGCAGTTGCGCATGCAGCCGCTGGTGCTGGCCTTTGTCCGCCCTGAAGACGGCGACATCGGTCAGGCGCGCCACTTCGTCGCCAAAGTGCGCGAGCAGTTGGCCGAGTGGGCCGATGCGCACGACGTCGACCTCGACACCGATGGCCTCGTGATTCGCACCACGCTGGATGCCAAGCTGCAGCGCCTCGCGCAAGAAGCGGTGGTGCAGCAGGTGGGCCTGCTGCAACGCATCGCCGGCGAGGAGTGGAGCGAAGCCCGGCCGCGCACCGCGCGCGTCAAGCCGGCAGCGGTGCCGGCCAAGGGCGAGCCCGCCGAGCCTTTCGCGCACTTCTGGAACGAACACGCCGCCATGCTCGCCGAGATGGTGCGCGACACGCCCGGCTACCGCCTCGCCAAGCAGGCCGGCCAGAGCGATGCGCAAGCTCTCGCGACCGCGCTTACCGATCACGAAACGATGGCCCGCCTACGCGCCGAAAAGACCCGCCTTTCGGCCGGTCTCATCGCGATCGACCCGCGGACCGGCGCGGTGCGCGCCTGGGTCGGCAGCCCCGACTTCTCGCGCGAGCAGTTCGATCACGTCGCGCAGGCCAAGCGCCAGCCGGGCTCGACCTTCAAGCCCTTCGTCTACGGCGCCGCACTGCAACGCGGCATCTCGACCGAGCGCCGATACCTCGATGGCGCGATCGACATAGCACTCGCCGACGGCGGCGTTTGGCAGCCGACCGACGGCAGCGGCCCCTCGGGTGAAATGATGACCCTGCGCGAGGGTCTGGTGCAGTCGAAAAACACGGTGACGGCGCAGGTGATGCAGGAGGTCGGCGTCGAGGCGGTCGCCAATTTCGCGCGGGCCGCGGGCGTCCGCGAAGCCAAGCTCGATCTCGTGCCCTCTCTGGCGCTGGGCACCAGCCCGGTATCGCTGCTCGAGATGGCCAACGCCTACGCCACGCTGGCCTCGCTCGGCGAGCGTCGGCCGGCGCTTTTGATCACGCAAATCGCCGACCGCGACGGCCGCGTGCTCGACAGCTTCACCTCGGCGCCCGAGCGCGTGCTCGACCAGCGTCTGGTCGCGAAGCTGGTGGACGTGATGCGCGGTGTGGTGCAGACCGGCACTGGCGCGGCCGTCCGCAGCGAGTGGGGTGTGAAGGGCGACCTCGCCGGCAAGACCGGCACCACCCAGAACAACACCGACGGCTGGTTCATGCTGATGAGCCCGACCTTGGTGACCGGTGCCTGGGTCGGCTTCAACGACCCGCGCTTGACCGTTCGCAGCAACTATTGGGGGCAAGGCGGGCACAACGCGCTGCGTCTGGTCGGCGCGTTCATGCAGCAGGGCCAGCGCGCCAAACTGATCGATGCGAGGGCGACCTTCCCTGAAGTCGGGCGCGATGCGCCCGAGGCACCGGCCTTGCGGGCATCGGCACCCGAGGGCGATGTGCCACCGGCCGAGCCGGCAGCTGCGGGGGGCGGCTTGGCCGGCTGGTTGGGCCTGCCGGTCTCGCGGCCGGCGCCGGTCAATGTTGACGCCGCCGCCGAGCAGGCAAGACGCGACCAGGCGATGGGCCGCTGATCACTCGGCGTTTGCCATGAAGAGAGCCGGGTCGACCATGGCGCCGTTCAGGCTGATCGACCAATGCAGGTGCGGCCCGGTCGCGCGACCGGTGGCGCCCACCGCGCCGATGGGTGTGCCGGCCTCGACCTGGTCGCCCACCTTCACGCTGATTGCCGAGAGGTGGCAGACGAGCGTCAGCAAGCCGGCGCCGTGGTCGATCCAGACGCTGTCGCCGCTGAAAAAATAGTTGCCGGTGTCGACCACCCGCCCGGCTGCTGGCGCGAGCACCGGTGTGCCTTGGGCGGCGGCGATGTCCATGCCGCTGTGGGGATTGCGGCGTTCGCCGTTGAAGACGCGCCGCAGCCCGAACGAGGCCGATCGTCGGCCTGCAACCGGTGCCGCCAGTCGCAGTGTGGAAGGCGGCGGCTCGGAGAAGGTCGCGAGCAGTTGCTTGATGTGCGCGCTTTCGCGATCGGCGCGGGCCAAATCGTCCTTCGACAGGTTGACCATGCCGGGCGCGACCTTCAGGCGCTGCTCGCGGTAGCGGTGGGGCGCGATCGCGAAAGCCAGCGTCGTGGTGACGCCTTCGCCGCGTTGCACGTCGAGCACGGCTTCACCCGGTTGCGCGGCCAGTGCGATGCCGACGACCGCGACCCAGTGCGTGCCGTCGCGTACCACCATCACCGGCACGCCGCCGAAGTTCGCTCGTGGCGCTTCGGCCGTAGCGCCGAGATCGATCCGCGCGATTCCGCCGGGGCCGAAGCGTTGGCGCGGCAATTCGATCGCGGCGGCCGAAGCCGCGGTGAGCGCGACAGCCAGCCAAGCGGCGCAGCGCAGCAGATTCGGTGTCATGTTTTGTGGCGATCGGCAGGCCGGCTTGGCTGGGTCGCATGATGCCGCAGGGGGAATCTTGTCGTTATCGAAGGGCGGCGCGAAGTCACATCGCGTTACCGATCGGCCGAATGTCGGCGCGGCCCGTCGGAGCGTGCCGTCGCCTGACGACGCAGATCGTCGCATTCGAGGGCGTTGATCACGCCCGCTCGTGGCAAAACCGTCGGCTCGGGAATTGCAAACCGCAGAGCCCCCCAGCCCCTCAAGCGCTCGCTCCACCGAAGGATCAGGGAAATGCCCGCCACCGACCAAAGACTTTCGAAGCGGCTCGCTGCTTGCCTCGCGCTGGCTGCGGCCCCCTGGCTCGGCGGCTGCGGCACCACCGGCTTGCTGCTGGGGGCGGCCGGTGTCGCGACCGACACCAGCGTGACCTGGGAAGTCGTCAAACACGTGCACGCGACCCTGACCGCCGGTGACGACACGCCTTGCTTTCGGCTCGACAGTGTCGAGCGGGCCCTGAACGTGCGCTGCGGCGCCTTCGTGCCGGGCAGCGTGAAAGTGGCCGACTTGCAGCGATCGCGCCTGCAGGACTGTGCGTTGAGCGTCGCCGTCCGCGACCCACGCTTCTGGCCGGCGCTGCCTGAATTTATCGCCAAGGGCGCATCACCCGAGGCATG
The DNA here is from genome assembly GCA_043753755.1 of Rhizobacter sp. GTDB lineage: Bacteria > Pseudomonadota > Gammaproteobacteria > Burkholderiales > Burkholderiaceae_C > LMDS01. Next base: position 14,859 of record JAYUWC010000087.1, read on the forward strand.
CAGCCGTTCGCCCCTGGCCGACCTCGCGCGCCTGCCCGATTGCCCCGATTTTTCGACGGCTTCGCCAGCGGTGTTGCAGTCGCTGCGCTGGCTCGCCGAGGCCGATGCACGCGCGATCGATCACGACGTGGTGCGCCTGCTCAGCTGCCCGAGCGCGGTTGCGGCCGGCCTCGACAAGCCGCTCGCCACCTGGCTGGCGCAGGGCGATCTCGACCGTGGCCGTGTCGCCTTCGGCCCGCTGGGTGCCTTGCATCCGAGCTATCTCGCGAGCCCGCTCGCGCGGGCCCTCGAAGCTCAGGGCCACACCGCTCGCGAGGGCCTCGGCGGCTACGGCGGCACCCGGCCGCGCAGCTTCGAGCTGGCGCTGCGCGATGGCGATTGGATCGCGCTCGATTGGTGGTTGACGCGCGTGCCCGAACTCGCGAACCGCGTGCCGCCGATCCAAGGCAACCAGCTGCCCTGGGTGCCGCTCGCCAAAGTGCTGTCCCCTGGCTTCTTAACGAGCCCCGAGCAGCGTACCGCTGCGGTCGAGTTCCTGTTGGCGCGCGGGGCCAACCCGTGGCAAAAGCTGCCGTTCGACCCCGCCAGCTCGGTCGTGCAGTACGCCCGCATGCTGCAGAGCCCGCAACTCGTGCTGCTCGATCCGCCGGCTCGGGCGACCGCGATTGCCGGCCGCGAGCCCAACGGCGCTCGTTCAGGGCAGTGAAATCAGGGCTGTGACATCCAGGCGGTGAGCTGAGCCGCCGCGGCAGCGCTTTCGCGACGGCCTGAGCCCTCACTTGCTCCAGGAGTCTTTCAGCCCTGCGATCCGGTTGAAGACCGGTTTGCCGGCGACATGGTCGATGCGGTCGGCGACAAAGTAGCCGTGGCGCTCGAACTGATATTTGTCATCGGCCGCCGCATTCGCCATCGAGGGCTCGACGAAACCGCCGACAACGCGTTTGCTGCCCGGGTTCAACACGCTCTTGAAGTCACGACCGCCCGCGTCGGGTTGGGCTTCGGTGAAGAGCCGGTCGTAAAGGCGAAATTCGGCCGGCAGAGCGCCTTCCACGCCGACCCAGGTGATCGTGCCTTTGACCTTGACCGCATCGGCACCCAGCGTGCCGCTCTTGGTGTCCGGCACGACCGTTGCGGTAACGGCCGTGATCGCGCCGCTCGCGTCTTTCTCGCAGCCGGTGCACTCGATCACCATGCCGTACTTGAGCCGCACCTTGTTGCCGGGAAACAGGCGAAAGAAGCCTTTGGGCGCGGCCTCGACAAAGTCGTCACGCTCGATCCAGACCTCGTGGCCCAGGCTGAACCCGCGCGCCGCGAGTTCTGGGCGGTGCGGGTGCGCCGGCGCGCTGCAGGGCTCGCGTGCCTCGGTGGCACCGAACACCTCGGCCCAGTTCGTCAGCTTCAGCGGGTCGACCACGGCCATCGCGCGCGGCGCTTTGCCTTCGAGGTCTTCGCGCAGCGCGATGTCGAGGCTCGCGTAATCGGTCCAGCCGCCGGCCTTGCTGGTACCGGCACGTTCGCACATGAGGCGGATCGCCTCGGGCGTGTAGCCGCGGCGGCGCAGGCCGGCGATGGTCGGCATGCGCGGGTCGTCCCAACCGTCGACGATTTTCTCGTCGACGAGTTGCTTCAGCTTGCGCTTGCTGGTGATCACATAGGTCACGTTCAGGCGCGCGAATTCGTACTGATGCGGGCGCGGTTGCGCGAGCAGTCCGAGCGTGCAGAGCGTGTCGAGCAGCCAGTCGTACCAGGGGCGCTGGTCTTCGAATTCGAGCGTGCAGATGCTGTGGGTGATGCCTTCGAGCGCGTCTTCGATCGGGTGCGCGTAGGCATACATCGGGTAGATGCACCACGTGTCGCCGGTGTTGTGGTGGGTCGCGTGCTTGATGCGGTATAGGGCCGGGTCGCGCAGGTTGATGTTGGGGCTCGCCATGTCGAGCTTGGCGCGCAGCACGGCCGCGCCGTCTGGCAACGCCCCGGCCCGCATCTCGCGAAAGCGCGCTAGGTTTTCGGCCGGCGTGCGGCTGCGGTTCGGGCTGTCGGTGCCCGGTCGGTTGAAGTCGCCGCGGTTGGCGCGCATTTCATCCGCGGTTTGTTCGTCGACGTAGGCGTGGCCGGCTTCGATCAACGCCTCGGCCGCGCGGTACATGAAATCGAAATAGTCGCTCGCGAAATACAGGTTTTCGACGCGTTTGCCGTCGATCTCGGCATGCCAGTCGAAGCCCAGCCACTTCACCGCATCGACGATGCCGTCGACGTATTCCTGTTCTTCTTTCTCGGGGTTGGTGTCGTCGAAACGCAGGTGGCAAGCGCCGCCGTATTCGGCAGCAAGCCCGAAGTTGAGCGTGATGCTTTTCGCATGGCCGATGTGCAGGTATCCGTTGGGTTCGGGCGGAAAGCGGGTGCGAATTTTTGCCGGGTCGAGTGAGCCTGCGGCGTGGTGCGCAGCATCACCCGGCGTGCCCGCGAATCGACGCCGTTCGAAAGCGCCGGCGGCCAAATCACGCTCGACGATCTGGCGCAAAAAATTGCTGCCGAGGGTCTTGGCGGCGGGGTTGTTTTCGACAGGTTCGGTCATTGCGAAAAGGCGTGCGGCAGGCAGGGCCGGATTCTGCCAGCAACGTCTCTTTACCTCTGGGTGGGCAACCTACGTCAACCCGGGCACCCCCGCGGCGCGTTGGAGGCTTGCACGGGCTGCCATTGCGGCCTGCTGAAGGAGAGTCAGATGATCAAGTCCTTCGTTCTCGCGCTGGTCACCGCTGCCGGCACGCTGATCGGCGGTGCCGCGCACGCTGGTGGGCATGTCTCATGGTCTGTTGGCATTAACGTGCCGGTGGTCGGCGCGGTGATCTCGAATGCGCCGGTGTACTACGGTCGCGGATATCAGCCGGTGTACGAGCCGGTGTACGAGCCGGTATACGAGCCGGCGTATGGACCGGTTTATGGGCCCGTCTACGCTGCGCAGCCGGTTTATGCGCCGCAGCCGGTGTACGTGTCCGCACCGACCGTCTACCGCGCGCCGCCGCCGGTGGCCTACTACCCGGCGCCTGCCGTGTCGCGCTACTACCAGCCGGTGCCGGTCGGCTACGGCTACGACCGTGGCCGGCACCATGACCACCGCCACTGGAAAGAGCGGAAAGAGCGCGAGGAGCGCTATGAGGGCCGTCGGGGCGACTACGACTACCGCCGTTGATGGCCGCTTGGACGTGTGAGCGCAAGCCTACGCGACCGCGGCACCCTTTCTCACGACGCGCCGATGTGACCGCCGCTGCGCGGGCGTGTAGCGCAGCCAGAAGATGAAAGAGGAGCATTGCAGTCGATCTGCTGCGGTGCCTATCCCACGAAGGAGTTTGTGATGAACGTTCGCCACCTGAGCACACTGGTCTCCGTCTCCGCCCTGGCGTTGCTGACCGCCTGCGTCTCGCCTCGGCCGCGTGAAGAGCGAGTCGTGTACGCACCGCAACCGGTGGCGCGGCCCGTGCCGGTTTATGCCGAATACGGCCGGGTTGAAAACATCGGCACGATCGAAGTCGCCCGCCGCACCACGGGTGGTGGAGCGATCCTCGGTGCCGTGATCGGCGGCCTGGTAGGCAACCGTTTCGGTGGCGGCACCGGCCGCGCGCTCGCCACGGGCGTCGGTGTGGTGGGAGGTGCGGTGGCGGGCAATGCCATCGAAGGCCGAACCCGGCGCGACGACGAAGTCTTCCGCGTGCAAGTCAGGTTCGACAACGGCGCGATGCGTGACTTCGACTTTCAGCGCATCGACGACCTCCGCCCGGGCGACCGCGTCAAGCTCGAGAACGGCCAGCTGCACCGCATGTAATCTGGTCGCCGAGGCGCATCACAGTGCCTTGAACGGGTGAGCGTAGAGGCGGCTCGCGACGAGTTTGTCCGAGTGCCTGCGCAAGGTGATCTGCACCCACCGGGGTCGACCGCATGCGCCAGCCAAAGCGTGGCCGCGTTGCCATAAAGCGTGGGCTGGCGCTCGCCCACTTTCGGCAGGCCGAAGCGGGTCGTGTCGGCGGCCGCCATCGAAAGACCGAGGCCCGCCTCGCGCACGGTAAATACCAGCGTGCTGCCGTCACGCGCCGCACGCACATCCGGGTCGACCCCGATCAGCCCCCGCAGGTTGGGGAGCGTGTTGAACAGCATGTGAGGCTCGAGTTGCGACTCGAGCAGCTTGAGTCGGTGCTCGGCCGCCTCGCGCTGCGCAACCTGCACGGCAGCCCCCTTGGCGGCCATCGTTTCACGCAAGTAAAACCAGTAGGTGATGCCTGTGCCCGGCACCAGCGAGCCGATCAGCTGCGCCGACATTGGCCGCCAATCGCCCTGGAAGTAACCGGGGAGAGCGCGGCCGAGTGTCCAGTCGGCGGCTCGTTGCCGACGCTGAATCCGAACAGCGTGCCGACAACGATCGCCACCACCACCACCAGCGGCCGGCCGGGCCAATGTCTGGCGGCTTCGGGCGAGCCCGGCGCTGCGTGGCGGTGGCACCGTTTCGCAAGCGACAAGCGCAGCAGATCGGTCGCGAACCAGCACATCGTCGCGATACAAACCGACTGCACGAGGTTGCTATAGAACGGCGCGCCGAACGCGGCGGTGAGCAGCACCGCGATCACCACGCCGAAGCCCGCACTGCGCAAGCCGCGCACCAGAAAGCGGGCGCGGCCGCTCTTGGCGTTTGGCGGCGACGCGAAGGGCAGCGCGGGCATGGTGGCTGATGCTGCAGCAGCGACCAAGCCCGCCGGCGCGCGCCGCGACGAAGCGACCGAGCCCGCCACGAAGCGCTGCCGCCGCGGCGCGAAACGCTGCTGCAGAATCAGCGCGCCTCGCCCTCGCGCCGGCGAACGAATCCGATCCCGTGGAGACCCGAATGCCGACCTCGCTGTTCAACAGGTTCGCCGCAGCGCGGCATGGTGCCGTGTTCGCGGCTTGTGCACTGGCCGCGTGCAGCAGCCTTGCTCCGCCGACGCGCCCGGTCGCTCCGATGTCCGCGACTGGCCGGCCGGCAGCGTCGGTCGTGGCACCTGCGCCA
>JAYUWC010000088.1:0-6570 GCA_043753755.1 Rhizobacter sp.
GCCCATCGAGGCTTCGACCACAGCGCGGCGCGACAACACGACGTTGTTGCGCTTGCGGTCGAGCTTGATGACCTTGAACTCCATCGTCTTGCCTTCGAACGGCGACATGTCTTTGACAGGGCGCGTGTCGAGCAGCGAACCCGGCAGGAAGGCACGGATGCCATTGACGAGGACGGTCAGGCCGCCCTTGACTTTGCCGTTGACGGTGCCGACCACGAACTCGCCGGATTCCAGCGAGTTCTCGAGCGACAGCCACGAGGCGAGGCGCTTGGCCTTGTCGCGCGACAGAATAGTGTCGCCGTAGCCGTTTTCGACCGCGTCGATCGCGACCGAGACGAAATCACCAGGCTGAACTTCGAGCTCGCCCTGGTCGTTCTTGAATTCTTCGATCGGAACGTAGGCTTCCGATTTGAGGCCGGCGTTGACGACCACGAAACTGTGTTCGACGCGCACCACTTCAGCAGTGATGACTTCGCCGCTGCGCATCTCGGAGCGCGTCAGCGACTCTTCGAACATGGCGGCGAAGGATTCCATGCCGGAGGTTTCGGCAGCTTGAGTTTGGGACATTGGTGGTTCCGGTGCGGTCTTGCGACCGCGGGGTTGGGTTGAACAACCGTCGCCCTGGCGTGCCGTCGGATCGCTCTTGGGTAAGAGCAGGCACTGAAGGGAGGACAACGGGCTACTAGCGGCATGCTTCCAGCGACCTGCCTTCAGCGGCTTGCCTTTAACGGGACTTTTTAGACCTGCTCGCGGCCCTCAAGTCGCCTTGAAAGGCCTGCGCCGCTCCCAGGCATTCAACACTTCATCGACCGAGGCTTCGACCGAGAGTGCTGAGTTGTCAAGGAGCATCGCATCTGCGGCCGGCCTTAGCGGCGAAACCGCCCGGGTTTGATCCCGGGTGTCTCGTGCCTCGAGCGCGGCGCGTAGGTCCTCGATATTAGACGAAAGACCCTTTGAAATCAATTGCTTGTGACGCCGGTCGGCGCGTGTCGCGGCGCTGGCGGTGAGGTAGACCTTGAGATCGGCGCCGGGGAAGATGACGGTTCCCATGTCCCGCCCGTCGGCAACCAGCCCTGGAATTTGATGGAAGGAAACCTGCAAAGTGCGAAGCGCCGCGCGAACCAGGGGAAAAGCCGAGACCTTGGAGGCCAGCGCGCCCACTTCTTCGAGGCGAAGCGTTTCGGTCACGTCTTGGCCGCCCATGCGAATGACGCCGGGGCCGAAGTGCAGGTCGAGTTGGCTGGCGTGTCGGGCCAACCGCTGTTCGTCGTCGGCACGCGTGCCCGAGCGCATCGCAGCCAAAGCGGTGGCGCGGTAGACCGCACCTGAATCGAGAAAGTGATAGCCGAGTCGCAGGGCGACCGCGCTGGCGAGTGTTCCCTTGCCCGAGGCGGTCGGGCCGTCCACCGTGATGATCGGAACCAAGTTGGGCCGAGCGGTGGCAACGCCGAACAGCACTTCGAAAAACTCCGGAAAGGTCTTGCCGACACAACGCGGTTCAAGGATGCGCACCGGCAGTGCCGCCGGGTTGAACGCGGCGAGCGAGAAGCACATCGCGATGCGGTGGTCATCGTAGGTCGCAATGGAGGCCGCCTGCCAGCGGGTCGGCGCGGTGACTTCGATGCTGTCAACGCCTTCCACGATCTGGCCGCCGAGTTGCCGCAACTCGGCTGTCATCGCTTTGAGCCTATCGGTCTCTTTGACCCGCCAACTCGCAATATTCGTCAGCCGCGTGGTGCCCTGCGCGTAGAGCGCCATCACCGCCAGCGTCATCGCAGCATCGGGCATGTGGTTGCAGTCGAGCGTGATCGCCTTCAACGGCCACGCGCCGCGCGACACTTCGACCCAGTTTTCGCCGAGGAGCACGTTGGCCCCCATCGCCTGCGCCGCGCCGACGAACGCGAGATCGCCCTGGATCGACGCACTGCCCATGCCTTCGACGCGGATCGGCGCCTGCGGTGTCGCCGCGATTGCGCCGAGGGCAACGAAGTACGAGGCCGACGACGCATCGCCTTCGACATGGATCGCACCAGGCGACTTCAACCGGCTGCCGACCGGAATCGTGAACCGCGCCCACCGCTCGTTGCGCACCTTGACGCCGAAACGCGCGAGCAGGTTCAGCGTAATCGCGATGTACGGCTGCGAGATCAACTCACCCACGACCTCGATGACCACGTCTTGCCGGATTGCCACGAGTGCCATCGCTTGCAGCAGCCCGGTGAGGAATTGACTCGATACATCGCCACGCACGCGGATCGGCGCGTCGATCGAGAGCGCGTGCGGCGCGCCGTCGCCCAAACGCAGTGGTGGAAAACCTTCGACCTCAGTGCACTCGATCACGCAGCCCAGAGGCCGCAGCGCTTCGACCAGATCGCCGATCGGTCGCTCATGCATGCGTGGCACGCCGCGAACCGTAAAGCTTGCACCTTGTACCGTCGCCAGCACCGCGAGAGCGGCCGTGACCGAGCGCACCGAGGTGCCCGAATTGCCGAGAAAGATGTCGGCCGTTTTCGACTGAAGCGTGCCGCCGATACCGGTGATTCGAAACTGCTCACCCTCCTGCTCAACGCCGCAGCCCAAGGTGCGCAAGGCGTTGAGCATCACGCGGGTGTCATCGGAGTCGAGCAGATCACGGATCACCGTGTTGCCTTCGCACAGGCCAGCCAGCAACAAAACGCGATTCGAAATGCTTTTCGAGCCGGGCAGGCGCACCGTTCCGGCTGCAGCGGCGAGCGGTGGAAGGTCGAGAAAGCGGGTCGTGAACATGCGGCAGCAGGACCGTCGAGCGGTGCGAAGTGTCAGCGGTTGGGATTGGGTTTGGGCGAGCTCATCTGCCACCCGCTGCGGGCCTCCGCGGCGCTTCTGATCATGTCCTCGAGAGCCTCCGCGTTACCCGATTTCATCGCCAGTTCCATTGCCTCGAGCACATGCCTGAAGCGTTGCGATTGCTTCAAAACCTCTTCACGGTTTGCCATCAAGACGTCGCGCCACATCGTCACATCGCTTGCGGCGATTCGGGTGAAATCGCGAAAGCCCGGGCCCGCTAAAGAAAGATAGTCACGGCCCGCTGGCTGGCGTGCAACCGAGTTGAAGTAGGCGTAAGCCAGCATGTGCGGCAGATGACTCACGGCCGCGAAAGCGGCGTCGTGGTTCTCGGGAGTCATTCGCAGCACCTGAGAGCCGATCGCTGCCCAGCAGTCTGTGGCACGCTGCAGTAATTCCGGGTCGGTCTGTGGCAAAGGCGTGAGAATGACCTGACGGCCGCTGTACAACGCAGCGTCAGCGTGGGCGATGCCAGAGGCTTCTTTGCCGGCGATCGGGTGCGCTGGCACGAATGACGCAATGCGCTCTTTCAGCACACGTCGGGCGGCATCAACCACGTCTCGTTTGGTCGACCCGACATCCATCAACAGCACACCCGGCTCGATCAAATGTCGGATCGCTTTTAAGGTGGCTTCGGTAGCCGCCACCGGCACAGCGATCAAGACGATGTCGGACCCCGAAACTGCCAGCAGCGCCGATTCGGCGACCTGGTCGATCACACCGAGCTTTTTGGCTCGTTCGGTCGTCGAGGGCGACTTGCTGTAGCCGATCACCCGCTTAACCAGGCCGGCCCGCTTGCAGGCGAGTGCGAACGAGCCGCCCATCAGGCCGCATCCGATCACGCCGAGTTGATTGAACATGGTCAGTGGACGTCGATAGGGTAAGTGCCAAGCAATTTGAAGTAGGCGCAAACGCCGCGCAATTCGGTCAGTGCAGCGGCCACGTGGGCCTCGTCGGGGTGGCCTTGCAGATCGATGTAGAAGTAGTACTCCCATTGCCCGGAACGTGCGGGCCGCGACTCGAAGCGGGTCATGGACACGCCGTGCTCTTTGAGCGGCACCAGCATGTCGTGCACGGCGCCGGGCCGGTTCGCGACCGAGACGACCAGGCTGGTGCAGTCATGCCCCGAAGCCTTCGGTTGCGGGTGTTGATGCGGATGGGCAACGATCGCGAAGCGGGTGCGGTTGTGAGCGTCGTCCTGAATCGCCGGGGCAACAACATGGAGACCGTATTCGGTGGCCGCGTGGGTGCTCGCGAGGGCAGCAAGGGTTGTGTCGAGGCCGGCCAGTCGTGCGCCCTCGGCGTTGCTCGCGACCGGCCTGCGCTCAGCGTTCGGCAAGTGCTCACCGAGCCAGCCGTGGCACTGTGCCAGCGCTTGCGGGTGGGCACACACCGCTTCGATCTCGGCAAACGAATTCTCGCGCCGCAAAAGGTTGTGGCGCACATACAGGCTGGTCTCGCCGATGATGAACAGCGGCGTTGTCAGAAATAGATCAAGGGAGCGAGTGACGACTCCCTCGCTCGAGTTCTCGACCGGCACCACCCCGAAATCGGCCGCGCCCGCGCTGGTGACATGAAAAACTTCGTCGACGCTGGCGCAGGGCACCTTGACTATCGTCGAACCGAAAAAGCCCAATGCGGCCAACTCGCTGAATGTGCCAGCCGGTCCGAGGTAGGCGACGCGCGTTGGTGTTTCCAGAGCTCGGCAGGCCGACATGATCTCGCGCCAGATCGGGGCCACGCTGTCGGACTTGAGCGGGCCGGGGTTGGCAACCTTCAAGCCGTCGATCACCTGCGCTTCCCGCTCGGGTCGAAAGGCAACACTTCCTTCGCGCTTCTTCAATTCACCCACCTTCAACGCCAAGGCGGCGCGCTGGTTCAACAGCGTCAGCAGATCACGGTCGAGCTGGTCGATTCGGTGGCGAAACGCAAGCAGCTCGGCGCCGATCGGAGAGGCGACTAAGGGGTCCACCATCACGCTAAAAAGTGTTTTTTGCATGCAGGATCGACGCCAAGGCATTGCACATGCGACGCCGCTCACCTTCGAATTATTTGCTCGCCGCTTTCTTGGCCGGCGTTGCCGACTTCGGTGGCGCCGATGCAGTCGGGCCGGCAGGCGAGATGCCCAACGTTGCGCGCACTTTGGCCTCGAGCGCCTGCAACTTGGGCTCTACCGTTGGCCGGGCTTCGGTTGCCAGCTTCTGCATGAAGCCGTTTTGCGACTCGGGGAGCATCGCTTCATACTTTTTGCGCACGGGTGACTCGAACCAAGCGATCAATTGCTTGAGTTCTTCTTCGTTGAATTTTTCTTCGACGTTGGCGCCAAAGGTCGACGGGGCGAGCTTGACTGCACGCTCGCGAACCGCCGGTACGGTGTCATCGACGTATCTGCGAATGTCGGCTTCGATCAATTTTCCGGCTGCCTCGCGTTTTTCGGGGGCCATCTGTTGGAGCGCGCGTGCCGCGGCTTGCAGCATCTGCAAGGCCGGCTGCTCGACAAGGTTGCGGGCCAGCCCTTCGATGCCGGGCTGCTGCAGCACCATCAGCTTTTGCACCAATTCCTTTTTTGCCGGCGACGAAGGCGATGCGGGGGCAGCGGCCGTCGAAGCGGTCTGGGCGTGAGAGAGCGCGGCACTGGCGAGCAGAACCGTCGCGAACAGCTTTTTCATGAAAAGTCCTCCTCGGCGGGCGGTTCTTCAGCGCTGCCGGTCGTCGGGGTGGTGGATGGTTCGGCATCGGCAGATGCTTCACCGTTTGCATCGTTTTCGACGATACGTTGCAGCCCGATGAGTTGGGTACCGCTGTCAAGCGCGATCAGGGTCACGCCCTGCGTAGCACGACCCATTTCGCGAATCTCGGCAACGCGGGTGCGCACTAGCACGCCCTTGTCGGTGATAAGCATGATCTCGTCGTCTGTGTTCACCAGCGTCGCCGCAACCACCTTGCCGTTGCGCTCGGTTTGCTGGATCGCAATCATCCCCTTGGTGCCGCGTCCGTGGCGGGTGTACTCGACGATCGAGGTGCGTTTGCCGAAGCCGTTTTCGGTGGCACACAGCACGCTGACGCGTGCCGATTCAGCCTGCACACCTTCCGTTTCGTCGCGCTCGGCAACCAACATCGCAATGACGCTGACGCCATCGTCGAGTGCCATGCCGCGCACGCCGCGGGCGCCCCGGCCCATCGGGCGCACATCGTTTTCATCGAAGCGCACCGCCTTGCCGCCATCGCTGAACAACATCACGTCGTGCTTGCCGTCGGTGAGCGCGGCGCCGATCAAGAAGTCTCCCGGGTCGAGGTCGACCGCGATGATCCCTGCCTTGCGTGGGTTGCTGAACTCATCGAGCGAAGTCTTCTTGACAACGCCTTGTGCGGTGGCCATGAACACATAGTTGTCGGCCGGGAAGCGTCGGAACGCGCCGGTCAGCGGCAGCACCACGTTAACCTTCTCGCCCGGCTGCAAAGGAAACATGTTGACGATCGGCCTGCCGCGTGAACTGCGCGAACCTTGGGGCACCTCCCATACCTTGATCCAGTACACCCGGCCCTTGTTCGTGAAGCAAAGGATGTAGTCGTGGGTGTTGGCGATGAAGAGCTGATCTATCCAGTCGTCTTCTTTCGTCTGAGTCGCCTGCTTGCCGCGGCCGCCGCGCTTTTGCGCACGGTACTCGCTGAGCGCCTGACTCTTGATGTAGCCGGTGTGCGAGAGCGTCACGACCATGTCGGTCGGCGTGATCAGGTCCTCGGTGC
>JAYUWC010000089.1:0-6549 GCA_043753755.1 Rhizobacter sp.
GTTGCGTGCGCAGTTGGCGTCGGGGCAGGCGATCGTGCTGGGCTACCAGTTCGCAGTGGCGATCGGCATGTGGCTCTACCTGCAACGGCGCATCGAGTCCAAGGTCTGGCGTTGGCTCGGCGTGGCCGCACTTGCCCTGGGGCTGGTTGCGCCCATCTCGCGCGGGCCCTGGGTGGGTGCCGGCGCGATGCTCGCGGTGTTTGCGCTGCTGGCGCCGGGCACCTCGCGCCGCGTCGTTACCTGGAGCGTGGGTGCCCTCGCAGCTTTCGGCATCGCGCTGATCTTGCCGGGTGGCGACAAGCTGATCGCCTACCTGCCTTTCGTCGGCAGTGCAGCACAAGAGAGCGTCGAATACCGCCAGGAGATTTTGGCGGTCTGCTGGAAGCTGATTCAGCAAAACCCGTTTTTCGGCAGCCCGTTCGCATCCGAGCAATTGGAGTCTTTGCGCACCGGTGAAGGCATCATCGATATCGTCAACACCTACATCGCGATGGGCCTGGCCTACGGCATGGTCGGCGTGGGCCTGTTTGCCGGCACGTTCGCAGCGGCGATGTTGCCGCTGCTGCGCCTCGTCAAAAACGATCAGTTGCCGGAGGACGCGAGGTACATGGCCGCCAGCCTGGTGGCCACGCTGGTCGGTGTGCTGGTGACGATCTCGACCGTGAGCAACTACCTGACCATTCCGTTTATCTACCTGATGGTGGTCGGCATGGCGGTCTCTTGCGGGCGGCTGCTGCGTGCCGAATTGCTGGCGCCCGAGTCTGAGTCTGCGCAGTCCCTGGCGCAACCGCAGTTTCTGGCGCCTCAGCGCCTGCGTTGAGGCGCGGCGCCGGTCACGGCGTGGCCTTGTCGGCGCGGCGTTGCGCCAGCAGCGTCGAAATCCGTTTGCCCGCAGCGATCCAGCGGTGCTCGAAGTGGAAGGTCGACACGTGCGCCAGCGCGAACGTGGCGGCAATCAGCAACGGCTTTTTCAGGTAACGCGCCAGCCGCTCGCCTTCGCCCAACCAGGTGAAGACCAGCAAGTGATGAATGATGTAGAGCGCATACGAGATGGTCGCGATGTAGGCGAGGGCGCGGGTCTGCAGCAATTTCGACAAGCGCGGCGGCGGGTCGAAGAGCGTGGCGCCGACCAGCGTTGCGGCGATATACGGCCGCAAGTAATTCATGAACCCGCCGGCCGGGTGGCTGCTGACGACAAGCAGCACCAACAAGACATATGCGTTCAAACGCGAGAAGTAGCGCGCGGCAACGGGGCCGAACTGCCCTTCGAAGGCCATCGCCAGCATCGCGCTGGCCAAGATCTCATCGACCCGGCGCCAGGTGACGACGTCGACATAAGCGCCCGCATAGATTCGGTGCACCGTGACCGCCAGGCACACCGCCGGGATCAGGAACAACCCACGGCGCCCCAGCAAACCGACGACGAGTGCGATGCCGACGTAGAACTGCATCTCGACGCACAAGCTTTAGAGGTGGCTGGCGACTTCGGTGAGGTGCTGCGGCGGCAGGTTGGCGTAGAACAAAAAGTTGGGCAGGTAGTACGAGCTCGGCGCGTGGGTCAGCGTCAGCGCTACCAACATTGCCAACCAGGCCAGCGGTATCACCCGAAAGAAACGGCGGATCAGGAAGTCGCCGATGCTCGCGTGGTGCAACAAGAAGCGCGTGATCAAGAAGCCCGAGAGCGTGAAGAACAAGGCCATGCCGAGCGGGCCGAAAGTCTCGTTGAGCTGCCATGACTTCGGGCCCAGTGGCAGCAGGTGCGTTGCCAGCACTGCCAGGATGCTCACGCCGCGCCATCCGTCGAGCACGGTCAAACGGGTGTCGCGCGATGCGGTCTCATTCACAGGCTCGAAGCTCCGATGCTGTTGGCGTTCACAGATAACGATCGATGCGTGGCAGGCGCCGCGCAGCCCACCGCTTGACCACGACGGGTGCGGCCACGCCGGCAACTGCCAGCACCGGGACAAACAGCAAGAAGTTCACGCTCTCCCACGGCATGACCTTGAGCAACGCCGCCTTGGCGATGCCGATGGCCAGGGTGTTCATCAGGTAGATCGACATGCTGAGCCGGCCCACCCATCCAAGTCCGAGTTGCGAAGCCATCGGCAGGCGTTGTGCGAGCGAGAGAAACGCCGGCACCGACAACGCGCCGACCAAGCACTTCGGCAACCCCATCGCCAACGCGAACGCGAGAGCCAGCGCAAACGCTGCGATGCTCAGCAGCGTGAAGCCGAGTGGTATGGGGTGCCAGTCGTCACGGCACATCCAGAGCAGCATGCCGGCTGCAAAGAAGGGCAGGTACTCGAAAAACTCCTTCAACAGCAACGCGTCGGGCCAACTCACCCACTGCGCTGCGAGTGAAACCAGAAACAACACGATCACACGCCGCCCGACAAGTTGGAGAAACGCAGGCAGCACGAGAAAGTAGAGGCCCAGCACGTAGATGAACCAGAGAAAGCCGGCGGCGCTGCTGTTGGGCCGCAACACCAGTGCGAGCACGTCGGCGAGCGAGCCGGCGGGCGGGTTGTCGACGTGAACGAAGCGCGCCGCGAGCAGCTTGCCGAACAGGATCAACAAGCCGAAGGCGAGGTAGGGCACCGCAAGCCGCGCGAGCTTTTGGCGCGAGTAGTGCGCCACCTCGCGCCATGAACCGAAGCTCGGCAAGGCCAGCGCGAACGAAATGCCCGCCAGCGTCATGAACAGCGGCATGTGAAAGCGGTAGATCAGCGCCTTCAACAGCCAGTACCAATCGTTGCCCTGCGGCACTTCGCGTGAGACCACATGGCCGATGACGACCAGCACGATGGCGATGCCGCGCACCGCGTCGATGTCGGTCTGGCGGGTCACCCGTTGGCGATCGGGCAACGCGCCGAGCACGTGCTCGATCAATGAGGCCGGTGTAGGACGAAGCTCGTGGGGCGACGGATTCAAAAGGCGGGTCCCGCTCGGCACCGCTCGAGGGCGCGGAGCGGCAAAAGAGGCTGCGTCGATGCACGGCCGGTCAGGACTGTAGACGAAACTGCGGGCCACTAGGGCCCGCAGTTTCTAGATCGAAAAGCCTGGAAGAGACTTACTTCGCAGGCAGCGCCTGCATCGCGAAGCCGGTGCGGATATGGTTAACCAGCGGTGTCGAAGTCCAGTCGGGCCGCCATTGCCCGCGGCGCTGCTGCGTCGCCAGTTGAAAGTACTCGGGAAATCCATCGACCGACGAAACACCGACACCCCGCGACTGCAGATAGGTTTTTAGCGTGCGGTTAGGCGCTGCCCAGCCCAGCGTGGTGGCAGCGCCGGCACGGTCGGCGAAGGATTTGTTGCGCGACATCCCGGTGTCGTTCGTCGAGCCGACAGCAGCGCCGACAGTGATGTACTCCGACTCTTTGCCGCCTCTGTTGACCAACACGTTGTCGTTGACCGAGTTGTTCTTCACGCCGCGGAACGAGTAGTTGAAGCAACCTTGCGAGCCCGTCACGCCATCGCTGACGCTGACCGCCGCAGGGGCGTTGCCCGTGTCGAAGATGTTGTCGTGGATGTTGTTGGAACGGGTGGCGTAAGCGAACGCGTGGTTGCAGTCCTGGAACAGCGGCATCAATTGAAGCCCGCTGATGTCAGAGCTGTATTGCGCGCCACTGACGATGTTGCGTGCCACCTCGACCGAGTAAGCACCACCGCCGAGGATGAAGCCCCATCCCGGTTGGCCGCGATTTTCATCGGTGCCGCTGCCGACGAACTTCTGCAGCACGTTGTCGAGAATGGTGCCGGTCGGGCCGTCGGAGTCGGGGTAGCCGCCTTGCGCGCCGACACCGACCGAGCCTTGGTAGAAGAAGTTGCGTTCGACCCGCGCTCCGGTGCGGAACTGATCGCCCGACGCCCCCAGCATCGAAACACTGTCGAACATGCCCGATTGCATCGAGTTCGTTTCGCCGTTGATGTAGAGGTTGCGGTTGAAGATGTCCCAGCTCTGGGCGCCCGAAGGTGGCCACGCCGTGGTTTTCGGGTCGCCGCGCGAGAATCCGTTGCGCATCAGGATCGAGTCTTCGATGCGCAGCGAGCCCTGGCGTGTGCCTTCGTAGTAGATGCCCTGCACGTGCGAGCCGTCGGTTGCGTAGTTGTCGGTCACGATCGAACGGCGCAGTTTGACCTGGGCCGCGTTGGCCGTGCCCATGTTGATTGACGACGCATCGAACCACACGTCTTCGAAGAGGATGTCGGTCGAGGCGGCAGCCTGGCCCAACAACACCACGCCGGGCGTGCCGGCGCCGGCCGGACGGTCGTGTCCGTCGAAGTGCAGCGAGAGATACGCCACATTTTTTAGCGCCGCGGTGTACGACGACTTGAAACTGGCAACGAAATTCTCGATCGGGTGAATGAAGTGAGGCCGCGCCTGGCAGACGTCACCGTATGCGCCGACGATCTGCCGCTCGGTGGGCGAGCGGCCACCCGGCACAGCGAGGCTGGAGTCCGGCGGTGCGGCGTTCGGGTTCCCTTGCTTGGCGAACGAGGTCAGGTCGGCGGTCAGGTCGTAGGTCTCGCCACGGCGGAACATCCACCAATCAGGAAAACCGGCGCGAAAGCTGGTGGTCGGGCTGCCGACCTTGTCGGCGGTGCCAATGTCGCTGCTCGCGTTCGAGCGCGGGCCCACATAAGCCCAGCGCTTGAACGATTTGACCGCAGCGCTCGGGTTCATCGGATCGGTGCCGTAAGCCGCACCACTGGCGTCTTTCGACTTGCCGGCGGCATCGATGATTTGGCTGCCGTCCCAGAAGTAGATCTTGCCGGTGGTGTCGTCGCCGGTGGCGGCGCTGATGTAGTAGAGGCGCGAGCCTGTTTGATTGACGTCACCGAGGGCGACGCTGGTATTGGCTGCGCTCGGCACGGGAACCGTCCAGCCGCCGATGTCCGGGCCGCAGCCGAGGTCGGTGGTGGTGCCGGGAACCGGAGACGGCGCGGGAGCGGCAGGCGCCGGCGCAGGCGCCGGCGAAATGGGCGCCGGGCTGGGGGCGGGTGCTGGCGCGAGGCCCGGGCCAGGAGTCAATGTCGGCGCGAGGCCCGGGCCAGGAGCCGGTGCTGGCGCGGCGCCGATGACGCGGCAACGTCGACTGCGCTCCGCGGTCGCGGTTGGCGACTCGGCGGTGCCGGTGACTGCGAGCACGTTGGTGTTGGGGCAGGCGGCCTCAGCGATGCTCATGGTCTGGTCGGCGGCGTTGCCGCCGCCGCAGGCTGAGATCGCGGCGGCCGCCACGGTGCAGAGGCTCAGGTGCAGCAGGCGGGCGTGCACGGTGTTGTTCAGCAAGGTCATGATTCCACTCTTGAAAGGGTTGCAAGCACCGAGCACGAGGCTCGACGGTGTTGCAGTGCGTGACGCGAGGGAACCGACGAAGTCGGTATGACGCTTGCGCGTGGAGTTCGCAAAGACACTGCGCGATGGCTGGAGCCGACGAGGAGTCGGCACACGAACAGCCAAGGCTGTGGGGAAGGTTTCGGCAGCGACTGATGTCGCTTGATCGGGGGGCTGTAAGTTGAACGGCTGAAAAGTAACTACTTGTCTGGCCAGCGGTCTGGCTGCGTGAAAAGGATCGTGGGGCGCTGTCATCGGATGGGTGGGGGCGTGCCGAAGTCAGAAGGCTCGGCGTGATTCAAGAAGTAGGTGCTACGACGGGTGCACGACGCATGCCACGCAAAAATACAACCCCCTAGTCTCGTTTTTATGCCCTACGGCGACGGTTTGCGGCTCTGGCGTTGCGGCTCATTACAACGATGACGCATGCGGATCACGCAGGCTTCACTCTTCGGCAATGCAGTTACAACCCCTGCAAAGATTCGATGTCGCCGAAGCGACACCATTTTTCGAACTGTTGTTTAAGCGCCCCTCTTGAGGGCAAACCCGCCGTTATGACTGCAGCTGATCGACCAACACCTGCTTCAGGTATTGCCCGTAGCCGTTCTTCAGCATGGGCTGAGCCAGCGCATCGAGTTGCCCGGCGCTGATCCAGCCGAAGCGATACGCCACTTCTTCGGGGCAGGCCACTTTCAGGCCTTGGCGCTTCTCGAGCGTGGCGATGAACTGACCGGCCTCGAGCAGGCTGTCGTGGGTGCCTGTATCCAGCCACGCGAAACCGCGGCCCATGATCTCGACGCTGAGCTGCTGCTGCTTCAGGTAGACCGCGTTGAGGTCGGTGATCTCGAGTTCGCCTCGGGGCGAGGGCTCGATGCCGGCAGCGATTTCGCAGACCTGCTCGTCGTAGAAGTAGAGGCCGGTGACGGCGTAATTGCTCTTCGGCGTTTCGGGCTTTTCTTCGATGCTGTGGGCACGGCGGTTTTCGTCGAAGGCGACCACGCCGTAGCGTTCTGGGTCGTGCACGTGGTACGCGAACACCGAGGCGCCGCATTCGCGGCGGGCGGCGTTGTGCAGCAGGCCTTGCAGGTCGTGACCGTAGAAGATGTTGTCGCCGAGCACGAGCGCGCTCGGGTGGTCGCCGACGAACTCGCGGCCGAGGATGAAAGCTTGCGCCAGGCCGTCGGGGCTGGGCTGCACGCAGTACGAGATGTCGA
>JAYUWC010000090.1:0-6531 GCA_043753755.1 Rhizobacter sp.
ATCTCTTTGCTGGTATTGCCGCGCACGATCGAGTCATCGACCAGCAGCACGTTGCGGCCCTTGAATTCGACCCCGATTGCGTTGAGCTTTTGCCGAACCGATTTTTTGCGCGCGCCTTGCCCCGGCATGATGAAAGTGCGACCGACGTAACGGTTTTTGACGAAGCCTTCGCGGTACGGTTTGCCGATGCGCTGAGCCAATTGCATGGCCGATGGCCGACTTGACTCGGGGATCGGGATCACCACGTCGATTTCGTTCGGCGGAATCGTCGAGATCAGGCGTTGCGCCAAGGTCTCGCCCATATTGAGGCGCGCTTGGTAGACCGAGATGCCGTCCATGATCGAGTCGGGCCGCGCGAGGTAGACGTACTCGAACATGCACGGGTTCAAGCTCGGGTTGTCTGCACATTGCCGCGCATGCACGGTGCCTTGCAGATCGATGAAGAGGGCCTCGCCGGGCGCCACGTCTCGGACAATTTTGTGCCCCGTGCCTTCGATCGCGACCGACTCGCTCGCCACCATGACCTCTCGGCCTTCGGGGCCGATGCCCTCGCCCAGGCACAACGGCCGAATCCCGAACGGGTCCCGAAATGCCAGCAAGCCATGCCCGGCGATCAGCGCGACCACCGCATACGAACCCTTGATGCGCTTGTGCACCGCACCGACGGCCGCGAAGACCCGATCGGGCGTGAGCGGCTGGTCGCGCGAGGCCAGCGCCAACTCATGCGCGACGACGTTGATCAACACCTCAGTATCGCTGGTGGTGTTGATGTGACGACGGTCAATGTCGATCAACTCTTGCTTGAGTGCAAGCGCGTTGGTGAGGTTGCCGTTGTGGACGAGCACGATGCCGAACGGCGCGTTGACATAGAACGGCTGCGCTTCTTCTTCGCTGTAGGCATTGCCCGCCGTCGGGTAGCGCACCTGACCCAAGCCCACCGTGCCCGGCAGGCCACGCATATTGCGAGTTCGAAACACATCGCGCACCATGCCGCGCGCCTTGTGCATGAAGCACTTCGTGCCCTTCATCGTGACAATGCCAGCGGCGTCTTGACCGCGATGCTGCAACAGCAGGAGCGCGTCGTAAATCAACTGGTTGACTGCGCCGTTCGAGATGACGCCAACGATGCCGCACATGATGATTTGCCTTGATTGAACCCGACCAGCGCATCACGCTCGAGGGTGTGGGGAAGTGGTGTCGTCGGTAAAGAACGGTCGTATTTCTTTCAACGTCGCCCTCAGCCAGGCAGCGCCTTGTGAACGTTGCCAGGCCGATGAATCGCGCCAGGCCGACACATCGATGAGCGTCGCCACGACCAGCAAAACCACCAGCCCGCGCAACAGCCCGAATGCAGCACCGAGCAGGCGATCGAACAGGCTGAGCGGCGTCGCGCGGATCAACGCTCGAATCAGTCGCGCGATCAATGACCACGCCACCAGCACCACCAGAAAGGCACTGCCGAAGGTAAGTGCGTAGTTCAAGCTAGAGCCGCGCGCACCGATGTGCACGGCATCTTGAAACGTCGGCGTTAACCAAAGCGCTGCGAAATAAGCGGCGAACCAACCCGCCAGCGAAAGCAGCTCGAACACAAAGCCCCGCGCGAGACCGACCACCACGGACAGCGCAAGAAACGCCGCCACGCCGATGTCGACCCAGCCCAAATCGATGACCACGTCAGCGCCTTATCAGAGCGTCAGAACGACGGCATTGAGGCCCGCGTCTTTTGCCCTCGCCTTGGCCTTGTCGGCCTCGTCACGGCTGCCGAACGGACCCATGCGAACGCGAACCCGGGTGCCCGCCGAAGTGTCAGCCACCTGCGTATAAGTTCTCAGGCCCAGCTTCTCGGCTCTGAGGCGCGTCGCTCGTGCAGCGGCCGCGTCGGCAAAGGCGCCCACCTGTACGACGAAACGACCCGCGTCGTTGGTCACCGGTTTTTTCCCGTCGAGCAACGACTGAGCACGTGCGGCGTCGACCGTGCCGGAGTTTGGCGCAGCATCGAAAGGCCTCGACGGCGCCTCTGCTGTCCGCGTCTTCGGACCGATACGCGTTTCGGCCGCCGGAGCGGTCTGCGAAGGTGGGCTCACGGGCAGCGGGCTCGAGGCTGATGCGGGTGCGGGTGCGACCGGGATGTTGCGCCGGGCCTCTTCACGAGACTCGGTAATCACCTCAGGCGCTGCGGCAGGTCGCGGCGCCATTGGCGCCGGAGGCGCCGACAACGGCGGCCTGGCGGGCGGCATGACCAGCGCCGGTGCGCCTTCGCGGCGCGGTACTTCGATCGGAATGTCGACCGGCACTGGGCGAGGCTGCGACTCGAACACCAACGGGAAGCCAATGATCCCGATAACCACCAAGATCGCCGCGCCGATCAGTCGCTGGCGGGCACCCAGACGAGCTCTATGCACAGCATCGACCGTTTCGCTTGCGGCACTCGTTCGGCTCTGCGGACCAGCACGCTTGAAGACAGAGAGCAGGCCCATGCGTTGCGAGTTCGAGTGGTACGTGTTGACTGCGAGCGGCAGCGCCGTTTCAATGCGCTGACCGGCATTGCGTGCGAGACGTTTCAGGCTCTCGCCATGAGTTCAAGCGGCATGTTTGGCAGACAACCGAGGCATACCGTCTTTAAGAACGCCACCCACAGTCATGAACGAGCCAAAGACTACGATTCTATCAGCGGCGTCTGCGGCGCCAACGGCTGCGGCGAGTGCGCTTACTGGCCCGTCGTGACTTGCGGTCGACACCGGCTCCGGCGCCTTCACATTCAAACTGCGGTAGATCGCCTCAAGTGCTGCGGCCGTCGCGGCACGGGGCAGCGGGAGGCCACAAAAGTGCCAGTGGTCGACCAGCGGTGCCAACTTGGCAAGAATGCCTGCCAGATCTTTGTCCGCCATCGCACCAAAGACTGCGTGCGTGCGAGGGAAAAATCCCATCTGATCCAAATTTTGGGCCAACGCCGCCGCGGAGTGCGGGTTGTGGGCCACATCGAGAACCAGCGTCGGTTGACCGGCGACGATCTGGAATCGCCCGGGCAACTCGACCACGGCCAAGCCCTGGCGGATGGCCTGTGCCGTGATCGGCAAGCGATCTCGCAACGCTTCAAATGCGGCAAGTGCACCCGAGGCATTCAGCAGCTGATTGGCGCCTCGCAGGGCCGGATAGGCCAGCGCATTAAATCGTTTCTGCCGGCCGGCCCAGCGCCACTGCTGCTTGTCGCCCGAGAAGTTGAAGTCGCGGCCGAGCTGCCACAGATCGGCGCCCACCCGACTCGCCTCGGCCTGTAAACTCAACGGCGGCATGGGGTCGGTGACGATCACCGGGCGCGCTACTCGCATGATGCCGGCTTTCTCGATCGCGATAACCTCGCGCGTGGGACCCAGATGCTCGGCGTGATCGATGTCAATGCTCGTAATCACGGCGCAGTCGGCATCGAAGGCGTTGACCGCATCGAGCCGCCCACCCATGCCGACTTCGAGGATCACCAAATCGAGATCGGCCTCGGCAAGAAGTCTTGCGATGACCAACGACGTGAACTCGAAGTAGGTCAACGGCGTGTCTTCTCGCGCCCGCTCGACCGCCGCGAAGTGCGGCAACAGCTCGGCCTCAGACACCATGCGCCCGTTGACTCGGCAACGCTCTTCGAAGTGAACTAAGTGGGGCTTGGAGTAAAGCCCGACGCGGTAGCCGGCTTGCAGCGCAATTGCCTCGAGCATCGCGCAGGTCGAACCCTTGCCGTTGGTACCTGCCACGGCGATCAGCGGCACCTTGAATTGCAGCGACAACGCCGCCTTGACGCGACGGGTGCGATCGAGCGACATGTCGATCTCACGCGAATGCAAATGCTGGCAGCGCGCAAGCCAGGCAGCAAGCGTCAGGGGCAAATCGTCGGAGGTCATAGTCATGCCTCAAATGGTACGGTGGTGCATCGCCGCGCTCGGCGCGACCACCCACGAAAAAGGCGGCCGAAGCCGCCTTTGGAAATGAGCTGAATGAAGCTCAGCGTTGGGCGCGGCGGCGAGCGACGAACCCAATACCGGCCAAACCGGCAAGCATCAGGGCGTAGGTCGAAGGCTCTGGAACCGGGGTGATCATGAAGTCCTGGTTGCTGTCGCTGTGCAAGATGTTCACCGCGTACGTACCCTTGGTACTGGCAGAGCCAGCCAACAGCGCGTTGGCGAAGTTGTCGTAAGCGCTCGAGTCTTTGAAGGTACCGACGGTGACATCGGTGGCGTTGTCATAGATCACTTCCCAAATCGCGAGCTGAAGCGACGTCGATTGCGAAGCGTTCGTGACCAGCGGCAGCGCGTAGGTCATGAGCGCGCTGAGGCGGTTGGTGATTGCCGACGCGTTGGCGCCAAAACCACCAGTCGCTGCAGCGAAGGTATTAGCCGCACCAGCCACGCCGACATAGCCGGTCATTGCGATCGACGGCGGGCCGACGAAGGTTTGGTACAGATCAACGCAATAACCCGAGAACGTGCCAGCGAACGGATCGCTGTAGCCAGTGGTGACGAGGTTGAACGCGCCAGCTTGGCCGGTTTGCGAGCCCGCTGGTGAGGTTGAATTGACGACGTTGCCGTTGCCAAAAGTCCAACCGGTAACGGTCACGGTTTGCGCTTGTGCAAGTGCCGAGCCCAGCAACAATGCGGCAACGAGCCCGGTGCGAATGAAAATCTTTTTCATAGAAATCCCCTAGGGTTTGAACAGAAAGCGAATCACAGGATTGGCCTGTCTGCGGATACTAGGTTGTGATATTTGTATCGGGAATCCCCAAAATGCGGGGGGCAAAAGTCACAAAAACGACTCTTTCTTAGACGACGGCGTCAGCGCTTTGGCGTTGCAGCATGGCGATCGCGCGCGCGATGAACAGACGCAGCTGGCGCCGATCGACGATAGCGTCAATAGCGCCTGTCTGCAACAGAAATTCAGCGCGCTGAAAACCCTCCGGCAGCTTCTCACGCACGGTGTTCTCGATGACACGCGGGCCCGCGAAACCGATCAAGGCTTGCGGCTCCGCTAGCACGACATCGCCCACAAAGGCAAAACTCGCAGAAACACCGCCCATTGTTGGATCGGTCAACACACTCACGAACGGCAACCGGGCTTTGGCAAGCCGAGTCAGCGACGCGTTAGTTTTGGCCATCTGCAGCAGGCTGAGCAAACCTTCCTGCATGCGTGCGCCTCCGGTCGCGGTGAAGCTCACAAACGGCGTCTTCTGCTCGATTGCCGCCTCGACTCCGCGCACAAATCGTTCGCCGACGACCGAGCCCATCGAGCCCCCCATGAACTCGAACTCAAAGCAGGCGGCCATGATCGGCACGCCGTGAACCGCGCCGCCCATGACAACCAGTGCATCGGTCTCGCCGGTGTTCTCAAGCGCGTCTTTCAAACGCTCGCTGTACTTCCTGCTGTCTTTGAACTTCAGCGCATCCACGGGCAAAACTTCTTGCCCGATTTCATAGCGGCCTTCAGCGTCGAGAAACGCATCAAGTCTGGCCCGTGCACCGATGCGGTGGTGGTGACTGCACTTAGGGCACACATAGACGTTCTGTTCCAGATCGGTCTTGTAAAGCACTGTTTCACACTGCGGGCACTTGATCCACAGACCCTCGGGCACGGTGCGACGCTCGCCTCGCTCGTTCGGTTGAATCTTCGGCGGAAGAAGTTTTTCGAGCCAACTCATGGCGAGCGTCCTTTCAGGAGTCGAGTGCGGTGCGAATGCCGGCGATGAAGTCGCCCGCGGTCGCGGCAGCATTGTCGCGGCTGCACGTTTCGAGCAATTGGACCAAAGCGCTGCCGATCACCACCGCATCCGAGACGGCCGCTACAGCCTGAGCCGTGCGCGCATCGCGAATCCCGAACCCCACGCCGACGGGCAACTGCACGAAGCGCTTGATGCGCGGCACCATGCCGGCGACCGCCGCAACGTCGAGGTTGCCTGCGCCCGTCACGCCCTTCAGCGAGACGTAGTACACGTAGCCACTGGCGATGCGCCCGACGTGCGCCATGCGCGCCTCGGTGGAGGTCGGCGCCAGCAGGAAGATCGGGTCCATCTCGGCTGCTCGCAGCCGGGCGGCAAACGCTTCGCACTCCTCGGGCGGATAGTCGACGACCAGCACGCCATCGACGCCTGCCTCGCGCGCGTCAACGACGAAGCGTTCGACCCCGTAGCGCTCGATCGGGTTGGCATAGCCCATCAATACGACGGGCGTGTTGGCATCGGCCGCGCGGAACCGCCGAACCGCGTCGAGAACCTGCGGCATGCCAGTGCCGCGGCTCAAGGCCCGCTCACCTGCCTTTTGAATGACCGGCCCATCGGCCATCGGATCAGAAAACGGCACGCCAACTTCGATCACGTCTGCGCCAGCGCTCGCCATCGCCAGCATGATCTCGGGAGTTGCGTCGGCGAAGGGGTCGCCGCAGGTGACGTACGGAATCAACGCCTTGCGCCCACTGGCTTGCAATGCCGCAAACGTGGCGGCAATGCGGCTCATCGCGGTGACTCCATCGCCACTGCGGCGCCTTTGACGCTCTGCC
>JAYUWC010000091.1:0-2083 GCA_043753755.1 Rhizobacter sp.
GGCCTGGGCGGGCTTCTTTACGCCCTCTCGGCCGCGATCGCGTGCCTCGCCTGCTTGAGGCAAGCCGTGCCGGTCCGGATAAAGGCGTCGGAGTCGCCCAGGACACCGACGCGCCGTCCGTCGCCGCGTGCGCCGTCGTGGTCACTCGCCGCGCTTGGATGAATTCTGCAGGGGCGACTATCGAGGTGTCCGCGGAAATTAGACCAGCACACCACCACTTCGGCGCGTCGCTGACTTACAGCTCGTCGGTCGGCGGAACGCACTGGCAAGAACTGGGCAGTGGCCAGGGGCTGCCAGGGTCGCGGCCGACCTTGTTCTTCGCACCGGCACAGATCAAGAAGCGCCATGCCGATTGGGGTGCGGCCGGCTTGCAGCGGCGGTTGGCAGATGCCTGGAACGCGTTCATGGGTGTGGTCATAGGTGCGAAGCATCCGTGGTTGCGGGTGGTTCGATCGAGTGGACCGGCAGCTGTCGAGTCGGCTTACGCTGCACTGCTTGGCGGGCAACTCGATCCGGCTGAAGGTCACATGCTTTCGGTGCACGCCGCGGGTTGAAGTTCAAGGCGAGCGTCGCCGCGCCGATATCGGGTGATGTCGAACAGCGCACCGGCCGCCGGAATCACCACCCCGCTGCGTGACCTAAACGCTTGGGCGTCGCATTTTCGCAATGCCGAAATCCCGGTCAGCGCCGAGACCTCTGATGCCCTTGAGGCTCTGCGTGCGAACGAAGACGCAGTCGACGCTAACAACCTCGGCGAGATGATTGCCGGCGACCCGTTGATGACGTTGAAGGTGTTGGCCCACGCATCGACCCATCGCAGCGCGCGGGCGGTAACCGATGTCGAGACCGTTATTTCAGCGCTGGTGATGATGGGCATCTCGCCATTCTTTCGGGCGTTCGGGCGGCAGCCGGACACTGAGGCTTCATTGGCAAGACAACCGGGGGCCTTCCGCGGGTTGACGCAGACCATGTTGCGGGCCCACCGCGGCGCTAGCTTCGCGCTCGGTTTCGCCGTTCATCGCATGGACCACGACGCTGCGGTTATTCACACTGCAGCACTGTTGCACGACTTCTCCGAAATGCTGCTGTGGTGCCACGCGCCGCTGCTGGCGCTGCGCATCCACGACCTGCAGCAGGTCGACCCCGAATTGCGGTCGAGTGCGGCTCAGCTCAATGTGCTTGGCATCGAACTTGACGATTTGCAACAAGCATTGATGAGAGCTTGGCGACTGCCGGAGTTATTGATTCGGATCAGTGACGACCGGCATGCCGATTCGCCTGGCGTGCAAAACGTGAGCCTTGCGGTTCGCCTTGCGCGGCATACGGCTCAGGGTTGGAACAACCCGGCGATTCCTGACGACATCGGCGCGATTGCCGAGTTGCTCAACCTGTCGCCCGCTGCTACCTTGCGGTTCGTGCGCGAGATTTGAATCACGCCGTTAAGGCGGTCGCGTCGGGACGCAGGTACGGCTTACACCGGAACTGCAGTCGTGTTTTTGACGCGATCGAGCACGAAACTGGTCTCGCAGTCCTGAACGCTCGGGTGCTTTAGCAAGGTCTCCATGATGAAGCGAGAGTAGTGCGCCATGTCCTGCACCACGACACGCAGTAGAAAGTCTATTTCGCCGGTGAGCGCTGCGCACTCGACCACCTCGGGCCAACCCGCCACCGAGGCGCGAAACAAATCCATGGGCGTGCGTTTGTGTACCTCGGCATGCTTCTCTAGTCGAACGTTGAGGTACGGCATCAAGCCCAAACCAACGCGTTCGGGTGCAACCAACGCCACATAACCCGAAATCACGCCCGACTCTTCGAGCCGTTTCACGCGTCGCAGCGTGGCCGACGGCGAGAGATTGACTTGCGCTGCCAACGCGTCGTAGACCATCCGCCCGTCAATCTGCAAAGCCCGGAGGATGCGCCGATCGATCGCATCGAGCATCGGTGGTTTGTCCATTGAGGCGATTTTGCAGCTCTCCTGCGCTAACGAGTCGGCCCTGCGAAATCCAATTTCAACCTGACGCCAAACTCTGCGCGACCCGCCAGCGTCGGGGCTCGAATCGCCGAGCTGGTCGCCCAGTGGCAA
>JAYUWC010000092.1:0-2080 GCA_043753755.1 Rhizobacter sp.
CGGTGGGCATGCAAACCCTCGACCAGAACCTGGCCGACCTGGTGCGGCGCAACGTGGTGTCGCCGGCCGAGGCCCGCGCCAAAGCCAAGTTCCCGGAAAACTTTCCAGGATGAATGACAGTCCCAAGGTCACCGCTGCGCGGTGCCCGCCCCCGAGGGGAGCGCAGGCCACTTGGGAGCGGCCCGGCGCTGGCCTGCATCGTCGTCATCGCTCTTGATGGAGATCTAAATGGAACGCGATCAAGCATCCAAATTCGTCAACGACCTGCTGCGCCTGATGGTGTCGCGCAATGGCTCGGACCTGTTTCTCACCTCCGACTTTCCGCCCGCGATCAAGGTCGACGGCAAGGTCACCAAGGTGTCGCCGCAGCCGCTGACCGGCCAGCACACGCTGGCGTTGACCCGTTCGGTGATGAACGACAAGCAGGCGGCCGAGTTCGAGCGCACCAAAGAGTGCAACTTCGCGGTGGCGCCGCAAGGCATCGGCCGGTTTCGGGTCAACGCGTTCGTGCAGCAGGGCAATGTCGGCATGGTCATGCGGACGATCCCGCAGCAGATTCCGACAATCGACGCGATGAACCTGCCGCAGGTGCTGAAAGACGTGTCGCTAACGAAGCGTGGGCTGGTGATCTTCGTCGGTGCCACGGGCTCGGGCAAGAGCACCTCGCTTGCAGCCATCGTCGACTACCGCAACGAAAACACGTTCGGCCACATCATCACGATCGAAGACCCGGTCGAGTTCGTGCATGCGCACAAGAACTGCATCATCACGCAGCGTGAGGTCGGCATCGACACCGATGGCTGGGAGTCGGCGCTCAAGAACACGTTGCGCCAGGCGCCCGACGTGATCCTGATGGGCGAGATCAGAGACCGCGAGACGATGGAGCATGCGGTCGCGTTCGCTGAAACCGGCCACCTTTGCCTGGCCACGCTGCACGCCAACAGCGCCAACCAGGCGCTCGACCGAATCATCAATTTCTTTCCCGAAGAGCGACGCGCGCAGCTGTTGATGGACTTGTCGCTCAACCTCAAGGGCCTGGTCTCGCAGCGCCTGATGCCGCGTCAGGAAGGGCGTGGCCGGGTGGCGGCCGTCGAGATCATGCTGAACACGCCGCTGATCTCGGACCTGATCTTCAAGGGCGAGGTCGCCGAGATCAAAGAGATCATGAAGCGCTCGCGGGAGCTCGGCATGCAAACCTTCGACCAGGCGCTTTTCGATCTTTACGAAGGCCAGTCGATCACGTTCGAAGACGCGCTGCGCAACGCCGATTCGGTCAACGACCTTCGGCTGCAAATCAAGCTGCACAGCCAGCGAGCGCGCAGCACCGATCTGGCCGCGGGCACCGAGCACCTGACCATCGTATAAAGCACTCGGCGCGAGCCTGCGATCACGACACACGGGGTCGGCATTTGCCGGCCCTTTTTCAATTCTGGATTCATTGATGAGCACCAAAACCTACGACCCCACCCCTTCGAAGCGCGTCGCCTTTCTTGGCCTCGGCGTGATGGGCTACCCGATGGCCGGCCACCTGGCAGCCGCCGGCCACGCATTGACGGTCTACAACCGCACGCCCGCCAAGGCGGCACGGTGGGTGGTCGAGCACGGCCATGCGCAGGCGGCGTCACCGGCCGAAGCGGCGCGCGGCGCCGACTTCGTCTTCGCGTGCGTCGGCAACGACGATGACTTGCGCGCTATCGTGCTCGGCGACAAAGGCGCATTCGCAGGCATGAAAGCCGGCGCTGTATTCGTCGACCACACGACCGCGTCAGCCGAGGTCGCACGCGAACTGGGTGTCGCTGCGAGCACGCACGGTTTGCAGTTCGTCGACGCGCCTGTGTCAGGCGGCAACCTCGGTGCGATCAACGGCGCGTTGACGGTCATGTGCGGCGGCGATGCGGCGGCGTTCGAGACGGTCCGCCCGGTGGCGATGGCGTTTGCGAAAGCGGTCACGCTGCTCGGGCCGGTCGGCGCCGGGCAACTCGCCAAGATGGTCAACCAGATCGCGATCGCGGGCCTGGTGCAGGGCCTGGCGGAGGCGATCGCGTTCGGTGAGAAGGCCGGCCTCGACATGAAAGCGGTG
>JAYUWC010000093.1:0-19568 GCA_043753755.1 Rhizobacter sp.
ACGAGTTTCGCCACGGCCTCGCGACCATCGGCGCGCGGGTGCGCTCGTTGCCCAAGCACAAAACCACCCAGCACCCGGCTTGGCGCGCGAGCACCTGCCGTGCCAGCTCGGTGCCCGACATGCCGGGCAGGCTCACGTCGGTGATCAGCACATCGAAGCGCTCGGTGGCGCAGACGGCCAGCGCCGCTTCGGCATCGGCGCACGGCACGATCTCTCGGCCCGGCGCTTCGAGCAGCGCGCCGATCGTCTCGCGCAGAGGCGCGTTGTCTTCAACGTAAAGGATGCGCAAGGCGGTCAAGAACGAAGCTCCAAAATACGAGGGCGAGCCGAATCTTAGCGGCGCCGTTTGTCTGCTACAGGCGCCTGCGCGCTGCCGATCGTCAGAACTCGCCGGAGAGCAGCTCGGCGGCTGCCTTGATCGTCAACGGCTCGGCGATGTAAGCCGCCATCTCGACCGGGGCAGCCTGCCTCGATCAGCACAAAGTGATTCGGCCGCCGAAGCCGGTGCGACGCAGGACGATTTGGTGGAAGACGTTATCGGCGCTGTCGTCGACCAGCAGCACGCATCCACCGAGAGGTCTCAAGTGGAACTGGCAGAGGGTGGCGCACTGGGCGCGGCAGGCAGCACGAATTGCACACAGGTGCCCTCCGTCGACGGACCGATGCCGATTTTGCCGCCGTGCAATTCGACGATGCGTCGGCACGTCGCCAAGCCCATGCCGGTGCCTTCGAATTTCTTGCGCAAGTGCAACCGTCGGAAAAGTTCGAACACGTTTTCGTGCTGGTCTGCCGGGATGCCGATGCCGTTGTCTTGAACCTGCACGCCGATCAAACCGTCGATTTCGCAGCGCGAAATCAGGATCGATGCCGGCAGCTCGGGCCGGGCGAACTTCAACGCATTGGTGACCAGGTTTTGCACCAACACGCGAATCAACGAGCGGTCTCCGAAAAGCGTCGGCAGGTTGCGCCAGCTCAAGTGCGCCTCGCGCCGCTCGATCACAAGGCGCAGGTCGGCCGCGACCTCCTGCATGACCTCGTGCATCGAGAACGCGGCCCTGGCGTCGGTGCCGCGGTCGAGGCGCACATAGCTCAGCAGCTCGTCGAGCAAGGTGCGCATCCGCAGACCCCCACCGTGCACGAAGTCGATGTAGCGCTGCTTGTCTTCGGCCGGCAGGTCGGGGGCGTTTTCGGCGAGCAACGACGAAAAATTGACGATGGTGTTCAGCGGCTCGCGCAGGTCGTGCGACAGGATGTGGATCATGCGTTGCTGCGCGACCGTCTTTTCTTGCAACTGGGTGAGCGACGATTGAAGGTCGTTCTCGCGCTGCATCTGCTGCTGGACGTCTTGCGCCCGCACGACCACGCCGAAAACCTGGCCGTCGACCGATCGCGCCGGCAGGTAGTCGACCCGCGCGTGGCGCGAGCCGCGGCCGGGGTAGTCGAAGGTGGCGTCGTAGCCGATGGTCTCGCCGGCGAGGGCGCGATCGAGCAGCGGCTTCAGCCGCTTCTCGAACACCTCGCGACCGACCAGTTGCGCAACCGTTCGCCCTTCGATGTCTTCGCGGCGGCGTTGCCAGTAGTCGAGGTAGGTTTCGTTGACATAGCGATAGATGTAGCGCGTGTCGACGAACGAGACCAGATCGAGCCCGTGCAGAGTCACCGCCATCAAGGTTTCGAGCTTGTCGCGGTTCCAGGCGAGCGCGGCGTTGAGCTGCGCAGCGCGGCGGTTGACCAGCCGACCTTGCTCGAGCAGACGGCTGGTCTGCCGTGCCAGCAGGCGCAGCGAATCGAGCTGCTGTGCGCTCAACACGCGCGGTTGGTGGTCGATCGCGCACAGCGTGCCGAGCGCGTAGCCGTCGCTGGTCACCAGCGGCGCGCCGGCATAGAAGCGAATGTGCGGGTCGCCCTGCACCAGCGGGTTGTCGTCGAAGCGGTGGTCGAGCAACGTGTCTTCGACGACCATGACGGTGTCGGGCTCGAGAATGGCGTGCGCGCAAAAAGCGATGTCGCGGGGCGCCTCGGTGATGCCGACACCGACCTTCGACTTGAACCACTGGCGTTGTGCATCGATCAGCGACACCAGCGCAATCGGCGTGCCGCAGACCTGGGTTGCCAGCGCGGTCATCTCGTCCAGCGCTTGGTCGGGCTGGGTATCGAGCACCTCGAGTTCGCGCAGCGCCTCTAGGCGCTCGCGCTCGTCGGCTGGCAGCGGTGGCTTCAGCATGAAGAGTGTCTTCGGCGATTCAGGGTGTTGCGGATGGCACAGGCGTTCAGTGGCCGCGCCGCTGTGCGGCGGTCGTGCCGTTGCGGTCGACGCTATGCCGACGATCTTGCAGCGCAGAGCGGTCGTCGAACGGCAGCTTGGGCCCCGGCCCGGCCCGTGGCGGCAGAGCATCGAAGCCGCCCGGCTTGCTGAGGTACATCGACTCGTCGCTGCGGTGCAAGACCGACTCGGCCGTGTCGCCCGGCCGCGCCTGGCTGAGGCCGACGCTGATCGTCACCCGCAGGCCCGGCGCGATCGACTCCCAGTCGAACGCGGCGACGCTCGTGCGCAAGCGCTCGCCGAGCTGTTCGGCCAGCGCTTCGGTCGTGTCGCCGAACAAGATCACGAACTCGTCGCCGGCCCAGCGCGCCGGCAGGTCGCTCTCGCGCATCTGCGAGGCCATGATCGCGGCAACCGTCTTCAACACGCGATCGCCCACGCGATGAGTGAAGCGGTCGTTCACCGATTTGAACTGGTCGATGTCGACCATCGCCACGCTCACCGCGGCGTCGCTCGAGCCCGCAACGCGCAGCCGCGCGCTGAGGGCATGTTCGAAGTGGCGGCGGTTGGCGATGCCGGTGAGCGCGTCTTCGAGTGACCAGCGCTCGAACTGCCTCGATGCCACCAATGCCTGCTGCAAATGGCGCTCGATCTGGCGCGCGCTCAGCTGCCAGGCCACCACCGACTCGCGGCTCACCAGGTTTTCGGCCACGACCCGGCGCTCGCGTTGCCGCAGCGCGCGGTGTTCGCGTCGGGCCGACGATGCTTTGCCTTGAACCTCGAACAGTTGCGCCAGCAGCAATTGAGCACGGCAGGCCAGCTGCTCGTGCTCGACCGCGAGCGCGAGATCGCGCATATCGACCAACAGCGCTTCGGCCTCGGCGAAATCGTTTTCTGCCCATGCGATTTCGGCGGCGAGCCATTGGGCGAAGGCATCGAGCCAGGTCGGCTCGGGCGAGAGCGCCGCGCGCGCCTTGGCGAGTGCGGTGCGGGCGGCGGCGGGGTCGCCCTGCCACACGAACAGCAGCCCGGCCGATGCATGGGCGATGGGGAGTCGCATGAACTGCAGGCCGGGCAACACCGAAACGGCCTGACCGGCGCGCTCGAGTTCATCGCACTCGGCAACCAGCTTCGCGAGACGCGCCAGGCTTTGCATGCCGCCGGTTTGATAACGCTCGTCGAGCAGGCGCGAGGCTTCGACCCAGATCTGGTTCAGGCGAGGCTGGTAGATGCTGACAGGAGGCACGCACCCGCGTGCCGCAGCGACTGCCTGCTCGAGGGCCGCGTCGGCGCGGTCGTGGTCGCCGCTCCACGAATACGCCAGGCCCAGCGAGTTGTTGGCCAGCACGGCTTGCGGCCGCGGCGCCTGCGTGCCGCAAAGCCGCACGCAAAGCAATGCCGCTTCGACGGCCGTGTCGTTGCGACCGAGCAGCATCGAGACGTGCGCCAATGTCGTCAGGGCACTCGCCTCGCCGTTCACATCGCCGAGCTGCTCGAAGATCTGCGCCGCGCGCCGGCTGGTTTCGCTGGCGCGGCGCAACCGTGAGCCGAGGCGGTCGCAATGCGCGAGGCAAGACAACACACGAGCCTCGAGGTGCAAGTCGACGCTTTGCGCATTGACCAGCACCGCATGCGCCAACTCGCGAGCGCGTTGAACATGGCCTTGATCGAGCGCGGCATAGGCGGACGCCAGTGCGATGGCGGTGGGTTCGCCGGAGGAGCCCTGCAGGTCACGCATCATGACGCGACGGGCGCATGCAACACACAGCCGCAAGCCGAAGGCCGGTCACCGAAAGCCTGCTGAGATTTCATGGCTGGTACTACCTCTGCGCCACTGGTCTGTCGACGAGCCAGTCGGCTTTTTCAATCGAGGCGATCCTAGCGGAAAGGCCGCGGCCCGGGCCGTGTGCGTAGGCAGCTGCTTGCAGGGCGGCAGCTACGGCTTCACGTCGGTCACTTTCGGGATGAACTGCGACAACGTGATCGACATGCGCGTGATGCGCGCTGACGGCCGCATCGTCGTGGCCGGCGAGTCGGTCAACCGCGACTTGTCGTAGACGATGCGCGGCGGCACCGGCGGCGCGACGTGACCCGCGCGCTGACGCCCGCCGAGTGGCGCGGCCTGCTCGACCTTTTCGTCACCCCGCCCAACCCGCGGTCGTATTTCTACATGGAGTTTTACGGTCGCGCGATCAACGCCTGCCTGCCGCAATGCAACGCTTTCGCGCACCGCATTGCGGCCTACAACGCCGCGCTCGACGTGTTCTGTTTCGCAGCAGCCGACCGCGCCGCGTCGCAAGCCTTTTTCGCGCGCTGGGCTCGATTCATGGCACCGATGTGGAACGGTGAGATCCACCAGAACTACCCGCGGCTTGATCGACCCGGCTACGGTGCCTGCTGTTGGGCGCGACGCGCAGGCCGGGTTGCATGCTGTGAAGCTCAGGTACGAACCCGACCATGCCTTCCGGTTCGCCCAGGAAGTGAGCAAGCTGATGCCGCCGGGGTCCGGGTCCGGGCCGTCAACCGTGCTGCCACACTGGTTGCAGCGGGCGCTCGATCAGCCGATCACGTCGCTTTCAGACCGGCTCGGGTGGCGCGTCGTGAGCCGCTATCCTGTGTTTCCCCGCGCTGCTGCCCCAACTCATGATTCAGACCTTGCTCGCTCCCGTTCGTGCCGACGCACCCTGCGGTGACGATCTCTCGTTCGCCCCTGAGTTCGACCGAATCGCTGAGATGCGCCGCGAAGACGACGCCACGCTCGACCAGGGCGATTGGGTCGCGCCCCTGAAAGCCGCCGATTGGCCCGGCGTCAAGCAGGCATGCGAGGCGCTGCTGAGCGATCGCACCAAAGACCTGCGCATCGCCGTCTGGTGGGCCGAGGCTGCGACCCGCGTCGGTGGTTTCGCAGGCCTGCGCGACGGCCTCGCACTCTGTACCGAACTCTGCGGCCGCTACTGGGATTCATTGCACCCGCTGATCGAAGCCGGCGATGTGGAGCAACGAGTGGGCAACCTGTCGTGGCTTCTCGCGCGGCTGCCCGAGTGGTGTGCGCACATCGCGCTGTGCGACGGCCCCGGCGGCCGCTTCTCGCAGCGCGACATCGAGTCGGCACAACAACTCGCGCAGCAGATCGAGGCCCACCCCGACCAGGCCGCGCGCTTGTCCGAAGGGCGCGCGCTGATGCCGCAAATTCAAAAGTCGCAGCGGGCTACGCCGCCCGCGTTCTACGTCGCGTTGGCCGAGCAAGCAGGCGCATGCGTGGAGGCGTTGCGCGCGCTGCAAGCGGTGGTCGATACCCGGCTCGGTGTCGATGGCCCGGCGTTCAGCACGTCACGCGAGGCGCTCGACGCAGCCGTGCACCAGGCCCGCCGATTGGCCCGCGAAGCCGGCGTGGGCGAGACCGGTTTCGCAGCTGCCGACTCGTCCGACCGCGCGACCGGCGAGGCCTCGGCAAGCAGCACCGTGGCCGCGGCCGGGCCGATCGCTTCACGGGCCGACGCGCTGCGCCGGCTGCGCGAGGTGGCCGAGTTTTTCCGTCGCACCGAGCCGCACAGCCCGGTTGCCTATCTCGCCGACAAAGCCGCGCGCTGGGGCGATCTGCCGCTGCACTTGTGGTTGCGCACGGTCGTCAAAGACGCCGGTGCGATCGCGATGTTCGACGAGATGCTCGGCGTCGAGCCGGCGCGCGAGGGCGAGTAGGTCGACCGCGGCGAAGCAAGGCCGCGCGGGTCACCCGCCTACTGTGACACCCTGAACTCGATTCGCCGGTTGCGTGCCCGCCCTTCGGCGCTGGTGTTGTCGGCCACCGGCCGGTCGGGGCCGACGCCCAGGGTCTGCATGCTGGCCGGGTTCACGCCCTTGGTGGCGAGGTAGTTCTTCACCGCCTCGGCACGGGCCACCGCGAGTGCGATGTTGGTGTCACGCGAGCCTTGCGAGTCGGTGTGGCCGGCGACCTCGACCTTGCGGCCGGCGATCTTGAGCAGCGCGGCGGCCATCTCGTCGAGCACAGCCCGGCCTTGCGGGGTCAGCGTCGAGCTGCCCGACTGAAACTCGACGATGCGGTTGGCGAGCGTGCGGTCGAGCAGGCCCTGCTCGCCGGCCGACACACGCAGTGAGTTTTTCACCGTGTAAGTCGGGTTCAGCGCCGAAGCCATGTCGCTCACCACTTGCTGGCGTTGGGCTTCGTTGGCGACCTCGCCTTTCACGTCGACCAGGTTGCCGTTGACCGACAACTGGCCGCGGCTCACCCGCTTGAGCTCGGGCGAGATCAATTTGCGCAAATGGGTGCTCCAGTTCGGCGGCGCGACCACGCTGCCGATCGTGAGCTGATCGGAGACGCCTTCGTTGCCGTACACCTCGCGCAGCCGCGAGATGATCGCGACCCGCGTCGCCTCATCGGGCACCGTGCCGGCGGCGACCACTTGGTTCGGGCTCGCGACCGGGCGCTGGGCCGGTGCGGCGGCTTGCGCAAACACCGCGGCGGTCACCACCAGAGGCGCGAACAACAGAGCGACGCGCGCCATGCGCTTGATGTGCAGGTTCATCCTCACTCCCCCAGGAACACTTCGCGGAAGGTCTTCACCGCTTGCAGCAGCGAGAGCTGCGGGTCGAGCAGATAGCTCGACAGCTTCTTGATGCCGTAGTCGTCGCCGAGGTGGTCTTCGACCCACGCGGCCTGTGCAATGAAGACGTTGTCGGCGTCGAGCACGGCGCTGTCGAGCATCGCCCGCAAAGAAGTCGGCGAGGCGCCGTTGAAGCCGACCACCAGCTGCGGCCTGGCACTGCCGCCTTGCAGGTACAGCGCCAGCTCGACATCGCTGCGCTGAAGCATGTTGGCCAGCAGATCGACCCAGAGTGTGGCCACGAACGGCCGGTAGAGCGCATCTGCCGGCAGCGGCAACACCAGACCACGTTCGAGCAGACGCACGCCCTGCGTGAGCACGGGCTGCAGCAACAGGCCGTAGGCCAGCAGCGACTGCCGCATCGAGACCTCGTGCCCGGCCGCGGCAAGCATCGCCTCGACCGAGGCCAGCGACTGGGTTTCGAGAAAGTCGATGTAGTTGGCTTGATAAGCCTCGGGCGCGACCTCGAGGTTGACCGAGGTCGCGGCAAGCGTGCCCTGCACCTGACCGAAATCACTGGCTGACGCGGCCTGCCGGGTCGAGGCCTCGAAGCGGGTCCAGAGCCGGTTGAGCGCGAGCGGGCTGCGTGCCATGAAGGGGAGTGGGTCGGCCAGCTCGAACGTGCCCGCGGCGATGAACGGAAAGCGCCGGCCCGAGGTGTCGCTGCTCGTGACCAGGTGCCCCGCGAGCCCGACCTGGCTGCGCGTGCCGAGAAAAGCGAACTGCACTGCGGGCGCGGCGTCGTAGACGACTTTCCAGCGCGCGTCGTCGCTCGACATCAGCTCCATCGTCTGCGAGAGCCAGGTGTCGAGCACCTGAATCAGCGCAGGCTGGTTGGCACTTCGGATGAAGTCGCCGCGTGACGGCAGCTTGCCGAAGTAAACCAGCTGCACCGGCACCGGGGGGCGGCTCATTTCGAACCCCCGGTTGCGACCGGCGCCGCGCCCGACGGTGCGGCAGCCGTTGGCGTTGCGGTCGGGTCAGGGCTGCCGGCCACGATCGCCGGTAGCGGGGCGCCCGCGTAGCCAGCCGGCTGCGCGGGTGAACTCGCTGGCCCCGAACCGGCGCCGCCGTCGGTGGCGCCCGGCCGGCTCAGGATGCGCAGCTGGACCGACACCGCCAGATTGCCGTTTGGCCAGCTGAGATCGATGCCGCCATCGGGCCGCTTCTTCTTCTGCGACGACTCCATCAGTTTTTGCAAGCCGAAGTTGCCGGGGAAGCTGGCGAACTCCACGCTGCGCCCGTCGAAGGTGACGCCGCTGACGCGGCCGCCCGGCGGCCCCTTCGGCCCGGGGAAGACGAAGTTCACCCACTCGGCCTGCGCGTTGCGGTAGCGCAGCTCTTGGCCGTCAATGTCGATCGTGTACTCGGTCAGGCCCGGCGCCGGTTGCGGCAGCATCTGAAAGGTGTACTGCACGGCCGCCGCGCCACTGCCAGAACCACCCCCGCCCGCTGCGCCGCCAGCGCCGACCGGCAGTGCCGAGACCCAGGCGCTGTAGCGGCCGGTGAAGTCGGGCGAGAGGCGAATGCCCGCATCGCCCCAGGTGCGCGGGGTGATCGAGTCACCGCGGCGGGTCACCAGCGGCCCGAGCGTTTGGTCAACAAACTTCGCGATCGCGCCGTCGGGCCCGAACACCTTGGCGATCTCGGCGCCGCTCGCCTCAGTCTTGGCGTTGCCGCTGAACGGGTACTTGCCCGAGAGGTTGTCGCGC
Organism: Rhizobacter sp.; assembly: GCA_043753755.1. Taxonomy (GTDB): domain Bacteria; phylum Pseudomonadota; class Gammaproteobacteria; order Burkholderiales; family Burkholderiaceae_C; genus LMDS01. The sequence continues at coordinate 8,598 of JAYUWC010000093.1, forward strand.
CAGGGCTCGTAAACCTGCGCCGTCCAGACGCGGTTGATCTCGCGCTCGGTCGGGCGGATGACGACGATGAACGCCTGCTGCAGCGGCCGCACCAGCAGCGGCCGCAAGGCGCCGCGGGCGCTGTCGGTCATGCCGGTGAGCATTTGTTCGTCGACCAGGCGCAGCGCGTCGGCAAGCTCCGAGCCGTTGCCGTCGATGGTCTGCTGGATCAGCTGGCGACTGCCGGGGCCGGCATCGCCCTGGTTCTTGAGCTGGTTGAAGCGGGTGCGCAGCTTCGAGAGCGACTCGAGATAGAGCCGCATCGGCGTCGGGTTGTTGTCGCGCACCATCATCAGCCGGGTGAGGCCGGCGAACTCGCGGCCGATCGGGCCCATCGGGATCTCGCCGGCCTTGCCGCCGTCGAGGTTCACATTGAGGTTCACGCCCGAGGGTGCCTGCCGCAGGATGACTTGCTTGAACCAGTCGAGTACGCCGCGCTTCGCCTGGCCGAGGCGCTCGTTGATGATCGACGGGTTGTCCCACGAGGTCTCGCGAAACAGCGTGTCCATCAGCTTGCCGATCGGCGAGGTCTGCGGGTCGCCGAGGCGGTCCATGCGCGTCACGGCTTGCTCGAAGCTCGCGAACTCGAGCACCGAAATGCCCTTCATGAACTTTTGCCACTCGCCGGTGTACTCGGCCTTGTACATCTGCACGAGGGCTTTCTGGATCTGCTCGGGGCTGCCTTCGAGCGTGAGGTCGTCACGGGCCGAGGTCTTGAGCACCCAGTCGTCGCTCTGCAGTTCTTTGAACGCAGCGGTCTTGATCGCTTCTTGAACGTAGCCCTCCCAGGCTTCGCGGGTGAAGGCGCCGCTGATCGCGTAACTGCCGGCGACGACTTCTTTGTCTTGGTCGCCGATCAGCCGCGCCACCGTGACCGGCGCGAAGCGGGTCGAGGCCCGCGCCTTGATCTCGCCGTAGACGCGTTCGCGAGCCGGCAGGCCCTTGATGACGCGGCGCAGGTTCTCGCGGGTCTGGTCAAGCGTCGTCACGTTGATCTGGCGCTGCGGAAAGCTCGGGTCGTTGGCCTGCGAGAGCGTGAACGAGATCATGCGTTCGGCGCTGCGGATCGCCTGCTCGCGGGTCATCGTGCCGCGGTTGGCCTCGAGCCAGCCGCGCCAGAAACGGGTGATCTGGTCCGACAGATGACCGGTCTCGAGCCGGGTGCGGTCAGACAACATGATGTAGGTTTTGAGCGCGTTGTAGGCGTCTTGCACGTTGCTCGGCGAGGCCACGCTGTAGGGCGTTTGCGCCTGTGCCGCAGCGCTCGGCGGGTTGGCGGCGGCGGCACGGGCCTCGGCGCCGACGGCGGTGTTGTTCGCGGTGGTCGGGATTGCCGTGGCAGAGGCACTCACCGGCTGCAGCTGCGGCGCGTTGGCGTTGACCTCGCGCAGATAGTCTTCGATCGAGGCCGCGGTGGGTTTGAGCATCACCTCGGCGACGCCGGCGAAGTATTCGTCGCGCAGTTTGCGTTCGATCTTGTCGCCCTGATAAAGGCCGAGCGCCAGCGACCACGGCCGGTCTTCGTGAAAGCCCTGCAGCTGCTGGATGCGGTCTTGCAGGATCTCGAGCGCCTCGAGCCGCGATTGCAGGTCGAGCCGGTTTTGCTGCAGCTTCTGCGCCTTGTCGAGATCGGCTTGCACGTTGGCCATCAAGCGCTGGTTGCCGATCGCCGACCAGGTCCAGGCGCCGAGCGCCAGGCCCAACACCAGCACCGCGGCGAAGAAGCTCGCATAACGCAACCGGATCTTCACCCGGCTCGCGAATTGGCGAACCAGCGCTTTGTCGGCAAAGATCACTTTGCCGAACAGGTCTTTGAGAAAGAAGCCGGTCTGCGACATCACCATCGCCGACACACCCTGATCCAGCCGAAGGCCGAAGCGCTGCGCCACCCGCTCGCCCGAACGGTTGCTCGCCTCGCCCTGCTGCAGCGCGCTTGTGAAATAGAAGCCGCGAAACACCGGGCGGTACTGGTACGGGTTGTCTTCGAAAAGCGTCGCGATGAAGCTGCGCAGCACCGGCTTGAAGCTTGCGAACTCGAGCGGAAAAGTCAGCACGCCGGGCGGCAGTTTCTGGCCGCGGTCTAGCGTCATGCGGGCGACCGAAGCTTCTTTCAGGCCCTCGTAAAGTTCATCGAAACGTTCTTCGAATTCGGCCACCGGGTCGCGCACGCCGTCGGCGCGATAGGCCAGCGTCGAGCCCCAGACGCGCTCGCGCTCGACCGGGTCGCGGTCTTGAAAGAATTCGACGAAACCCGAGATCAGATCGGCCTTGGTGAATACGAGATAGACCGGCGCGAACACCTCGAGCTTCTCGGCCACCTCTTGCATGCGCTGGCGCAATTGTTTGGCCAGTGCGATCGCGACTTCGGGTTTGCCGCTGCCCAGCTCGCCCAGGCTCACCGCCATCAAGATGCCGTTGATCGGCGCCTTCGGCCGGTACTTCTTCAGCAGGCCGAGAAAGCCGAACCACTCTTCACGGTCTTCCTCGTGTACCGAGTAGCGGCCGGCGGTGTCGAGCAAGATGCCTTGCGTCGTAAAAAACCAGTCGCAGTTGCGCGTGCCGCCAATGCCTTGAATGACGTTGCCGGCGCTGTCGGAGAACGGGAACTTCAAGCCCGATTTGACGATCGCCGAACTCTTGCCTGCCGCCGGGTTGCCGATCACCATGTACCAGGGCATCTCGTAGAGCGCGGCAGCGCCCGAGGTCTCGCCCAGCTTCGAGGTCTTGATCGTCTTGACGGCATCGCGCAGGCGAATCCGCAGCGCCTCGACCTCGACCTTCTTGCCCGGTGGCGCGGTCAGCGCCGCGCGCTCGGCCTGCTGGTCGATCACCTGTTCGAGCCCGCGCGCCGCGCGGCGTGCGCGCCAGCGTTTGAAGAGCCACACCGCGAGCCAGACCAGCAAAAAGAAGCCGATCAGCACCGCGCTCCAGACCAGCGCGACCTCGAGCGTGCTCGCGCCGACGAACAAGAAAGCCGCCAACGCCACGATGCCGATCACCGACAGCGTGCGCGAGTTCGTCAAGAAACTCCAGAACCGTTGCATCGAAAACTCACTCCAGGGAAATCGGGTGCGTCAGGCCGGCGCCGCAGCGGTCGGGGGCTGAGAAGGCAAAGGCTGCCAGGCGGCCGGCAGCAAAAGGGCAGCGGCGCGCAGGGTCGGGTGCGAGACGGTCGCCACCAAAACCGGCTTGGTGCCGGTGCGTGCCGGCACGCTGGCCACGGCCAGCGCCACCAGCGAGTCGGCCACACCGCCGACGCCTGCCCCGACGCCCAACGGCCAGACCTCGGTGGCGGCGTCGAGACCGGCGAGCAACGTCGGCAGCGCCGGGTAAAGCTCGCCGCTGCGCGAGCCGCGGTGGTCGAGATCACTGACGAGGTGGCCGACCGCCGCGCCGGTACAGTTCGCCGCGGCCAACGCATCGCCGATCACATCGGTGAGGCACTGCCCCGAGATGCGCCCGGCGGCGCCGGCGGGCTTGTCACGCTCGCGCAGGGCGAGGCGGGTCAACCGCGGCGCATCGGGCGGCGAGAGCGTGGGTGTGGTCGTGATGACGTGACCAGGCGCGAGCAGCAAGGCTGCCGCGCTTTCGCCGGGCATCACGCCGTGCGGCGCGGCCTCGGCGAGGAAGAGTTCGCCGCGTGCGGCGAGCAATTCGATCACCGTGTCGTCGAGCCACGACTCGGCAGCCAGCGCGAGCACGAGGTCTTCATGCTCCTGCTGGCGCAACAGCGTGAGCAGCTTGTCGAGGCGCAGCAAAAACGCTTCGCCGGTCGCCGCAGGATGCAGCGCGGCTTGCCACACTGCGTTCTCGCCTTCACGCTTGGGCCAGGCCAGCGGCGTGGCCCAGCGCTCGCCGATGTGCGCCGCCAGCCAAGCCTGCGCGAGCGCCGAATCTAAGTCGCTCCATGTCGGTGGCACGGCCATCAGCACTTGCAGCCGGCGGGTGCGCGACGTGTTTTCTTTCGGTGGCTCCAGCAACCAGGGCGTGACCAGTTCGAGATCGCCGACCAGGGGCTGCAGCGTGGTTTCGAGCAAAGCCAAGGCGCGTATCAGGCCGGTTGAAGCAACCGCGCCGGCCCAGGCCTCGCGCCGCGCTGCGACACCGGGACGCAATGCTTCGAGCGCGCTCTCGACCGACGCCAGGTCGAGCTGCGGCGCCCGCGCCGCGAAGATCGGCAAGCCGGCGTCGTCTTTGAGTTCGGGGTCGAGCGCCACGCGCAAAGGGCCGTCGCCGTGCGCACCGGCAATCGCCGCCGCGCTGGCGCCGGTGGCGTTGACCGCGTTCACGGCCAGCACGGTCGCAGCCCAGCCGCGCTCGGCAGCAGCACCGACCGGCGCTGCAGTTTTCGTCGGCGATGCGCCGGCCGGCGACGCCGCCGCGACCGGTGCCTTCATCGCGTCGATACCGAAGCGCAGCAGCAAGAATCCGGCAAATAACGCGATTGGCACAGCGACCAAATTCACCGCCACGTCTTGCGCGCTCACCGCGCGGTGCGACTCTTGCCAATAAACGATGGTCACCGCCCAGACCAATGCTGTCAGCAGCAAGAGGCCCAGGCCGTAACGGAAGATTGATCGCATGATGGTCTGCCCTTAGACCTGTTGTCGCGCGGCTGCTGTTGAGTAAGCCGCAGTTTCGACGAGCCGATCACGTCTCACGGGCTTTGCTTTCGTTCAATTGCTTCCTCGTACTCATTCAGTTTCTTGAGAGCTGTCACGTTGTTTGCATAACGACGTTTCAACTCGGCAAGGCGCGAATCCGTTCCGGTGCAAAAGCGCCGAATTCCATCGGCAATTTCTTTTGAACGCTCTTCGCGTACTACGTGTGAAGGTTCGCCTCTAAAGTGGTCGCACGCGTCCCTCTGTTCTACAAATGACGCCAAGTCGTCAGTCGAATCTCGCGGGGCAGGCGGCACCGCGCAGGCCGCGAGCCAAATCAAAGACGCATAAAGCAGACAGGCTCGCAGACTCATGGCTTCAGTTCCCTGTGTCGGACCAGTGCGGGCGATCGCTTCCGCTTCGGTTGTATTTGGTGACACCGTATGTGGCGCCAACTGCATGAAGCTCGGTGTTCATGCCCGTTCGGGGCGTTGTCGAGATTGCGACGGGCGTACCGTTGGCGTTTGCAATCGTCAGGGTGTCTGCCCAACTGATTTCCATGTCGACGGCTAAACCAGCGATGTGTTTGGAGTTCAGAGCCGGCGCAACGGTCAAGTTCTGCATGCCGTAGGCGTCGACCATTGCTTGCGCGGCCGAGGTTGACGTGGCGGCGTCGCCATGATCCCAATTGATCGCGACGCCTGCCATCGCCGGGACAGAACTTGGACTTGCGCCAGCGTTGACGATGCTCCAAGACCAATGCATAAGGTATGCGCGCTCGGCGGGGCGACGAGTGGCGCTGATTGAAACCGCGGCGCGCGCAACTCGAAGCGCGGCGACAAATGACGCTAGCGATTCTCGGAAGGGCGCCTCGCAGTCAGCGATGTCACTGCTGGTGGGGAAGCGCCCAACCCATTGAGAACCGCTGAGCTCCCCGGCCGCAATACGCACTACTGCTGGGGCCGTGTCGGCAGCCGGCGTCAGGGCGGTTTGTAAAGTGGCCATGGTGTTTTCCAAAACTTCGGAGGCTGATGTCTTACGCCCAAGGTTCATGCGCCCAAGGGCGCAGCCCAAAGCCGGAAAGCGAGTCAGGCCGAACAGCAATCTGGCGCGTGAGACATTTTTGTATCGGCCTGAGCCGATTCATAAAACGGAACCACCAACTTCGCGATCTCGGGTGTATCGGCCGCTATTAACTCGGTCAGACCCTGAGCGTTGGTCTTTCCCGAAATCATCTTTCCACTCGCTAGCGCGATTTGATAAGGAGCGCCCGAAACAGGCTGACCGGTTTTGTCGTCCTGCACCAAAAAGTGCAGGTCGTACTTCTGTGCCAGGACCGCATCGGCTTGCTGCTCTTTGGCTTTGACGGTGGCGGTGGGGCCTGCAACCAACCCCGGCGAAACCGACCCAAGGTCCGAATTGGCATCGATATAGGCAACCGCCTGCCCCGCAATCAACGTGGCCCCGCAGGCGGTCTTGTCACCGTGGCGGGCGACGGCGCGGCCGTCGATGATCATCGTCGGGTCGCCGCTGACGATCACGGTGATTTCGCCGTGGCCGCGCAGCGGGCAGGTGACCTTGTCGCCGACCCGCGCCAGACCCTTGCCGGCAGCGTCGCTGGTCGGCGCGGCTTCGATGACCACGCCGCCGTGGTCGGTCTTGTCACCCAGAACGATGAAAGGGCGCGACATGCTGAGATCCTCAAACGATGACCGCAGGGTGCGGTGTTGATGAAAATGTGCGGCTAAAGCGGCCCACGGCGGCAGGGCGCGAGTCTACTGGCTGCCTCATGGGCGATGGCGCAGAGGACGAGACCCCGGGCGCGGGTGGGCGCATCACCGCGGGGTGTCGCGCCTGAAGCCGGGGCGACGGTATTCGGCGTGACCGAAATCCATCATTTGCCAACGTCCTCCCCAGGTCAGGCCGAGCGACTCGGCAACTTCACCATACAGCTCGTAGCCGCGCATGGCCCACGGGTCTTTCTCGCTGATGACCAAACGGCCAGCGCGCATGAAGGCCACGTCGGCCGCCAGACCGTATTGATGAAAACTTTGGTACGCGCCGGCACGGGTGACGTTGGGCCCGAGTGCCTGCAGCGCAGTTTGGCGCTCGGGGCTGCGATAGCCCTCGAGCAGCGCCAGGTCGTAACCGTGACGATCGCGCATGATCTTGAATGCCAGCAAGAGGCGCTGGCGGAAGTCGTCTTCGAGCAGAGCCCAGCGACGATCAGCCGTATCGATCATCGGGCGCTCGAGTTGCACTTCGGCCGTGGCAAACACCTCGGGCGGCAGCGGCGGCGGGGGCACGAGTTGCTCACCGGCCAGCAACTGCGCCACCTTGGAGTCGCCGGGCGCCATCGAGTCGCGCTCGTCGAACGACTCGATGCGGTTCCAGCGTTGCAACGCGAGCGCAACCAGCACCGGTAGCGCCAAGACCGCGAGCGCCAACAGCCCCAGATGACCGCGCCGCCCGAGCCAGCGCAACATGCCTCGCAATAGCGCAACGACGCCGCGGCTGACCGCCCAGCCACGCGACTGCTGCCGTGCCGCGGCGCGCCGAACCCAATCGGCCGCCCGCGACACGCCGCCGCGCAACTGGTTGCCGATCTCGGCACGCAGGTCGGGCAGGAGCAGCGCGGCCGCAAACGCGCAGGCGAGAACGAAGTAGCAGGCGAGCCAGAAACGCATGGGAGTCGTCGGGTGAAAAGCAGGCAGGTTGGGAACGGGATTCGCGGCCACTGAGGGACCCGAGATGATCCGAGATTCGGCCCTCGCCGTCGCCCTCATTTCGGGGGAGTCGCGGGGCCGGCGCGACGCTTTTAACAATTGGATGCTTGTCGCCCAAGGCGGGGTCGACGTGCCTGGCGGGCTTCGACCACAATTCGCAGCTGCCCTTGGCAACCCTTGCAAAGCAACCTCCGTCTTATGAGCGCTGACTCGGTCCCACCCGCTTCATCCCGACCCACGCTTCAGGGCGCTGGGCCGGCATCGGCCGCATCGGCGTTTTCTGCTGCAGCCGGTGGTGGTTCGGCTGCCAGTCTCAGCGTGTTGGCCAGCATCAACGCGAGCAGCGTGGTCGTGCCTCGGCGCTTGGGCAGGTTCTGGGCCTTGGGCGGTGTTGCGGTCGCGCTGGCCGGCGCGGCGGCCTGGTGGTTCGTGGGACAACCCGCTGGCGGTCAGGCCGAGCCCGACTGGCGCGCTTCGTCCGGGAGCAAGACGCCTTCGGAAACGCCGCCCGCGGCTGTTGCCTCCGCGGCGATGGCTGGCACACCAGCTTCGGCGGCGCTGCAAGTTGCCGCCGCTTCGGCGCCTGCATCTGCACCGGTCGCCGCTACCGCGCGGATCGAAAACTCGACTACTGCCGAGTTGGCTGCCGCAGCCGCTTTCGCCGCGCCACGCGCCGCCGCGGCAAGCGCACCGGTCGAGCGCGTGCGCGCCGCTGCAAGCACACGACCCGACAAGTCGATTCGCGCCGCCAACGCAGCCGCGCGAAAACCGAAGGTCGCAGTCGCGAAGGCCAAGCCTCGCACCCCGCCGCCCACACGCACCGCGAAGGCAGCGCTGCCGCCTCAGCCCGATGCGGGCTCGGCCATCAGCCCCGCCGCCTTCGGCCCGAAACGGGACACCGACGTCGACCTGTTGGAAGCGATGGTCGCGCACGACAACCGCGCGCCGCGCGGAGCCGGCGTGTCGGCCAAACCTGCTGCGGCGCGGCTGTCACTCACGCAGCAGATCGCGCGATGCAACGAACCCGGCGTTCCTGATCCCCTGGCCTGCGTAGCCGCCGTGTGCGCAGGGCGCGTGGGTGACGAAGGTCGGTGCGCGGGAGTGGCTCGGGTGCCTTGAGGGGCGGCCGCAGCTGGGCAGCTCGGCGTTTGAAACGTTCTGCAGCTGACGAGCGGCACTGATTCGGTGTGGTCGGGATCCGGCACCTCGGACTTTCTTAATGTCCTGTGTCAAATGTCGGGAACGTCTCGAGGTCAGACGGATGTCACTCGTCGAGCGACGGCATTCCGAGCATCCTTTGATGCCGGGCCCTGGCATCTAGAGGTCGAGTTGTCTGCTTGCTGCGGCCGTCATGACGGCCGCATGATCGTAAAAACTCAGGTCTTCGTGATCTTGACCAGATCAAACTTTTTCGGTGGTTGATCGTTCATCTTCGAAAGATCAGCACGAGTTTCAAAACGAAGAGCTAGCGTGACATTGCCACGCACGAGCGCGTACTCGAAAACATGAACCTTGCGCGCTGGCGCACTGCCGTTTGCGGGCCGCTCTTCGTCACTGGCCTTGACAAACTGCATGACGGAAAAGAAGTCCGCAGGAACTGCGAATTGATAGGCGCTTCTGGGAAACGCCTTCGGCGTGAGTGCCAGAGCGGCACCAGTCCACGGAGCACCATCACTCGGTCGCGCAAAGCTGAGGGAAATGAAGTTAACGCGAAAGTTTGCTGCGTCATAAGACTTCGAGACTCGAATTGGTTTCGCCGGGTCTTTTGGCCAGAAGTACTCACCCTCGCCGAAGAGAGCGCGCTCTTCATCTTCCAGCGTCGACTCCCGCGAAAGCACTCGAATCACGGCGTTGGCAAGAGCGACAACGTACTGACTCTGCTCTGCTGAAACTGAAACCACTGATGGCATATCGACAACTGCCAGAGCGTCAGACGGAATCGTGAGTTTGCTTGAGTTCATTTGACTCTTCGGCGCGTCAGCTGACGCCCTGCCCGATGCCGCGGCGGTGCTGGGGGATGCGCATAGCTGATGTCCAACAGCACCAGCGAGTGCGGTAGCAACTGCAACTTTGAGGAGCAGGCTGATGACCACTTCTACGCGAATCCGCGGGACTCGAAATTGTCGGGGACAGTAACGCGCAACGGATCGATCTCGACATTCGCGATTCCGTCACTGAACTTGTCCACGTGGTGCAGCAACGAAACGAAGAGCTCGCCCATCGGAGAAGCAGACGCAAAGTCGAATGTCACGTTTGTGTCGACTGGCTTTTTGACATCAGACCGCTTTCGAAGGCTATCGCTTGAAAGCTCGTTCGTGTCTATGGCGCTGATCTCGCAGGCGACTAAGGCTTTGATCTTCACTAGAACTCTGGACACGAGTCCTGCTCCAAATCCGACCGGGTTCGCAGCGACTATGTCAACGACGCTGATGTGCTGACCAAAGTTGCCGAACGGAACAAATTCGAAGGTCAACAGTTCGTTAAAGAAGTTTCCGAGCAAAACTCCCGGTGTTCACTTGCTGTACTCGGTCAATAGTTGCCGGATTTCTTCTTTTGAGATGTTTGATGATTTAAGGATCAACGACAGCTCCGCCTTGGATATGGGGTAGTCCTTCAGCAGCTTGCGCAACTGTTGCTGGTCGACCGGAAAGGCGGTAAGCGGGTCGATCCAGAACTTCTCAGTCGACTCGTGCGATTCCAGCTTGACGCCTTCCACGTTGAAGTAGACCTTGAAGCGTGTAAAGCCCTCTGGAAATGACTGGTCGTAGTACAGAGTTGTGCCCTCGGGCAGAAGGTACTGATGGTTTGCAGAACCAGCTCCGTTGAACATCAACGGCACTTCAAGTTTGTGTACTAGCGGCATTGATGACCCCTTTACAAGGCGATAGGTGACAGCCGAAGCGATCGTTGCTGCGATGATCGCCCCAACAGCAAATGTCAGACCGGCGCGCATATGAAGCTGCATAGATAGTTATCCGCCATAGCTTTCTACCCGAGTGGGCTTGACTGCAGCCTTGCTGGATAGGAACTCTTGCAAGTTTGCTGGCAAGAACAAGCGGGTCTTCGTCCCACCGCCGACAGTTTTCATTGCCATGCGCTCCGCGAAAGTAAGTACGGCATCTGGCTTGATGAAATCTGCGCTCCCAGACTCAAAATTCGGATAGGCGGAAGCTCGCGGCGTACTTGCCGTTCCGCTTCGGGTCCACCGAGACCAGCACCTGCTCGAAGGCCCGCTTGTCATCCTTCAAGTGCACCGGCAAGCCGCTTGCGAGTTGCTGCCCGGCGGCCGCCCCCAACGTGCTGCCCAAGCCCTGCGCCGCCTTGATCTGGGCCAGCGCTTCAGCCGCATCCATCTGCGTCGAAGCCACACTCGTGCCCTGCTGCGGCCGGGCGGTTGCCGAGACCAGCAAGCCCTCGGCCGCGCGCAGCGTCACCCAAGCCGCACTGCGCGCCTCGAAGCCACTGCCCCGCCAGGCCCCGCGGTTCGCACCTGAGCCCGCCTGCTGGATTAAACCTAGATCCAGCAGTTACCCAGTCGCCGGCAGCCAAGTTGGCGGTTTGAACGGCGTAAGAGTTGGCACGATTTTGTCGCTCACGTAACGCAG
>JAYUWC010000094.1:0-6470 GCA_043753755.1 Rhizobacter sp.
CGACGTGCTCTACGGCAGCGGCCTGCGGCGCGGCTTCGCCAACACCGAGCACCTGCCGTCGTTCGTGCAGGTCAATGCATCGGTGGCTCGCACGTTCGAGGTCGACGGTTTCGGCAAATTCGACTTGCGCGTGTCGGCCCTTAACCTGTTCGACCGCAGCTATCAGTTGCGCGACGGCAGCGGCATCGGCGTCGGCGCGCCGCAGTTCGGGCCGCGGCGAACGTTCCATGTGGCACTGAGCAAGCCGTTCACGTTCTGAGAACGGGCGGGCGCGGCGGCGCGGTCAGTCGCCGCCGCATCCCCCGCCTCCGCCATCTCCACCGCCGTCCCCACCGCCACCGTCGGCGTCCGACGACGAAGCGCCGCCATCGCCGCCGCCACACGAAGCGCCGCTGCCGAGATCGCCGGCGCAGTGCGTGTTGCCTCGGTCGGCGCCGAGCAGCTTGCAGTCGAGCGCGTAGACATACCCGGCAGCGATACCGAGCGATGCATCGAGTGCAAACAGCAGCGGCAGGCGCGAGGGCTTCTTCGGGTCGATGCCTTCGTCGCGGCAGGCCCAGTGCCAGGCGCGAGCCAGCCCATCGCCGAGCACCGTGGAGCGTGATTGCCGCTGCCCGGCGCCGGGCAAGGCCTCGGCCGGCGTGTGATGCAGCAAGCGCCCGAATGCCTGTTGGCAAAACGTTTCGTAGACGCGGGTGTGCAGGATGAACGCGTGCCAAAGCGTATCGACCGCCTTGGACGGCATCGCGACGAAGCGGCCCTCGGCGCGCGCGTTGGCATCGAAAAACTGACGCAGGCCCCCCTCGACATCGCGCGCGTTCGCATCGGTCAACTGCGGATGCGCCTCCAGCAACTTTCGCCGCAGGTGCGGCGGCAGTGGCTGGGCCCGAATAACCCGCGCCGCTCGCGCCCTGAGCCAACGCCGCTGCCAGATCAGCAGCCCGACGACAACCGTGGCCACGACTGCCGCCACCGGCGCACTGCGCGGGCGCGAAATCGCCGACCAACACGACACGATCAGCACAACGGCGGCGAGCGCGCGAAGCAATGTCGTCAGCGAAAGATTCATCGGCATCGGCCCAGGCCCGGATGGCGCGAATTGTGGGCGAGCCGAATGGCGGCCGGCCGTGCGCAATTCACACCACCAGCGGCTCCGGCTCGAGTCGAATGCCGAAGCGGCCGTAGACGCTCTCTTGAATCGCACCGGCCAGCAGCATCACCTCGGAGCCCATCGCGCCACCGCGGTTGATGAGCACCAGCGCCTGCTTGTCGTAGACCGCGGCCTGGCCGACGTGTTTGCCCTTCCAGCCGCAGGCATCGATCATCCAGCCCGCAGCGAGCTTGACGCTGCCGTCAGCGAGCGGGTAGTGAACGATCTCGGGGTCGCGGCCGATGATGTCGCGGCATTGCTCGGGCGTGACCACCGGGTTCTTGAAGAAGCTGCCGGCATTGCCGATCACGGCCGGGTCGGGCAGCTTGGCGCGGCGGATCGCGCAGATCCAGTCGGCCACTTGCCGCGCATCGGGGCGGTGGTTGCCGCTCTCGGCCATCTTGCGTTCGATGTCGAGGTAGCCGAGCACCGGTTGCCATGGTTTGGGCAGGCGAAAGCGCACGCGCGTGATCACGGTGCGGTTGGCAAGCGAGTGCTTGAACACGCTGTCGCGGTAGCCGAAGACGCAGAAGTCTGCGCGCAGGGTCGAGGTGCGGCCGGTGACCAGATCGACCGCATCGAGCGACTCGAACCGGTCTTTCAGCTCGACGCCGTAAGCGCCGATGTTTTGCACCGGCGAGGCACCGACCGTGCCCGGGATCAACGACAAATTTTCGAGCCCCGGCCACCCCTGCGCCAGCGTGTACTCGACCAGCCGTGGCCACGACTCGCCGGCGCCGGCCTCGACGATCCAGGCGTCGGAGCGTTCTTCGACCAGGCGAATGCCCATCACCTCGACCTTGATCACTGCCTGCGGCATGTCTTTCGTGAGGATGATGTTGCTGCCGCCGCCGAGCACGAACTTCGGCGCCATGCCGAGTTGCGGGTGATCGACGACGCGGCGGACGTCGGCGTCGCTCGCGACCCGCACCAGCGTGCCGGCCACGGCAGGCAGGCCGAAGCTGTTGTAGGGCTTGAGGCTCACGCCTCGTTCGATTTGCATGCCACAATTTTCACCCATTGCCCCGCGCAGCACCTGTCACCGAACGATCATGCCCAGCTTCGATACCGTCTTAGAGCCCAACCTCGTCGAAGTGCGCAATGCAGTCGACCAGACCGCCAAAGAAATCGGCACGCGCTTCGACTTCAAAGGCTCGTCGGCCAAGGTCGAGCTGAAAGAAAAAGAGTTGACCGTCTGGGCCGACAGCGATTTCCAGATCGGCCAGGTGCTGGACGTGCTCATTGCCAAGCTGACCAAACGCAGCGTCGACATCCGCTTTCTCGACCGCACGTCCAAAATCGAGAAGATCGGTGGCGACAAGGTCAAGCAGCTGATCACCGTAAAGAACGGCATCGACAGCGACACCGCCAAGAAGATCCAGAATTTCGTAAAGCAAAGCAAGATGAAGGTGCAGGCTGCGATCCAAGGCGACGTGGTGCGCGTGACCGGCGCCAAACGTGACGAACTGCAGGCCGCGATGGCGATGATCCGCAAAGAGATCGCCGACGCGCCGCTCTCGTTCACCAACTTTCGCGATTGATGTCGATGGTCGTTTCGTCGGCTGCGGTCGCTGCCGGTCTGCTTCTGGCCTCTGCAGCAGCCGTCGCGCAAACCGTCTCGATGAGCGGCAGCCTCGGCGACAAAGCCCTGCTGATGATCGACGGCGCGCCGCGCACGGTGGCGGTCGGCAACACGGTGCTGGGTGTGAAACTCCTGAGCGTCAGCGGCAGCGAAGCAGCGGTCGAGGTCAAGGGCAAGCGGGCGGTGCTGGCGCTCGGCGGCGCGCAGGTCAACATCGGCGGCGCACCGAGCGACAGCAGTGGCGCGGTGATCGTGCTCGCGGCCGGCAGCGGCGGGCATTTCTTTACCGGTGGCTCGATCAACGGCCGCGCGGTGCGCTTCCTGGTCGACACCGGCGCCACCTTCGTCTCGATGGGTGTCGACGAGGCCGAGCGCTTGGGCATCGACTACCGAAGCGGCCAGCGCGGCACGACCAGCACCGCCAACGGCCAGATGGCGGTCTACAAGGTCTCGCTTGCTTCGGTGCGGGTCGGCGACGTGCAGGTCTACAACGTCGAAGCGCTGGTCGGGCAAGCGCCGATGGAGCAAGTGCTGCTCGGCAACAGCTTTCTTACCCGCTTTCAGATGAAGCGCGAGAACGACACGATGACGCTGAGCAAGCGCTTCTGAAGAGTCGCCGCGATCAACGCGGCGTGCTGCGGATCACGCCGACGCCGGCGGCCATGCCGCGGTCCCAGGCGGCGATCATCTCGTCGAACAACTCGCTTGCATCGAGCGAGCGGCCCGAGTTCACGGCCCGCGCGGCTTTCAAGATCAGGGTCTTGCTGTGGCGGGCGATCAGCTCGAAGTCGGCTGCTGCGGCATGGGCCCCCGGCCGCAGCCAACGCAGGTAGAGCGACGCCAGCTCGAACGCCGAGCCGAGCTGTCGCGCGCCGGCAAATGCCCAATGGTGGTAGGCCGCGAGGCCACTTCGTTGCAGCGCCGGCAGGTCGGCCTCGAAGCGCTCGCGAAAGCGCGCGATCGGGTTGCTCGCGCGGCGCCACGCGAGGTGGTCATCGAGCAGCGCGGCCGAGCGCGCGCGCAAGTCGGCATCGCCTCGTCGCTGGGCCCGGTCGATGTGAATGACTTCGGCATACGGCGGCAGCAGCGCGGGCGGCACGTCGATCGCCAGCAGTTGGCCGAAGTCTTCGCCGTGCAATTCGAAATAGCCGGCGTTGTGAAAGTAGCCGAGCCGGCGGGCTGTGGTGTTGATCTCGTTGAGCACGATCGTGGTCTTGGTGTGCGCCTGGCGGTAGTCGGTGCCCGCCGCGTCGGGCAACCAGAAGGCATCGACCTCCAGGCTCAGCAGCCGGCCCGAGCCGAGGTGCTCGACGGCATGCTCGACCAGCGGGCGCCAGACGGTCAGCTCCTGCACGTCGATGCCGTAAAGCGAGCGCAGGTCGCCGAGCGGCGGCTTAAAGAACGTCCACTGGTCGCCCAAGAAGTCGAGGGCAACGACGAACGCCAGGCTCGCGTGCGGCTCCATGCCCTGCGCGTGCAGCAGCTCGATCCAGAGGTCGGCGTAGCAGTTTTTTTCGACCCAGATGCGCTCGGAGCTGTGCAGCGCGTGCGGCCGGTGCTCGGCAGCGTTCAGGCCTGGCAAGACAGCAACGTGGGTCATTGAAGTGCCTTCGTGCTGCGCACTCCGGTATTCGCCCTTGGGGCGGCCGGCGGGCTCATTGGGATAGCTTCGTGCTGCGCACTCCGGTGTTCGCCCTTGGGGCGGCCCGGCGGGCTCATGGCCAGAGCATCGCGCGCACGTCGCCCGGCCATTGCGTCGGGTCGAATCCGTGCGTTTTGATGAGGGCCAGCGTCACCCGCTCGAGGCCGAAGCCCAGGCACGCGGTGCTCGCCAGCTCACCGTTGGACGTGCGAATACCGAAGGTGCCGCTGAAGTGGTCTTGGTGCCAATTGAACGAGCAGATCGCCGTCGGCTTTTCGGCAGAGATAACAGGCACCAGAATTTCGAACTTGAGCCGCTGATCGCGCTGGCTCGCCGCCATGATCTTGCCGGCGCGGCCGAAAAACGGGTCGTTGGCCACATTGCTCACGACCGGCAGCCGCAGCGAGCGCAACAAGGCAAGCCCGCGTTCCAGCCAGGCGTTGCGCCATTCGATCACCTGCTCGTTGCTGCCGACCCGAATGAACTCGCGCATGCGAAACGACTGCAACCGTATCGGCTCGGCCGAAGGCTCGTGGCGATAGACCCAGTTCATTACCGTGACCAGCCGACCGCCCTCGCGCAACAGGCCCGAGAAGATCGGGTAGACCGGGTAGCACGCGGCCGGCGTCAGCATCGATTCGGTGATCGCGAGCAGGTCTTCCCAGCGCTCGCCGCCGTTCACCCGCTCGCTGAGCGCGCGCGCGGCACGCTCGTCGCCGAAGAAACTGCTGATCGAGCCGCACAGTTGCGGAAAGTTATCCATGTAGCCGACCTGCTCGATCAGCGCCCGCGCCACGATCGGCGGGAACATCATCACCTCGGCGCCATCGTCTCGGGTGATGCGCGCCACCAGGGCATCGAATCGACCCAGGATGTCTTCGAACACGCTGCCGCGGCCGTAGCCGCCCTGCACGCCGGTCGGGATGATCCGGCCGTGCGCAACCAGCTGGTCGTAGAAGGCTTCCGGGTCGTAGGGGTCAGACATCTTTGACCACCAGCAGCATCGAAGCGCTCTTGGCGGCGAGGCGGTCGTTCGACACCATCAGCGCGGCCGAGAGGCTATCGCGGTATTGGCGGCCGACGCTGAACTTGGAATCGTTGCGATAGCCCATCACGCCGATGATCTGCAGCGCCTGGTGCACGATGCGCGGAGCGGCTTCGGACGCCTGCATCTTCAGGTGATTGAGCCGCAGCGCCCAGGTCATCGACATCAGCTCGTCGCGCCCGGCCGGGTCGTCGGGGCCACGCCCCACGGCATCGAATGCCGCTGCGCAGCCCGACCACAGCGTTTGCTGCGTCTGCAGTTCGGCCATCGCCTGCACCAGCGCGTGCGCCGCCGGCGGTGTCGAGCCCGGATCTTTGCGGGCCTGGCCACGCACGAACGAAGCCGCACGCGCCATCGCGCCCGAGGCAATGCCCCACCAAAGCGCAGCCCAAAGGATGTGCGAAAACGGCACCATCGACTGTGCCGACGACTCGGCAAAGCCGCCCGGCAAAATTTGCCGGGTGTCGCCGCGGGCCGAGAGCTGGCCGCCCGGGCTGCAGGTGCCGCGCATGCCGAGGGTGTCCCAGGTCGAGGTGGTGGCGAGGGTGTAGTCGGCGCGCCGCAGGTAGACCAGCACCTGATCGCTGGCCGCGGCATCGGGCGCGCGGCGTGCAGTGACGAGCAGCGCATCGGCATGGGCGCCATACGACACGGTGGTCGCTGCCTTCTCGAGCGTGAAGCGGTCGCCATCGCGCTGCACTGCGCAAACGCTGGAGCGCGTGTCCCCGCCGGTGCCGACCTCGGAGGTCACCGAGGCGATCAGTGTCTGCTCGGCCACGACCGCCTCGAGCACACGTCGAAACCAAGCCGAATCGAGACCGTGGCGAGCCAGGCACGCGACCTCGATCAGGTGCATCGCGTAGACCATGCCGGTTGCCGAGCAGCCTTGGGCCAGCGCACCGCAGAGCGACGCCAACTGGCTCATGTTGCAGCCGTGGCCACCCAACGATTCGGGCACCCCCGCCGACAGCAGTTTTGCCTCGCGCAGTGCTGCCAGGCTTTCGCGAGGGAATCTCGCGTTGGCGTCGACATCGTCGGCATGCACCGCGGC
>JAYUWC010000095.1:0-2063 GCA_043753755.1 Rhizobacter sp.
GGCGAAGCCTATTCTTGGAGACTTTCAAAAAGCTTTGCCGAACTTGCCCGTTGAATGAGCTATCCGGCACCGGCGCAACTTTGTCTCGGCCGGGCAGCGCCTCGGGACGGCAGGCGCGCGGCACCCGCCCGGTTGTCCGTCAGTGAGCCGACAGCAGCGCGATTTCGGCGGCCATGCGCCGCGCTGCGCCGCGGTGGCTTGACGCAAACGCCCGCGCGTTCGTTGCCCCCAAGGCGCGTCGCAACGGATCGCCCAACAACGCAATGGCCTCGGTAACGCCGGCCGCGACGTCCGTGACACGGATCGACGCCCCGGCCGCCAGCGACAGGTTTGCGGCCTCATCGAAGTTGAAGGTACTGGGCCCCATCACTAGCGGGCAGCCGCAGGCGGCGGCCTCGATCAGGTTGTGGCCGCCGAGCGGTGCGAAGCTGCCGCCGAGCAATGCGACCTGCGCTGCCGCGTAGTACAGCGCCATCTCGCGCATCGAGTCGCCGAGCCAGACCTGCGCGGTCAGCGCATCGGCAGGCGGCGTCTCGCGCCAGGCGCTGCGCCTCGCAATCGTGAAGCCCGCCGTGCCGACGAGCGCTGCAACCTCGTCGAAACGCTGCGGATGCCGCGGCACGATCAACAGCAACGCGTTGCCGTGCGGCGTGTGCAACCAGGCGGCCAGCAGCACCTCCTCTTCGCCTTCACGGGTGATGGCCGCCAGCACCACATCACGCTGCAGCAGCGCGCGCCAGGCCGCGCCCTGCGCCAGCTGCGCCGCATCGGGCGTGAGGTCGTACTTGAGGTTGCCGTCGACCTCGACCGCGCGTGCGCCCGAGGCACGAATGCGCGCGGCGTCGTCGGCGGTCTGCGCGAGCACGAGCGCCACGCTGTCGATTGCCGGCCGCAATAAAGTGGCGATGCGCCGGCCGCGTTTGAAGCTGCGCTCGCTGAGGCGGGCGTTCGCCAACACCATCGTCACGCCCGCGGCCTGCGCGGCGAGCAGCAAGTTGGGCCAGACCTCGGTCTCCATCAGCACGCCGATGGCCGGCGCGAAGTGGGCAAAGAAGCGCCGTGTCGCACCGCGTGTGTCGCAGGGCAGCCAGGTTTGGCGATCGCCCTCGCGAAGCAGCGCGCGGCCGGCGTCGAAGCCGGTCGCGGTGCCGTGGGTCAGCAACAGCCGCATCCCTGGGCGCTCGGCGCGCAAGGCATCGACCAACGCTTCGGCCGCCCGGGTCTCGCCGAGCGATACCGCATGCACCCAGACCCAACCGTTGTTCGCCGTGGCGACATCGGCATCGGCATAGAAACCGAAACGCTCGCCGATCCGTTCGCGGTACAGCGGCTCGCGCCGGCCGCGCCATGCGAGGCGCAGCGCGTAGGCCGGCTGCAGCAGCCACCACGCAAGCGAGTAGGCGCCGCGAGCCAGCCCCTCGGTGAGGCGGCTCACCGAGCGGCCTCGCGCACCTGTTGCCAGGCGCGCCACACCGCATCGAGCGTCGGCGTGGGTTGCGCCTCGACCGCCACCTGATGCCGGTGCCCATGCGCCGCGAGCGGCCCGGTGCGCCAGGCGGTCGGCCAGTTGTAGAGCTGCACGTGCGGCAGGTCGAGTGCGACGGCGACGTGGCTCAGGCCGCTGTCGACACCGATCACACCTCGCGCCGCGCCGAGCCGGTCGACCAGCGCATCGAGGTTCATGGCCGGCCAGACTCGCACCGCATCGCTGCCGATTGCCGCTGCGATACGCGCCGCACGCGCGCGCTCGATCTCACCCGAATGCGGCAGTGCGATCTGCCAGCCATCGGCCATGGCGCGGCGGCCGAGTTCGATCCAGTCAGCCTCGGGCCACAGCTTGTCGTCACGCGAACTGCCGTGCACGAGCACCAGCAGGGGCGGCCCATCGGTCGCAACGGCATGAGCCCGCAGCCCGAACACCGGCGGCCCCTCGGCCCGGTAGCCGAGCGCCTGCGCGGCGAGCACCCGCGAGCGGTCGAGTGCATGAATGCGCGGCTCGATGCGAATGGCCCGGTCGACCAGCCAACGCGCCGGGAGCTCGTGGCTCGCACCCTCGGTGCGGT
>JAYUWC010000096.1:0-6400 GCA_043753755.1 Rhizobacter sp.
GGCTCGCGGTGCAAGCCGTAGAGCGCGTCGACCTTGGCTTGCAAGATGCCGAGCAGGCGGCGCAGTTGCAACAGTAGGTAGGGCGAAGCCTCGACCGAAAGCGAAGGCGGCATGAAGCGCGGGTCGAGCTCGAAGCCGCTGGTCGCGCTGCGCCGCACCCGCGCGATCGGCAGGCTGACGAGGTGGTCGCGGGGTTCGTGGTCGGCCAGCAGGCGCAGGCTCTTTTTCACCGACACCACTTCGGACTCGACCGCGCCGGTCATCCAGTCGTTCGCCTGCTCGCCATGGGCAACGTAGCGTGCACCGGCGTCATCGGCGCCGCCAAGGCTCGCCACGTTGCTGCCGCGCGCCTTCAGCGGTGGCACGACGAGGTGGTAGACCAGCTCGTTGACGTTGGCCGGGATGGCCTGCAGCGCCAGATCGGCAGGCAGATCGTCGAGCGCGGGCGCGTCGACGATGTCGCCATCGGGCAGCAGTGCGCGCAGCTCGAGCACGCGCAGCACGCCGGTCGCGAGAGCCTCGGGGTCGAGCTTGAGGTGCTGGATGCCGAACGCATACGGATGCAGCGCGCGCATCGCCTGCGCGAGCCGCCATTCGTGATAAGCGTCTTGCCGCTGAAAGTGCTGCGGCCGCAAAAACTGGCCCTCGCCCCAGAGAAGTTTGTGTGCTGAGATCAAGCGCGGTCTCGCTGTGTTCGAGTGGTGAAAAGAAAGGCGCGATGCATCATGTAGGGCACACCGCGGTTTGCCGGAACTGGCTTGCCGGGAGGCCGCCCACCGGCACACCGGTTGCCACGCTGAGCGCGCACGCATGCGCCCCGATCAAGAGGCCGGTCTTCTCGGCTTCGGGCGCCTCGAACGCGTAACGCCAGCGCTGCGGCGCGGGCGCACGAAACAAGGCGACGATGCCGATGAACTGCACTTCGCGCTTCATCTTGTCTTGTACGTCGTAGCGCTGGCCAGGCACCAGCAGAACATCGCGCACCTCGACCAGATCGTCACCGAGCGCGGCTTTTTCACGGGTGGCGTCGCCGAAGGTGTTGTACGGCGCCTGCAGAAAAGCGTTGGCGCTGCGCAATTTGTAGACCCGGGTGACGAGCGAGAGGGAGCGGCCCGACGCGTCGACATTCAAGGAGTCGCTCGCCACCAGCCGCACCGAGACCTTGTAGGGCAGGTTCATCACCTCGGGGTCGACCTCGGGTTTTTTCAACCCGGTCTTCTCGAGCACCGCGCCTGCCACCGTGCCGGCCATCTCGAGCGCTGCTGTTGTGGTGCAACCGGCCAGCGCGACCGCCAACGAAATCAACCCGACGTGCGCAAGCCACCGCAGCGCGCTGCGCTGCCATTTCACGGGACCGGGCGGCCAACAAATTTCGTGTCTCACTAGAGGCCTTTTCCGCGGCGTGCGGCCTTCGAGTTTAGCGTTGAAGGCGGCCCAGACACCCCCCACGATTGGGGTCGTAAGTCAATGTAAGAACGGCTCTTTTGCTGAGGTCACGCCCGCAAAATCCACGCCGTTGCTGGGTTTGCGGTGACCTGTGCAGCGCGGCTCTTCGCCTGCACCATGACATTCTGGAGACTGTTTTGCGTTCATTGTTGACTGGTGGTTCGAAGGTTGGAAACGGGTTTCGGGGTTGGGCGCTGGGGGTGTTCTCAGTGGCCGTGTTGTTGCAGGGTTGCGCCAACTTGAGCACCAAAACACCGGCCGAAGAAAAAGCTGCGATGGCGCAGGCGTTCTCGCAGGGCATGGCTGACGGCAACGCTGCCGCGACCGCTGGCGATCTCGGCAAGGCCCATGTCGCCTTCGACAGGGCCGCCAAAGCCGACCCCGCCAGCAAGGCGCCGTGGTTGCGCAAGGCCCAGATCGCGCTCGACGCCAACGACTACGGTCTTGCAATTCAGTCAGCGCAAGAAGCCAACCAGCGCGATGCGGCCGATGTCACCGCCAAGAGCATCACCGCGGTCGCGGGCCTTCGCGCCTCGTCGCAGGCGCTGCGCTCGCTGCGTCGAGACAACGCGGTCAGCGGCTCGACCCGCGGCGAGGCCGAAACGCTTGCTCGCACGATCCGTGAGGCCCTTGGCGAAGACGTGCTCGTGCCACCGGTCGCGGGCGCCGCCTCGGCACCGAAGTCAGCAACGACGAGTCCTCGACCCGCAGCGCGCCCGCGCATACCGGCCACTGTCGGCCCTGCGCCGGCACCGGCGCGGCCGGCTTCGGCCGCCGCCGGCCGCGGTAGCGATCCTTTCGGCACCCTCAAATTGGGGAACTGAAAACCGCTATTCCGCCTCGCGGATTTCCGTACACTGAAAGACCCCGTTTCAAGTTCTCAGAGGATGTCGGCATGGCCAAGAAAGACAGCGTTCAAAAGCGGTTGCAGAAGGTTAGACCGCCCCGCGTTCAGTTGACCTACGACGTCGAGCGCGGTGACGCGATCGAGCACAAGGAACTGCCTTTCGTCGTTGGCGTGGTCGGTGACTTCGTCGGCAACCCGACCCCCGAAAACGCGCCGCCGCGCATCCGTGACCGCAAGTTCGTCAATGTCGACCTCGACAATTTCGACGACGTGATGGAGGGCATGGCCCCGCGCGCCGCATACCGCGTACCCAACACGCTCACGCCTGAAGGCGGCGAGTTCGCGGTCGACCTGACCTTCAACAAGCTCGACGACTTTCGTCCCGAAGCTGTCGTTGAAAACGTCGCACCGCTCAAGAAGCTGCTCGATGCCCGCACCAAGCTGGCCGATCTGCGCAACAAGCTGGCCGGCAACGACAAGCTCGAAGACATCCTCGGTGAGGTGTTGAGCAACACCGAGAAGCTGAAGCAGCTCGGCAGCGAGTCGACCTCGGGAGACAAATCGTGAGCACCTCTACTCAAGCCGCTCAGAACAGCGCCGCTGGCGTTGCCGAGCATTCGCTGCTAGACCAGATCGTCGAGCAAAGCAAGGTCGCCAAGTCGGCGACCGAGCACACGAGGGCCAAAGACATCATCTCCGAGCTCGTGAAAGAGGTGATGCAGGGCACGGTGGTGATGTCGGCCAACCTTTCGGCCACGCTCGATGCGCGGGTCGCCGAACTCGATCGCCTGATCTCCACGCAGCTCAGCGCCGTGATGCATGCGCCCGAGTTCCAGAAGCTCGAGGGCACGTGGCGCGGCCTGCACTATCTCTGCAAGCACACTTCGACCGGCGCGTCGATGAAGATCAAGTTGCTGAACGCGACCAAAAAAGACCTGATCAAAGACTTCCGCTCAGCAATCGATTTCGACCAGAGCACGTTGTTCAAAAAAGTTTACGAAGAAGAGTTCGGTACTTTCGGTGGCGCGCCCTTCGGTGCACTGATCGGCGACTTCGAAGTGACCCGCCAGCCCGAAGATATGTATTTCGTCGAGCAGATGGGCCACGTGGCAGCCGCGGCGCATGCGCCTTTCATCTCGGCGGCCTCGCCCGAGCTCTTCGGCATCGAGTCGTTCACCGAACTCGGCAAGCCGCGTGATCTCTCGAAGGTGTTCGACACGGTCGAGTACGCCAAATGGAAGTCCTACCGCGAATCCGAAGATTCGCGCTACGTCGGCCTCACCCTCCCGCGCTTTTTGGGCCGTTTGCCCTACGACCCGAAAGACGGCACCACCACCGAAGGTTTCAACTTCGTCGAAGAGGTCGACGGGAGCGACCACAGCCGCTATCTGTGGGTCAATGCGGCATATGCGTTCGGCGCACGGCTCACATCGGCGTTCGAAAACTACGGCTGGTGCGCGGCGATTCGCGGTGTCGAAGGCGGTGGCTTGGTCGAAGACTTGCCGACCCACACTTTCAAGACCGACGACGGCGAGGTCGCGCTCAAGTGCCCGACCGAAATCGCGGTGACCGATCGGCGCGAGAAAGAGCTGAGCGATCTCGGCTTCATCCCGCTGGTGCACTGCAAGAATACCGACTACGCGGCTTTCTTCGGCGCGCAGTCGACCCAAAAGCCGAAGAAGTACGACCTCGATTCGGCCAACGCCAATGCGTCGCTGTCGGCGCAGCTGCAGTACATGTTCGCGGTTTGCCGCATCGCCCATTACATGAAGGCGATGATGCGCGACAAGATCGGCAGCTTTGCTGCGGCTTCCAACGTCGAAGAGTTTTTGAACCGCTGGATCAACCAGTACGTCACCTCCGACGACTCGGCCTCGCAAGAAACCAAGGCGCAGTTCCCGCTGCGCGAGGCCTCGGTGCAGGTCTCGGAAGTGCCGGGCCGGCCGGGGGTCTATCGCGCGGTTTCGTTCATTCGCCCGCACTTCCAGCTCGACGAGCTTTCCGTGTCTCTGCGTCTGGTCGCCGAGCTGCCGCAAGGCAACAAGGGCTGACGCTCACGGGGTTTCGATCTCGTCGGTGCGGCTGGCTGACCCGCACCGGTTCTTTGTTTTTGTCGGCTGCCAACTAGGGGAAGAGAATGAAAGACATCTACATGGTGTTTAAGGGCGGCGACATCGTCGGCGACACCAAGGACGCGAAGCACTCGGCCGACAAGGCCCTCGAAATCGAAAGCTGGTCGCACCTGATCACCCAGCCCAAGTCGGCGACCTCGTCGACCGCAGGCGGCCACACGGCCGAGCGTACCGAGCACGGCGAAATGATCTTCACGAAAGACATCGACGCCGCCAGCCCGAAGATGTGGCAAGCCGCGTCGGCCGGTACGGTCTACAAAGACGTTGAAATTTATTTCTACCGCGCGCTCGGCGGCTCGAACACCACGGCGGATGGCTCGCAAAAGCGCGTCAACTACCTGAAGATCCAGCTGAAGAACGTGGTCGTCGCGTCGGTCAACCCGTCGGTTGCCGGTGAAGGTCTGCCGGCCGAAACTTTCGGCCTGCGCTACTCGGCTGTTCAATGGACTTACAACGAGTCGCCGCTCGACGGCTCGACCGCCAAGAACACCAACATCGCCGGCAAGTGGAACCTGCAGAAGAACGACACCTCGTTCAGCTGATCGCCGCTTGACATCGGCTTGCCGCGCGATCCGTCGCGCGGCTGCTCGGCGGCCTTCGGGCCGCTTTTCATTTTTTGGCGCCGCATTGCGGCCGAGTGAGCGTTGCAGGCAATGGCACAGACACGGTTTGCCCCGACGCTGCTCGAGCGTCTGTTCGACGATCAACCCGGCTCACCCGCCGATCATCTGGTGCGCGGCTGGTCACTCGAGCAACTCAAAGACAGCGTGGCGCTCGATGTCGAGGCGCTGCTGAACAGCCGCTGCGCCTTTCCGGTGGCACGGCTGGCCGGCTACAGCGAAGTCAAGCGCTCCATGCTGAGCTACGGCATGGTCGATTTCGTCGGAATGAGCCTCGCCAACCCGAACGACCGCGAAAACATCTGCCGTTCGATCGCCGCGGCCATCACTGAGCACGAGCCGCGCCTGCAGCATGTGCAGGTGCGCTTGACGCTCGATGACAGCGGCACCCAGCGGCTGCACTTCGGCATTCAGGCTTTGCTGGTCGCCAACCCAGCGAGCGAGCCGGTGAGCTTCGATGCGCTGCTGCAGCCGTCGACTCAGCAGTATTCGGTCAGCCGCCCGCGCCGCCCGGCCAACCTCGCCTGACCCGGCCGCCGGTGATCAACCCACGAGCAGCCCACAAGCAACGCACGAGCGAATCACCACCGACCCACCGCAATGGATGACCTGCTCCCCTTCTACGAACGCGAACTCTCGTTGCTGCGCTCGCACAGCAAAGAGTTTGCTCGTGCCTACCCGAAGATTGCAGGCCGGCTGCAACTCAGCGGCGACGTCGCCGAAGACCCGCACGTCGAGCGGATGATTGAGTCGTTCGCGCTGCTTGCTGCGCGGGTGCACAAGCGGCTCGATGACGACTTTCCGCTCTTCACCGAGACCTTTCTCGACGTTCTCTACCCGCACTACTTGCGGCCGTTCCCGTCGTGCTCGATCGCGCAATTCGAGCTCGGTGCGCAGGCCGCGCAAATGAGCCAGAGCGGCCACGTGCCGCGCGGTACCGTGCTGACGACGCGGCAGGTGCGCGGCGTGGCGTGCAAGTTCCGCACCGCTTACGCCACCGATCTGCTGCCGTTGAGGGTCTCGCAGCTGCGCTTTCGCAGCGCGGTGCTGGCGCCCGAGGGCACGCGGCTGCCGCCGGGCGCGACCTCGGTGCTCTCTATTCAGCTCGACCTCACTGCGGCGCAGATGTCGTTCGCGACTTTGGGGTGCGGCACCTTGCGTTGCTACCTCGACGGCGAGGCCTCGCAGGTGAGCGCGCTGCGCGAGGCGTTGACGCAGCGCGTGGTCGGCACCTGCCTGCAGCTCGCACCGACCGGCCCGTGGCAAGGCTCGCAGGCCACCGCCATCCGCATCGCCGGCTTTGAGCCCAACGCCGCGTTGATCGACCACGACGCGCGCTCGCACCCGGCCTACCG
>JAYUWC010000097.1:0-6376 GCA_043753755.1 Rhizobacter sp.
ACGTGAGCGACAAAATCGTGCCAACTCTTACGCCGTTCAAACCGCCAACTTGGCTGCCGGCGACTGGGTAACTGCTGGATCTAGGCTGAATGGTGACGCAGAGCAAGGCGAGTTCGAATACCCGTGTCACGCGCCACACGAGCAGCGCTGGTTCCTCATGACGGTCAAAGCGCTGCCGCAAAGCGTGGCGAGCGATTTCGCCGGTGGCGCCATCGTGATGCATGTCAACATCACACAGAGAAAGTTGGCGGAACTGGCCGCACTGCGTGCCTCGGAACTGCTCCAGGCAGTGGCCGATTGCACAACCGACCACGTGTACGTGAAGAACACTGAAGGTCGCTACTTGTTCGGCAACCGAGCATTGGCGAACTACCTCAGCTGTCCCCCGGATCATTTGAACGGAACGAATGTCGCGGGCCTGTCACCGTCAAGCGACACCTCCGATTCAAGAGTCGGCGACCTGCGTATTCTCGAATCCGGAACACCACAAACGGTTGAGTACACCCTGATGGGAACCGGTGGCGAGCGCATCTTCCAGGCGAGTAAGGCGCCTTATCGCAACGCTGCCGGCACGGTGATGGGGTTGATCGGAATCGCACGCGACATCACTGAGCGCAAGCGGGATCAGGACGCGTTACATGAATTGCATGTCGAACTGGAGAGTCGAGTGTTGAGCCGCACCGCCGAGCTCAGCTTGGCGCGGGAGCATGCCGACCGGGCCAACCAGGCGAAATCGGAATTTCTGGCAACGATGAGCCACGAGATCCGCACCCCGATGAACGGCGTGATCGGCATGATCGAGGTGCTGCACCAAAGCAGCCTGAAGAGCTATCAGGTGGAGATGGTCGACCTGATTCGCGACTCGGCGTTTGCACTTTTGAGAATCATCGACGACGTTCTGGATCTGTCGAAGATCGAGGCCGGAAAACTCAGCATCGAACTCGAGCCTTTGAATCTGGTCGATGCCGCCGAAAAGGCTGGGGGCATGTTGGACCACGTGGCCGCGCATCAGGGTGTGGAGCTGACGTTGTTCGTCGACCCGCAACTGCCGCGAACCGTGATCGGCGATGAAATTCGCCTGCGCCAGATCATGTTGAACTTGGTCGGCAATGCCATCAAATTCTCGAGCGGCCGCGCCGAAGCGGGGCGAGTGGCACTGCGCCTCGTCCAGGTCGAACGCGCCGCCGATGCAGTGGTCGTAGAGATGAGCGTCTCCGACAACGGTATGGGCATGGACGACGCGACGGTCACGAGACTTTTCAAGCCGTTCACCCAGGCCGATGCATCGACGACTCGGCGTTTTGGAGGCACGGGCCTGGGGCTGGCCATATCGGCGTTGCTCGTCAGGCTGATGGGCGGGACGCTCTCTGTCGTCAGCGCCCCCGACTGCGGAGCCACATTTACGGCGAGGCTGCGCCTGGCTTTGCCCGACGCTGCCGAATCGGCCTTCGCGGACGACTCGCTGATCGCAGGTTTGCACTGCCGAGTCGTCGGCAGTGCTCAACCATTGGCCGAGACCATCGCAACTTACCTGACCGCCGGTGGCGCCATCGTCAAGCGGTCGTGGCAACTGCACGGTGCCCTGACGGCGGATCGCGACCGGGATGCAGAGATATGGGTCTTGCTACCTGGCGAGCCTGTGCCGACCCCGAACGACCTGCGTGGGCGCGAAGGCGTTGACACCCGTTTGATCGTTCTGACTCCAGGCAATCGTCGTCGTCCGCGCACTGCTGCGAAGGGTCTCGTGACCGTCGACACGAACGCGTTCTTGCGCACGACGCTCTTGAGCGCCGTCGCCCTCGCTGCTGAACGGGTACGCGATGAGGACGTGAGCGGCGAGCCCGAACCGGCGAGCAACCCCTCGCGATCCCCCGTGCGCCATGTTGCTCGGGGCCCAACAAGCTGATCTGGTAGCGGAGGACAACGAAACCAACCAAAAAGTCATTGCCCATCAGCTGCGAATTCTTGGATACACAGCCGACATGGCGGTCAACGGTCGCTTGGCACTCGAGCAGTGGCGCAGCGGCAACTACGCGCTCTTGCTGACAGACGTGCACATGCCCGAGATGGACGGCTACTCGCTCGCCTCGGCGATCCGCTCCGAGGAATCTGCGGGTCATCGAACATCGATCATCGCGTTGACAGCGAACGTGTTGCGCGACGAAGACAAACGTTGCCTTGCTTGCGGCATGGATGGCTACCTGAGCAAGCCCGTCAGCCTGCAAAAGCTGCGGGCGACGCTCGATGGCTGGCTAGGCGACGGGCCACCCGCCGACATGGCAGGCTGCGAATCGCAAACCGTCCAGCCCGAAATGAGCGAAGCGGCCAGTGACGTTCCGGCCGAGAAGAGCATCGTCGATCTCGGTGCACTCATCGCATTGATCGGCGATGACCCAGAGGTGATCGCCGAAACACTCGACATCTTTGTGGAAGCCGCTGGACATCACCGAGGCCGAACTCGCAGCTGCCAGCCAGAACAATGAGTGGCTTGCGCACTACCAGCCCAAGGTCGATTTGAAGACGGGTGCGGTTTGGGGAGTCGAAGCCTTGATTCGCTGGCAACACCCGCGCCACGGTTTGGTGTGTCCGGACCACTTCATCAGCCTGGCCGAGGACTGCGGCGCCATCGAAGAATTGACACGGTGGATGTTGCGCACCGTCATGGAACAGTCGGTGGTGTGGCGCAGCCAGGGCATCGCGATCAAGGTTGCGATCAACCTTTGCATTGAAAGCCTTTGTTCTAGCGACTTCGCCGCCGAAGTAGTGGCCATTGCGCACAGCACTGGAGTCGAACCTTGCGATGTGACGCTCGAGATCACCGAAAGCCGACTCATCCCGAGATCACCCGTACCGCTCGAGAATCTGGTGCGACTGCGACTGCACAGGTTTCAGCTGTCTATCGATGACTTCGGAACCGGGCATTCGTCACTGACCCAGCTGCGTGACCTGCCCTTCACCGAACTGAAGGTCGACCGCGGTTCCGTCAGCGGCGCGCGCAGTAACCAGATCATTCGGCCAATCCTCGAGGGCAGCATCGGAATGGCCAAACGCCTGCGAATGTCGATCGTCGCTGAGAGCGTCGAGACGGAAGACGACTCCAACTGTTGCGCGAAATCGATTGTGATCTTGCCCAGGGCTGGTTCATCGCACGCCCGATGGCGGCGGAACAGCTTTCGCAGTGGCTGACGCAGTGGCACGAACGGGTCCGCTTGCTGGTAGCACCATAAAGCTGCAACCTGCATCGGCCCACGCCCCGTGGCCACCGACAACACCGACGCCGCAGACCAAATTTGCCGGCAGCTGAGGGCTCACTTCGAGTGCGTGCTTGCGTCGACAAAAGTAGAACGGATCGCCGAACAATATTCAACGTGTCGACCTGATGAGCGGCGGCTTGGCGCTCTCACGCAAGCCGCTCAACACGCCACGAAGACCGACGGCATTTCAATCGGGCCTCATGTCGTGGCCTCAAGCACTCGATGCTGCAGCAAGCAGCTCAGAGAAATTTTTCGATCTCCACTGCAATGAACGCCGGGCGCTCATGCACGATCCAGTGGGTCGCACCGGGCACGCGAACCAAGCGCATTTCGGGCACGTAAGCGTCGAGACCGTCGATCAACGCCACGGGTAACGCAATGTCGTCTTCGGCCCAGATGACCAGCGTGGGCCGGGTCACGGTCACGAACTCGGGTGTGAACGTGATGTTTATCACCGCCGAGTCGGCGGCTGTCGGCGGGCGCAGCGGCGATGCGCGGTAGTAGTTGCAGCCGCCGCTCAAGCCCGCACCCCAAACCGCCCGATATTGATCGCGAACGTTGGCCGTGAGCCAGCCGCCGCCTTCGCGGGTGGCATCCGCAGCGCCCATGCTCTCGAACATCGGCCAAAGCCGCGCGAAGTCGTCTTCAGCCAGCAGCTTCTCGGAATCGGGGCGGCACAAAAAATTCATGTAGGCGCTGGCGGCCTGCTGCAGCGGGCTGTGCTGCAACTCTCGCAAAAACGTCGCCGGATGCGGCGAGTTGATGATGACCAGCCGCTTCAGCAGCGCCGGCTTTAAAGCCGCGAAAGTCCAGGCAACGGCACCGCCCCAGTCGTGCGCGACCAGCGCCTCGAGCGGGCCACCACCGAGCTGGGCGATCAATGCCTCGAGGTCTTTGATAAGGTGCTTAACGCGGTATTGCTCGACCCCGGCCGGCGCCGAAGACGGCCCGAAGCCGCGCAGGTTGGGCGCCACGCAGCGGTAGCGATCGCCAAAGTGCTCGAGCAATGCGTCCCACACGAACGCCGCTTCGGGAAAGCCATGCAAGAAAATCAGCAGCGGTGCGCCAGGCTGGCCCGAGGCCCGACAACCGAGCGTGATGCCGTGGGGCAGCACGGCGTCGAAGGTCTGGATCATGGGCGTCTCCGGGTGCAACGACAGCCGATCAGTATCGGCTGCGGCACCGCGCCCAGCCGTCGCCCGCGAACCATCAAGCGGCCGGGTGCACCCAGGCGTGCAAAACCTTTGCCGCATCGCCGACACCCGATTTTTTCAGTGCGGAAAACATCGCTATTTGCACGTCGGACTCGTCGGACGCGATTTCGCCGAGCACCTCTTGGGCCTTGTCGAGTGTGGCCGCTGCCTCGCTGCGGTTGAGTTTGTCGACTTTGGTCAACAGCACCAGCAGCTTCACCGAGCCATTGCCGACGCGGGGCGCGACGAAGCTCATCAGTTGTTGGTCGAGGTCGGTGAAGCCCAGCCGCGAGTCGACCATCAGCACCACGCCGATCAGGCTGCGGCGCACGTCGAGGTAGTCGGCCATGACCTTCTGCCAACGCAGTTTGGCGCCGCGGGCTACCGCTGCATAGCCGTAGCCCGGCAGGTCGGCGAAGATCGAGTTCGGCACGATTTTGGGGCCGAGGTCGAACAGGTTGATGTGCTGGGTGCGGCCTGGAGTTTTCGATGCGAAGGCCAGGCGTTTTTGCTGCGTCAGCGTGTTGATCGCAGTCGATTTGCCGGCATTCGAGCGGCCGACGAACGCAATCTCGGGGAGCTCGGTTTGCGGCAGTTGATCGAGCTGGCTCGCGGTGGTGCGAAACCGCGCGGTATGACACCAGCCGAGTGCTCGCTTTTCGAGGTCAACCATCGCCTCGGTGGCGGCCTCGGCCCCTGCGGTAGAAGTGTTTTGCCCGGCCATGAAGTCACCCAAAGCCGTCATTGTAAAATCATGGGGTTTTGCACAAGAAATCGCTGCACCCATGAAGTCTGTTGCCCACGTCGCTGCCTCGCTCGCTATTGCCCTGCTGCTTGCCTGCTCTGTCACCGGCAGCATGGCCGAAGGCGCGAATGCCAAGAAGCCTGACCTCGCCAAAGGCGAAGCCACGTCGACGAGCGTTTGCGCCGCTTGCCACACCAACGACGGCTCGCGCGGCAGCCCCGCCAATCCGATTCTGCAAGGCCAACACCCCGAGTACCTGGTCAAGCAGCTGACCGAATTCAAGGCCGGCAAGCGCCAAAACGCGATCATGTCGGGCATGGCTGCAGCGCTGACCGAAGAAGACATGCGCAACGTGGCCGCGTTCTATGCCGGCAAGGTGGCCAAACCCGGTTTTGCGAAGAACAAGGCAACCGTCGATTTAGGCGAAAAAATCTATCGCGGTGGCATTGCGGATCGCAACATCCCGGCGTGCGCCGGTTGCCACAGCCCCAATGGCGCGGGCATCCCGGCGCAGTATCCGCGGCTGGGCGGCCAACATGCCGATTACATCGAGGCTCAGCTGATCTCGTTTCGCGGCGGCGTGCGCAAAAACGGTCCCGCCATGATGGGAATCGCCGCCAAGCTGAACGACCGCGAGATCAAGGCGGTGTCGGATTACATCGCTGGTTTGCACTGACCGGCCGCGACGATGCCGTTTGTAAAAGTAGGCCGGTCTCGTACCGGCCTTTCTCGTTCAGTCGTTCCTTCACGAATTGCGTCGCTGCGGTAGGCTGCGAGTCGAACACTCCGGGAGCCCCGCCATGCCTTATGTTTTCCGCAACGAACAAGGCTCGATCGAAAGCCTGCACCGCCACGGCGAGGCCGGCGCGGAGTTTCTTGTCGACGGCCATCAAGAAGTTTTGGCCTTCGTTGGCAAAACCGCAACGTCCGATTTCGGTCAACTCGATGCAGACTTCGTGCGTGTGCTCGAAGACGTGATTGATACCTTGATCGTGAAGAACTTGCTCAACATCACCGACCTGCCCGAGCAAGCTCAGGCCAAGCTGTTTGCGCGCAAGAGCTTCCGCGAGCGTGTGTCGAAGAGTTCGTTGCAGCTGTTCGAGCCTACGGATTTCGGCGACGTCATTTGACACAGCGAGAGGCCGTCGACACCCGGCACCAGTTGTAAGAAGCCCCGTCGCCGC
>JAYUWC010000098.1:0-6349 GCA_043753755.1 Rhizobacter sp.
GGGCGCTCGGCGATGGGCGTGATGCCACCTGCCAGGGCACTGTAAAACGCCACCATCGCTGGCCGTCCGGGCGGGTTCGGCAGGCGCCGGTTCAGCAGCAACAGGCGGCTTTCGCCCTGGTAGCCGATGCGATTCGGGATGCGCGCCAGCCACGGGATCAACGCCGCCTTGATCGAGTTGGGCAGCACGTAAGCAGCCTCGAAACGGCCGCGCAGCGTGGCCGCCAGTCGGCGCCGTGCCGACCAGTCGAGCCGACCGTGCGCGAACGGCAGCTCGATGACCTCGGCCACCTGCGGCATCGCGCGATAGACCGGTGCGACCCACGGCAGCGCGGCGACCGTGAGAACCTCGTCACGCGCCGCCAGCCGGGCCAG
The DNA here is from genome assembly GCA_043753755.1 of Rhizobacter sp. Taxonomy (GTDB): domain Bacteria; phylum Pseudomonadota; class Gammaproteobacteria; order Burkholderiales; family Burkholderiaceae_C; genus LMDS01. The sequence goes on from JAYUWC010000098.1 coordinate 375, forward strand.
CAGGGGCTCGGACATCACCGCGTCGCCAATCCATTGCGGCGCGATGACGAGCGTGCGGGTCATCGGCGTGCCGGCTGCTTCACGCGGCGTCGGCTGAGTTCACCGGATCAATGACCGTGGACTTTTTCGCCGGCCTTGAGACGGTACTCGGTGCCGCAATACGGGCACTTCCCGAAGCCGGTGGTGGCCACGTCAATGAAGATTCGCGGGTGCGTGCTCCAGAGGGGCATCTTCGGGTTGGGGCAGAAGACCACGCCCGGGCCTTCGAGGTCTTTGGCTGTCACTTCGACAGCGGCCAGCGGTTCGCGACTCATCGTGCTTTGCTCCTCAGACCGGGCTCAGCCACTCGGCGTATTTCGGGTTGCGGCCGTTCACGATGTCGAAGAACGCGCTCTGGATTTTTTCAGTAATGGGCCCGCGAGTCCCCACATAAGCGCCGCTGCCGAGCTCGATGCGGTCGAGTTCGCGGATCGGCGTGACCTCGGCCGCAGTACCGGTGAAGAAAGCTTCGTCGGCGATGTAGACCTCGTCGCGCGTGATGCGTTTTTCGACCACCTTCAGCCCGAGGTCGGCTGCGATGGCGAACACGGTGTTGCGGGTGATGCCGTTAAGCGCGCCGGCCGAAAGGTCAGGCGTGTAGACCACGCCGCTCTTGATCACGAACAGGTTCTCGCCCGCGCCTTCGCTGACGAAGCCGTTGGCGTCGAGCAGCATCGCTTCGTCGTAGCCGTCGTCGGTGGCTTCCATGTTGGCCAGGATCGAATTCGTGTAGTTGCTGACCGCCTTGGCCTGCGTCATCGTGATGTTGACGTGGTGACGGGTGTAGCTCGAGATCTTGACCCGAATGCCGCGCTTCAAGCCCTCTTCGCCGAGGTAGGCGCCCCACGGCCAGGCCGCGACCATCAGATGCACCGTGTTGCCCTTGGGCGAGACGCCGAGCTTCTCGGAGCCGAGCCAGGTGAGCGGGCGCAAATAGCACGAGGCGAGCTTGTTCTCGCGCACGACGGCGAGTTGCGCGGCCATCACCTCTTCCATCGAGAACGGGATCTTCATGCGCAAAATCTTTGCGCTGTTGAAGAGCCGCTCGGTGTGCTCGCGCAGTCGAAAAATCGCGGTGCCGTTTTGAGTGTCGTAAGCGCGCACGCCTTCGAACGCGCCACAGCCGTAGTGCAGCGTGTGGGTCAGGACGTGGATCTTGGCGTCTCGCCACTCCACCATTTGCCCGTCCATCCAGATCTTGCCGTCGCGGTCGTCCATCGACAGGGCCATGTCGGTCTCCAGTGCATTCAAAAAGCGTCGCCGATTCTATTCGGCGGGCCGTTTGGAGGCGGAGCGTGGCGATGGGTCAATCGTCGGCGTAGACCCCGAAGAAGTGATCGAACACGCCGGGTTCCAGCACCTCGCGCGTGTCCAGGCCCTCGATGCGTTCGGTGAACGGGTGCGAAACCGGTTGTGGCTCAAGCGCCGCGGGCATCGTGTTGTCCCACGACGCGGTGGCCAGGTAGGCCGAGTGCATGAAGTCGGAGTCGTTGGCACCCCGCGCCTCGTTGCGGCGGTTGACGCGGCGCACCAGGGAAGGCAGCTCTTCCCATTCGATCGCGCCCGCACTCAGGGCGTTCGAGACGGCGCGGTGCGTCGCGGCGAAGTACTGCTTGGGTTGGGCGTTTTTCATAGGGGCCTTGCTGAACAGTCGGCATCGGTGTGATGCGGTATGCGAAGACTATTCATCTCGACCCGCTCGGCATGAAACGAAAAGCGGGCCTTCACGGCACCAGTTCGCAATCTGCCGCGCAGTGCCGTGATCGAATGCGCGAACGATGGCGCTTGCCCTGCTTGACGCGACAATTCGGGCCATGCCGAAGTTGGAACAAACCACCCGCCCCGAGCCATCCGCTCGCGTGCGCGGCCAACCCGCAGATCCGCAAAAATTCGCGGTCGCCGTGCGTGCGAGTCGCATCGACGGTCAAGGCGCGTTCGCGGCCGAGGCCATCCCGGCGCGGCGCAAGATCGGCGAGATTCGTGGCGAGGCGATCAGCGTGCGCGAGGCTCGGCACCGCGCCAAGGGCGTGGCGCGGATCATGATCGTCGAGCTGAGCGACAAGCGTGCGATCGATGCCTCGCATTCGACCGATCCGATGCGCTTCACGAATCATTCGTGTCAGCCGAACGCCGTGTTGCGCATTCGTCAGGGCCGGGTCGAGTTCTATGCGATGCGCGATCTGGCGGTCGGCGAAGAACTCACGGTCAACTACGGGGAGACCCACCACGAAGGCCGACTGCGCTGCCGCTGCGGCGCGCCCGGCTGCGTCGGGCGGCTTTGAACGCGCTCGTCAAGCAGAAATGTTCGGCGCCGAACTTGGGCGCGTCGTACATGTCGGCGTGGCTCGAATCGATGAAGCCGGTGCGGGTCTCGACGCGGGTGGAACGCTGTGGTCGTTGTTGTCGACGTTCCAGTCGTATTTGTCGACCGCGACGCTATCGCGCACGACGTTGAATTTGTACGTGGTGTTCGCGATCTGCGAGATCTTGACCGAGCTGCGGGTCGACATGGTCCAGGCGCCGATCGACCGATAGGCATCGCTGTCTTTGTCGTTCATCTTTGCGGCTTGCCTTCGGCCCTCGGCCAACGTGTCGGCGTGTTTCACTCCGGACCGCGCACCAGTGGTGCGGCGGCGACCTTCCGAAACACCACGATGTGTTGCCACGGCAGCCCTGCGGCCGTGCGCTCCCAGACTAGCGCCAGTGCGCCGGCCTCGCGCTTGACTTGCGCCTCGCTCATCTTGTGCAGCGGCTTGATCGGCACTCGCGTGTCTTCGGCGCGGTATTCGACGAAGACCACACGGCCACCCGGCCTTAGCGCGCGCACGAGGCTGGCGAGCACCTCGCGCGGGTACTCGAGCTCGTGATACACGTCGACCAGGATCGCCAGATCGATGCTCGCCGGCGCGAGCGTCACATCTTGGGTTGTGCCCAGCACCGGCCTGATCTGCGGCAACTTCGCCTTCAGCGCCGACGTGCGCAGCATCTCGACCATCTCAGGCTGCACGTCGACCGCGAAGACGGTGCCGCGAGGCCCGATCTCGGTCGCCATGCGGCGCGCAATGTAGCCGGTGCCGGCGCCGATATCGGCGACCACCATGCCGGGCTGCAAGGCAAGTTCTTTGATCAGCAGGTCGGTGCGCTCCTCGCGTTCACGTTCCTCGCGTTCGAGCCAGGCTGCCCCTTGCCACCCCATCACGTGCGCGATCTCGCGGTCCATGTAGCGCTTGCCGATGCCGTCGGGCGAGGCTGTGATGGTTTCGTAGACCGGCCTGGTCGCAGGTGGTTGCTCTTTGGACGCAGCCGCGCCGCCCAGCAGCAAGGCTGCACCAACCGTCAGGCAAGCGCGCTTTAGCAAGTTGCAAGTGTTCATGCGCCGGAGTACAGCAGAAAAATCCGCCTCGTGAATGCGCCGGGCTGGCGACGTTGGATTTGGAGGTGGCGTGCAGGGCGTCGACAGCGAGCCGACCGGCTGGGCGCGGTCGTCCATCGCGGTACGATTAACGGCTGCTGCACGCGCTTTTCAAGGCACGCCGCTCACGGTCGGGACTCGGCGCACCCTATTCCACATCCCGTTCGAATGGCGGCGTTGCTGAACGACGGCCAGTCAAGTGCGAACGACCCGATGCAGCCTTTCTGACCCCGTCACCTACCCCTGCTTTTCACCCCACACGACATGAGCGCCTTCAACGAAGAAACCGTGCTGAGCGTCCACCACTGGACCGACAAGCTGTTCACTTTCACGACGACGCGCGACCCGGCGCTTCGTTTTTCGAACGGCCACTTCACGATGATCGGCCTCAAGGTCAACGACAAGCCGTTGCTGCGCGCCTACAGCATCGTCAGCGCCAACTATGAAGACCACCTCGAGTTCTTGAGCATCAAGGTGCCCGACGGCCCGCTGACCTCGAAGCTGCAGCACATCAAGGTCGGCGATACCGTCATCGTCGGCAAGAAGCCGACCGGCACGCTGGTGATCGACTACCTCATCCCCGGCAAGCGGCTCTACCTGCTCTCGACCGGCACCGGCCTCGCGCCCTTCATGAGCATCATCCGCGACCCCGAAACCTACGAGCGTTTCGAGCAGGTGGTCTTGGTGCACGGCGTGCGCACGAAAGACGAGCTTGCGTACCACGACCTCGTCACCGAACACCTGCCGGCGCACGAGTTTCTTGGCGACATGATTTCGAGCAAGCTGCGCTACTACCCGACGGTGACCCGTGAGGCCTACAAGAACATGGGGCGCGTGACCGAGTTGATGGAAAGCGGCAAGATGTTCGCGGACCTCGGCGTGCCCACACTTGATGCCGAGCACGACCGCGTGATGATTTGCGGCAGCCCCGGCATGCTGCGCGACCTGAAGCACATGCTCGAAACGCGCGGCTTCAAAGAGGGCAACACCTCGACGCCGGGCGCTTTCGTGATCGAGCGCGCCTTTGCCGAACAATGAGGGTCAGGCCGCCGGGGCTTCGCGCGCAAGCGCCACAGGTCACGCGATGTCTATTTGATGATTGCAGCGATGGGCCACTTCTACCTCTAGAAGCGGTCCACGCTGTCGGCGTTCCTGGGTAAGCAACTCGACACTTCCGAAGCGCTCGCGAATCGCCGGAGGCCTGTGTGGATGCGGTGATGTGCACGGTGCGGGCCGGGCGACGGGCTCGCGTCGGCAGTCGGTTCGGGTGCCGATGGCGCCAACCGGCCTACCCATTCGATGCATCCATGCAGCTCGAGGACGCTTCGCCGTACCGCAGGGACACCACATCACTCGTACTTGTTCGCGCACATGATGCGCACGCCTCCTCCCGTGCGGAGGCCATCCTTGCGCCGAGCGAAATATCGCGTGTTGAGATCTTCTGGCGCGGCACTCTCAGCGGTACTGAAACCCAGTTCGAGTAGTTGACTTCGAAGCTGCGTTGGATCGAACGTCGAAAGCCACGGCTCGCCGAGCGCGGCAACCCGCTGTTCCATCACACCGTTGATGGCCCGCTCGACCGGGTTAAGCATCGGCAAGGGCACACGGTAGTCGAAGCACAGGCAACTGCCTGCTGCAAAGCCGGCGACCGTGCGAAGTGTCGCCGTCACGGCGGCGGCCGTGAGATACATGGTCACGCCCATCCAGCTGACGCAGGCCGCCTGGTCGGCACGAAACCCCGCCTGCCGCAGTGCACTTGCCAAATCGTCGCGCTCGAAGTCTGCCGGCACGAATCTCAGCGACGCGGGCACACCGATTCGGGACTCGGCCAACAGTTGCCGCTTCCAGCGCTGTGTGCCGGGATGGTCCACCTCGAAGACCCGCACACCTTCATCGCGGTACGGATTGCGATACGCGAACGTGTCGAGACCCGCGCCCACGATGACGTACTGGCGCACACCCGCCGCCACGCAACGCGACAGCTCGTCCTCAACGAGCCGGCTGCGAGCGACAAGTGCGCCGCGCAGGCCCCGCGACATGGGGTCGTTCAGTGCGAAGGGATCGTCCCGCAGCGCGGCCTCGGTGGACGCGCCCAGCAGGGGCAGCGCGATCGGGTCCGACAAAACCAGCGGCTCGTCGAGCAACTGGTGCACGGCGCGCAAAGAGGCGACGCTCAGCGCCGAGCGGCTCGGCTCGCCGTGGCGAACGATGTTGGTGGGCAGCGTGGACATCGGGTGAACCTCTTTGGATGGGAGTCATCGCATCGTCCTCCCTCACGCAGCGTGAGGGTCAAGTACCGCCTGCCGCCTGCCGAACGTAGTGCAGTACTTTCGGCGTGAAGACCGCCCCGGCCTGAAGCAGCGGTTCGTTCTCATAGGCTGCGAGGAGTCTTTCGCGCAAGGCTTCGTCGTGCCGCACAAAGCGGCCCACCAAATTCTGCCAATCGCTGGCCAGTTGGCGGGCGCTCGCGCAATGCGGTGGCGTGCCGTCGCCGATCAGGCGCTCGACGCGTTCGCCGAGCGCA
>JAYUWC010000099.1:0-6342 GCA_043753755.1 Rhizobacter sp.
CCCAGATCCGAGACTCGAACTGCTTCTGGCTCGGCTGCGGGCTGCCCGGCACCAGGCCGAGCACCGACCCGCGGTGATTGGCCAGCGCTTCGAGGTCGAGCACTTGCGCGCCTCGCGCACGCAGCACCTGCAGCAGCCGGCTCTTGCCCGAGCCGGTGCTGCCGCAAATGACGCGGTAGTCGAAGCGCGAAGGCAACTCATCGAGGGCAGCGACCACTGCACGCCGCCAGGCTTGATAGCCGCCCTCGAGACGGGTTACCCGAAAACCGATCTGGTCGAGCACGGTCGCGAGCGCGCCGCTGCGCGAGCCGCCACGCCAGCAGTAGACGAGCGGGCGCCAGTCTTTCGGCAGCTCGAGCACCTCACGTTCGATGTGGCCGGCGATGTTGCGAGCCACCATCGCAGCACCGCGCTTCTTGGCGAGAAACGGCGAGACCCGAACGTACTCGGTACCGATCACGATGCGCTCGGCGTCGGTCAGCGAAGGCCAGTTGACGGCGCCCGGCAGGCGGTCGAGTGCGAACTCGGTCTCGGAGCGGGCGTCGATGATGGCGCTGAAGTCGGCCAGATGGGCCAGCGCTTCGGTGGCGGCAAGGGTGGTCAGCATGAGGGTGTCGGCACGCGGCGGTCAGGGTGCCAAAGCATCGAGCAGTTCGGTCTCGATCTGCAGCTGGATACGGTTTTGCTGCAGGCCCGGGCCATCGATCAAGAAGGTGTCTTCGACCCGCTCGCCCAGCGTGGTGATTTTTGCCAGTTGCAGGTTGATGTGGTGGCGTGCGAGCACGACCGCGATCGAAAAGAGCAAGCCCGAGCGGTCGCTCGCCGAGACGCCCAGCAGCCAGCGCTGCGCGCGCTCGTCGGGCCGCAAGGTGACACGGGGCAGGATGGGAAACGACTTCACCCGGCGCGAGATTCGGCCGCGCCCGGGCTCAGGCAGCGCACCGGTGTCGATCAGTGCCAGCGCGAGCTGGTTCTCGACGAACAAGATCAGGTCGCGGTATTGGGTGTCATAGCTCGAGGTGTTGACCTGAAAGGTGTCGAGCGCGTAGCCGCTGCGCGTGGTGTGCACCTTGGCATCGAGGATGTTGAAGCCGGCGCTGTCGAAGTAGCCGCAAATACGCGCGAAGAGATCGGGCCGGTCGGGCGCATACACCAGCACCTGCAGGCCCTCGCCGAGCGGCGAGACCCGCGCTTGCACCACCGGCCTGGCCGAGCCGACATGGCCTGCAAGCACGCGCGTGTGCCAAGAAATGTCGGCGGCGTCGTGGCGGGCGAAGTAGCTCAGCTCCAACGTCTCCCAAAGCGGTTTCTCGATGCCGACCGAGAGCGACGCCAGATTGAGCATGTGGCGCGCTTCGATCTTGCGGGCTTCAACCTCGGCATCCATGTTCGGTCGTGCGCCGCCGAGTGCGCGCAGCGTCAGGCGGTAGAGGTCTTCGAGCAGCTTGCCTTTCCAGGCATTCCAGACTTTCGGGCTGGTGCCGCGGATGTCGGCCACGGTCAGCAGGTACAGCGCAGTCAGCGTGCGCTCGTTGCCGACCAATTTTGCAAACGCATCGATCACGTCGGGGTCGGAGAGGTCTTCTTTTTGGGCGATGCGAGACATCGTCAGGTGCTTTTCGACCAAGAATTCGATCAGTGCCGCGTTGTCGCCGCGCACGCCGTGGTCACGGCAAAAACGCCGCGCCTCGACCGCGCCGAGCTCGGAGTGATCGCCACCACGGCCCTTGGCCACATCGTGAAACAAGGCCGCGATGTAGAGCACCCAGGGCTTGTCGAAGCTGGCCCCGAGTTGTGAGCAGAACGGGTACTCGTGGGCGTGCTCGGGGATGAAGAAACGCCGCACGTTGCGCAGCACCATCAGGATGTGCTGGTCGACCGTGTAGACGTGAAAAAGGTCGTGCTGCATCTGCCCGACGATTCGGCGAAACACCCACAGGTAGCGCCCCAGTACGCTGGTTTGGTTCATCAGCCTGAAGGCGTGGGTCTGGCCCTCGCTTTCCATCAGGATTTTTATGAAGGTCGCGCGGTTCACCGGGTCATGGCGAAACTTCGCGTCCATCAGATCTCGGGCGTTGTAGAGCGCGCGCAAGGTGCGGGCCGAAAGGCCTTGAGGGCCGACGGTCTGCTGGTAGACCAAAAAGGTTTCGAGGATCGCGTGTGGGTCACGCCGATAGAGATCGTCGCTCGCGACTTCGAGCATGCCGCCGCGCTCGAGAAACTTTTCGTTGATCGGCTGCATCGGCGCGTCTTGTGAGCCTTCGATGCGCTCCTCGATGTTGAGCAACAAAATCTGGTTGAGTTGGGTCACGGCCTTCGCGGCCCAGTAGTAGCGCCGCATCAGCACTTCCGAGGCACGCTGGCCCAGAGTGCCGCGGTAGCCGAAGCTCTCGGCCACATCTGTTTGCAGATCGAACACCAGGCGATCCTCGCGCCGCCCCGCGATCAGGTGCAGTCGTGCGCGAATCAGCTTGAGCAAGCCTTCGTTGCGGTTCAGCTGCTTGACCTCGAACGGCGTGATCAAACCCTTTGCGGCCAGCGCCGCCCAGGTCTTGCCGAAACCTGCCGCACGCGCGATCCAGATCAGGACCTGCAGATCGCGCAGGCCGCCGGGGCTTTCTTTGCAGTTGGGCTCCAGCGCATACGGCGTGTCCTCGAATTTGCGGTGGCGCTGTGACATCTCGAGCGTCTTGGCGCGCAAAAAAGCCTTGGCATCCATCGCCTGTGTGTTGGCGAGCCGAAACGTCGTGAACACCCGCCGCGAACCGTACAAGTAGCGCGACTCGAGCAGCGCGGTTTGGACGGTTACGTCGCTCTTGGCCATTGCGATGCAATCGCCGACGCTGCGTACGCTGGAGCCGATTTCCAGCCCGATATCCCAACACGCGGTGATGAACCCTTCGATCGCCGTTTTCGATGCGGTGCCGCCTTCGTTCGGCGGCAGCAGCACCAGCACATCGACATCGGAGTACGGGAACAGTTCGCCGCGGCCATAGCCTCCCACCGCGAGCAGTGCGGTGCCGTCCGGCATCGCAGCCCGATGCCAGAGATCGATCAAGGTTTCATCGACGTGTCTCGAGAGCGCCCTGATCAGTTTGGCAGCTGCGGGCGCGGTGGGTCGCGCCTCGGCGAAGTGACTGAGCAGAGTCGCCTTGCCGCCGCGAAACCGCGCACGCAGTTCCGGCAAAGCCAGGGCGCCCGGCGTCGCCGACAAGTCGGACGCCAGAGTCGGCGCCTCCGGTGCGGCGGCCATCAGCTGACGCCGTTCAGGCCGTCACAAAGGCCGGCGGTGGCGGGCTGCCGGCCGAGAGCGTCATCACCTCGTAGCCGGTGTCGGTGACCAGCACCGTGTGCTCCCACTGCGCCGAAAGCGAGCGGTCTTTGGTGAGGATCGTCCAGCCGTCGCCCAGCTCGCGAATCTCGCGGCGGCCGGCGTTGATCATCGGCTCGATCGTGAACATCATCCCCGGCACCAACTCGACGAGCGTGCCCGGGCGGCCGTAGTGCAGCACCTGCGGCTCTTCGTGAAACTTCTGGCCGATGCCGTGGCCGCAAAACTCGCGCACGACCGAGAAGCCGTTGGTTTCGGCGAAGGTTTGAATCGCGTGGCCGATGTCGCCGAGTTTGATGCCGGGCTTGACCTTGACGATGCCTTTCCACATGGCGTCGTAAGTGAACTGGCACAGGCGCTTGGCCGCGATCGAGCCCTCGCCGACGACGAACATCCGGCTGGTGTCGCCGTGCCAGCCGTCTTTGATGACAGTGATGTCGATGTTGACGATGTCGCCGTTCTTGAGCGGACGCTCGTTCGGGATGCCGTGGCAGACCTGGTGGTTGATCGAGGTGCAGATCGACTTCGGGTAGGGTGTGTAGCCCGGCGGCGCGTAATTCAGCGGCGCAGGAATGGCTTGCTGCACGTTCACGATGTGGTCGTGCGCGATTCGGTCCAGCTCGTCGGTAGAGACACCGGGTTTAACGTGCGATGTGAGCAGGTCCAAGACCTCGGAGGCGAGCCGGCCGGCAATGCGCATCGCTTCGACATCGGCGGGTGTTTTGATCGTGATCGTCATCGACGGATTATCACATTCGTCCCCCTAAAATCTGGCGCTCCCACCGGGGCGACCCTGCGCGCTTCGACTACCTCTTTATCTTCGGGCTCGCCGCGTGACCACCTCTCTCAAGCACCTGTCTCACTTCGAGGGCGGCAACGCGCTCTCCGGCTTTCGGGCACGGGCGCTGCTGCCGCGCTTGCAAGCGGTCAGCCCGCGCATCCTCGGCCTCGCGGCGAGGAGCGTGCACTGGGTCTGGAGCGACACCGAACTCACCCGCGAGCAGCACGACAAACTGACCGGCCTTTTGAGCTACGGCGACGTTTACGCCGGCCCGAGCGAAGGCACGCTCATCGTCGTGGCACCGCGGCTCGGCACCGTCTCGCCGTGGGCCTCGAAGGCAACCGACATCGCGCACAACTGCGGCGCCTCGGTGCGGCGCGTTGAGCGGGTCACCGAATACCGGCTGAGCCTCAAGAGCGGCCTGCTCGGCGGCAGCAAACCGCTAGCTGCCGAAGCCTTGCAAACCGCCGCCGCGCTGCTGCACGACCGCATGACCGAAAGCGTGCTGTTGGCGCGCGACGACGCGTCTCGCCTGTTCGATGAACGGCCTGCCGCGGCGCTGCAGCATGTCGACGTGTTGGGTGCCGGGCGCGAGGCGTTGGTCCGCGCGAACGTCGAGTTCGGCCTGGCTCTATCGGCGGATGAGATCGACTACCTGGTCGCCGCCTTCCGCGCGCTCGAGCGCAACCCGAGCGATGTCGAACTGATGATGTTCGCGCAGGCCAACAGCGAGCACTGCCGCCACAAGATTTTCAACGCCGAGTTCGTCATCGACGGCGTGCCGCAAACCCGTTCGATGTTTCAGATGATTCGCCACACCGAGGCGACGAGCCCGCAACACACGATAGTTGCCTACAGCGACAACGCCTCGGTGATGGAGGGCGGCGTGATCGAACGTTGGCTGCCGCAGGGCTACACCAACTCGCCGGTGTATTCGGCCCGCACCGAGCCGGTCCATGTGCTGATGAAGGTCGAGACGCACAACCACCCCACGGCCATCTCGCCCTATCCCGGCGCCTCGACCGGCGCCGGCGGCGAGATCAGAGACGAAGGCGCGACCGGCCGCGGCTCGAAGCCCAAGGCCGGCTTGACCGGCTTCAGCGTTTCCAATCTTCACCTGCCGGGAACGAACGAGCCCTGGGAGCGCGCACCTGTCGGCAAGCCAGAGCACATTGCCAGCGCGCTGCAGATCATGGTCGAGGGCCCGCTGGGTGGCGCGGCCTTCAACAACGAGTTCGGCCGGCCCAACCTTGCCGGCTACTTTCGCGTGTTCGAACAGACGGTGGGCGAGGGCGCCGCCGCGGTGCGCCGCGGCTATCACAAGCCGATCATGATTGCCGGCGGGCTGGGTTCGATCGCGGCCTCGCAGACTCAGAAAATCGCGTTCCCGGCGGGCACCTTGTTGATCCAGCTCGGCGGCCCGGGCATGCGGATCGGCATGGGCGGCGGCGCAGCCAGCTCGATGGCGGCCGGTGCCAACGCGGCGGCGCTCGACTTCGATTCGGTACAGCGCGGCAACCCCGAAATCGAACGCCGTGCGCAAGAGGTCATCAACCATTGCTGGGCGCTCGGCGAGGCAAACCCAATCCTCGCGATTCACGATGTCGGCGCGGGTGGCATCTCGAACGCCTTCCCTGAGTTGGTCGACGGCGCCGGCATGGGCGCACGTTTCGATCTGCGCCAGGTACCGGTCGAAGAGAGCGGCCTGGCACCCAAAGAGATCTGGTGCAACGAAAGCCAGGAGCGTTACGTGATGGCCGTCGCCGCCGCGGCATTGCCGGTCTTTCGCGCGATGTGCGAGCGTGAGCGCTGCCCGTTCGCGGTGGTCGGCGTGACGACGGCCGAGAAAGAACTCGTCCTCGAAGACGGCCCGGGTGGCGATCGGTCGATCGCGATGCCGATGGAAGTGCTGCTCGGCAAGCCGCCGAAGATGCTGCGCGACGTGCGCCGTGTTGCGCGCGATGCTGCTGCGTTGGCCCTGACTGACGTGAAGCTCGAGCAGGTCGCTTTCGATGTGCTGCGTCACCCCACGGTTGCCAGCAAACGCTTTCTGATCACGATCGGCGACCGCACGGTCGGTGGCCTTTCGAGCCGCGACCCGATGGTCGGCCCGTGGCAGGTGCCGGTCGCTGACTGCGCGATCACGCTCGCCGACTTCAGCGGTTTTCGTGGCGAGGCGATGAGCCTGGGCGAGCGCACCCCGATCGCCTCGCTCGACGCGCCCGCTTCG
>JAYUWC010000100.1:0-2027 GCA_043753755.1 Rhizobacter sp.
GTTCGACCAGTTGTTTTTGGTGTAAGTGATCACCGCAGCGAGTTCGGTGTCGGAGAGCTGCTTCCAGGAAGGCATTGCGCCGTTGTTCTGGCCATTGAGCAGCACATGAATCTGCTTGCCGATGTCGGCGTCGAGCACCACCGCCGCGCCATCCAGCGGTTTGATCGGGCCACCCCCCTTTCCGTTGGCCTGATGGCACACCGCGCAGTTGCCGGCGTAGACCTTTTCGCCGCGTGCGATCAAGTCGGGGAGCACCCAGACTTTGGCCGGGTCGTCTGCCAAAGCCGCTGCTTCGTGTTGCTTCGCATTGACCCAGGCGGTGTAGTCGACCTGAGACAACACTTTCACCTGGATCGGCATGTAAGAGTGCTCTTTGCCACACAGCTGCGAGCACTGGCCATAGTAGGTGCCGACCTTCTCGGCGCGGAACCATGTGTCACGGACGAACCCGGGTATCGCGCTTTGCTGAACGCCCAGCGACGGCACGTAGAACGCATGGATCACGTCGTTCGCGGTCGTGATGATGCGAATCTTCTTGTTGACCGGCACCACGAGCGGGTTGTCGACCTTGAGCAGGTAGTCGTCCATCGGCGGCGGCTTGCCCGAATCAGACGCCTCACGCTGCGCCGCATCGAGCGTGGAGACAAAACCAATGCCCTCGCCCTCGCCCTTCAGGTAATCGTAGCCCCACTTCCACTGCATGCCGGTGGTCTTGATCGTGAGGTCGGCAGCACTCGTGTCTTTCATCGCAACCACGGCCTTGGTCGCCGGCAGCGCCATCAGGATCACGATGATGAAGGGCACGATCGTCCAGACGATCTCGACCGTGGTGCTCTCATGAAAGTTGGCCGACTTCGCGCCGCGCGACTTGCGGTGCTTGAAGATCGAATAGAACATCACGCCGAACACGCCGATGAAGATGATCGAGCAGACCCAGAGCATGAAGTAGTGCAGCCAATGCTGGTCGGCGGCGATTTCGGTGACAGCAGGGTGCAGGTCGATCTGGTTGACGGCCGGGCCACCGGGCAAATCGCGAACGGCCATCGCTGCTTTCGTTGCCAACAGCGCGCACAGCGTCAACCCCAATTGGCCGGCCCGGCGCCACAGTGCTTTCATCGTCTTCATGGTTGCCACTTCAGTTTTCGGATTTGTCGTCGGATTCGGTCGCGGCTGGTGCGCGGCGCAGGGCCCAGCGCAATTCGTCGGCGAGTTGGCGGCGCAACTCGGGCCGCACGAAGCGCCCAATCGCAATCCGCTGGCCCTGCCCCGAGAGTTCGATCAGCGAGCGGTCACCATGCTCGGGCTCGATGCGGACCCAAGCCGGCACGAACTCGGCGCGCTCTACATGCCGCCCTGAAACATGCTCGACAACCAGGCGGCCGCCTTTCAAATCGATGCGCTCGTTGTCGGTGGCGTGGCGCGCATAGATCAGCAGCGCGGTGCCGACTGCCACCAGCTCGAGCCAGGCGAACGGCATCACCAGCGTCGCGCCCTGCACCCAGAAAAACATGCCGATCAACATCGAGACCACGCAAAGCGAGAGGTAGAAGCCCATCATCTGGCGCGGTGTGGTCGAGCAGTTCCGGCGCAACAGCCATTGCACCGTCTGCTCGCCAGCGGCCGCTTCGGCGCCGAAGCGCAACGGGCCCGGCGCGAACGCGCGGGCTATCCGGGGGTGGGTAATGCTTGCTGACATGAGCGCGTGGGGGTCAATCGGTGTTTGGGTCGCTGGATGTGCTGGCGGCGCGTTGCTTGAAATATTGGCTCGAACTGCTGCCTCAAATCACTGCCTCGGAACCGAGTGCGAAGACTGCCGGAATGGGCTCAATGCGGCCCAAGGAGTTTAGCGCAGCGGACGAGCCTTGCCCTGTGTGCGGCCACTGCCAGATCGCACCATCGCACGCATGTCGTCGAGCGACACGGTCGTGGCCTCACCTGGGCGCAGGCGCGGCGCCGCCTTGAACGCATGGCCGTATGCGATTTCGAAGCTCAAGCCGATCGAACCGTCGGCAGCAGCCAGACTATCG
>JAYUWC010000101.1:0-6332 GCA_043753755.1 Rhizobacter sp.
CCTCACCCTGATAGCGACCATCGGCATCCTGCTCCTGATCGGCATCGTCAAGAAGAACGCGATCATGATGATCGACTTCGCGCTCGATGCGCAGCGCAACCGCGGCATGGCTCCGGCAGACGCGATTCGCGAAGCCTGCGTGCTGCGCTTTCGGCCGATCATGATGACGACTCTGGCCGCGCTGATGGGTGCATTGCCGATCGCGCTCGGCTTGGGGGCAGGAGCAGAGTTGCGCCAGCCTCTCGGTTTGGCGGTCGTTGGCGGGCTGGTGTTTTCTCAGGCGGTCACGCTCTACATCACACCGGTGATCTACCTCGCGCTGGACCGCTTCAGTGGCAAGGGGCCGGTGACGACGCCCGAGGGGCGAGCGGCGGTCGAAGAGGCAGTTTGAGCCACCGCGCGCACCGCCTGTTTCAGCGCTTCAGTGGAACAGCGTTCCGCTCGGTGCGGTGTTCATCACGGTGAAGATAGGTTGACCGACGCTGCCCGCTTCGATCTCGGCTTCGGTAGCCGCGCGCACATCGCAAACCACCATTTCCAGTCGCAGGGCGATCCCGGCAAGCGGATGGTTGCCGTCGAGCACCACATGACCGGGGTAAGCCTCGGTGACGGTGTAGATCGCGTCGCTCGGCATGTCTTGCGTGGTTGCGCCTGGGGGAAGGCCGTCGAATTGCATGCCGACCGCGGCATCGGGCAACACGCTGCGCTCTTCGAAGAAAACCAGTGCGGCGTCGTAATCGCCGAACGCGTGTTCGGGCTCGATGTGCAACGTGGTCGCATAGCCCGCCGCTTGATCGAGCAGCGCTTCTTCGACCTTGGCAAGCAGGTCGTCGCCCCCATAAAAAAACTCGACCGGGTCTTTGAGTTCGTCGATGAGTTGGCCTTGGGTGTCTTGGAGTTTCCAGGTCAGGCTGACGACGCAGGGAGAGGTGATTAGCATCGATCGATGATCGCACAATCAGACATGGACATTTCTCTCGCGAGCCCGTTGCTGGGCGGCCTTTCGCCGCAGGTTTTCATGCGTCGCCACTGGCAAAAAAAGCCGCTGCTAGTGCGCCAGGCTGTGCCAGGTGGCGTCACGTTGATCGACCGCGCCCGGTTGTTCGAATTGGCATCGAGCGACGAGGTCGAGTCGCGCCTGATCGTGCGTCACAGCGAGCGGTGGTCGGTGCGGAACGGGCCGCTAAAACGCGCCGCCTTGCCGCCGCTCAAGCAACGTGAGTGGACGTTGCTCGTTCAGGGGCTCGACCTCCATGTGCCCTTAGCGCGCGAGTTGCTCGACGCGTTTCGCTTCGTGCCCGATGCGCGCCTCGACGATCTGATGCTCTCGTATGCCAGCGACGGCGGCGGCGTCGGCCCGCATGTCGACTCCTACGATGTCTTCTTGCTGCAGGCGCAAGGCCGTCGGCGCTGGCGCATCGGCCGCCTTCGCTCGCCCGAGCTCGTGGCTGATGCGCCGCTCAAGATCCTCGCCCGCTTCGAGCCCGAACATGAATGGCTGCTCGAGCCGGGCGACATGCTCTACCTGCCTCCCGGATGGGCCCATGACGGCGTGGCCGAGGGCGAGTGCACCACGTGCTCGATCGGTTTTCGCGCCGCGGGCCGGGACGAGATCGCATGCGAGGTGCTGCAGCGCGTGCTCGACGCCGCCGATGCCGACGACCGCGGTCCGCTGTACAGCGACTCGAAGCAGCCTGCGACAGACACGCCCGGTCGCATACCACGCGACCTGCAGCAGTTCGCGACCGACGCGGTGGCGCGCCTGCTCGCCGATCCGAAGGTGCTTGCCTGTGCACTGGGCGAGGTGCTGAGCGAGCCCAAGCGTGGCGTTTGGTTCGACGACGCGGGGCGCGCGCTCGGCTCGGTTATCTCGGTCGACACCGGCATCAAGCTCGATCAGCGCACTCGCATGTTGTATGACGACTTTCACATGTTCATCAACGGCGAGTCATTTCGCGCCAGCGGCCGTGATGCGACACTGATGCGACGGCTTGCTGATTGCCGGTGGCTTGCTGCGAACGAATTGCATGCGCTGAGTGTCGAGGCGCGTGCTTTGCTGGATGAATGGTGTGAGGCCGGCTGGCTGCAATTGAACGAGACACGCCCATGACCGACGTTTCGACGCCTCTATCGCCAGATCTGCCACATTCGCTGATCGCCACGCGCAGTGAATTTCACACCGCGTTGCGCTACGTTTTTGAGCAGGCGGCCAGCGTCGGTTGCCGCGAACTGTGGTTGTGCGATGAAGACTTTGCCGACTGGCCACTTGGCGAGCGGGCCGTGGTCGAGCACTTCGCGTCGTGGGCCGCCTCGAGTCGCAAGCTGTGTCTGGTGGCACGCCAGTTCGACGAGGTGTCGCGCCGACACGCGCGCTGGGTCGAGTGGCGCCGCACGTGGTCGCATGTCGTCAGCTGCCGCGCCAATGTCGAGGTCGGCACCGGTGATTTCCCGACCGTGCTGCTTGCGACCGGGCTGCTGAGCGTGCGGTTGTCGGACGTCGAGCGCCACCGCGGACGGCTCTCGCGCGAGCGCGCAGACGAGATCCAGTGTCGAGAACAAATTGATGCAGTTTTGCAACGCTCCGAAGAAGCGTTCCCGGCAACGACAACCGGGCTGTAGGGCGCGTTGAGCAGAGCCGTCTATACTTGAGGGCTAGGTGCAAGGGGCATTTGTCGCTATTTGCATCTCGAGACGCTGGGACTCTGC
Organism: Rhizobacter sp.; assembly: GCA_043753755.1. GTDB lineage: Bacteria > Pseudomonadota > Gammaproteobacteria > Burkholderiales > Burkholderiaceae_C > LMDS01. Next base: position 2,707 of record JAYUWC010000101.1, read on the forward strand.
GCAGGTAAGGGCTCCCGCAACGATCGCCAATTGTTCGAACCCTAATGATTCAGAGGACACCTATGACCAAGTCACTTTTGCTCGCTTCGCTTTTTGCAGCCGTTGCCCTGACTGCTTGTGGCAAGAAGGAAGAGATGCCCGCTGCTGCCGCCTCGGCTGCTGCCGCACCGGCCGTTGCTGAAGCCGCTTCGGCCGCTGCCTCTGCAGTCAGCACCGCAGCTTCGGCTGCTGCTACCGAAGTTATGGCTGGTGCGAGCGGTGCGATGGGCAGCGCCAGTTCTGCGATGGGTGCAGCATCGGCTGGTGGCGCTGCCGCCGCCGACGCGATGAAAGACGCTGCGGGCAAAGCCGCTGACGCTGCCAAAGATGCTGCTGGCAAGGCAGCCGACGCTGCCAAAGACGCTGCTGGCAAAGCTGCTGACGCGATGAAAAAGTAAACCGGCTCTTGCCGTCTTACACAAGCCGCCTCCGGGCGGCTTTTTCGTTTCTGCTTTTCTGGGCGAGATCAATGCATATCGAGCCAGCCAAAGCCGAGCGACGGGTCGGCCACGACGATAGCGTCGGGCTGCAGACCGCAGGCACCTGCAAGAGCCGCGCGCGCCAGTTCAGGCGTGTTGTTTCGTTCGCTAAGGTGGGCGGCAACCAAATGCCTCAGGCGGTCGTGAAAGCAGGCCGCCAGTAGCTGCGCCGAAAGATCATTGGGCAAGTGACCGAGGCGGCCGCCGATGCGCGCCTTCAGCGATTGGGGGTAGCTTGACGACGCCAGCATTGCACGGTCGTGGTTGCATTCGAGCAGCAGGGCGTCGCACGCTTGCAAATTCTCGACAACGTGGGGCGTGATCGAGCCAAGGTCGGTCACCACACCGAGGTGACGCGCACCGTCTGTGAGGCGCAGTTGCAGCGGTTCGAGCGCGTCATGCGTGACCGTGAAGGGTGACAGCCGCAGAGCGCCGATCTCGATTTCTTGTCGGTCCCGGGCGAAGTTAAGCAGGCCCAAAGGCAACTCGGGTTCTCCAAGCGCGCGCCAAGTGCCGCGGCTCATCCAAAGGTGAACACCATGCCGCCGGGCCAGGGTTAAGGCGCAACCGACGTGATCGCCATGCTCGTGGGTAACGAATATCGCATCGAGGTCGTCGATGCCCAAGCCTGCACGGCCCAGCCGCATCGCCAGCTCGCGCAGCGAAAAGCCGCTGTCGATCAACACCCGGCTGACAGTGCCGCGATTGCAGGCCTCGACGAGTGTGGCGTTACCGGCGCTGCCGCTGCCCAGGCTGCAAAAGCGCATCGAGCGGTCGCTACGCCTGATTTACTTAAGGTCGTCGAGCAGCAGTGCGGTGATCCGCTTGCCGGTGTCGCCGTTCTCGGGCTGACCCTGGCCGTTGAGCACGGTCACGGTGCTCTTGTCGCCTTCGCCCTTGACGCTGACGCGGTATCGCGCCGGGCCGCCGCTTTCGTCTTTTTTGCCGAAGCTGAAGATTTTCGCGAACAGGCTCGGTTCTTCCTTGCCTGCGAACTTGGGGTCGACGTAGCGCACGAAGTAGACGCCTTGGGTGCGGTCACGGTCTTCGACGGTGAAGCCAGTGCGGTCGAGCGCCACACCGACCCGGCGCCAGGCCCGGTCGAAGTTGTCGTCGACCTCGAGCGTCGCGCCAGGCTGGCCGGCGACGAGGCGAGCTCGCGCCGGCGCGCCCGATGTGCCCGGTGTCGACACGGCGGCCTTGGCGGCTTCAGGCGTGGCGCCCAGCTTCAACATGAGACGCGAGAGCAGTTCGCCCTCGAGTTGCGGATCGGGCTGGCGCGGTTGCCACGAGGTGTTGTCTTTGCGCTCGCCGTTGTAGACCTCGATCATCCCGCGGTGGGTGATGTAAACCTCGGTGCCGCCTTGCGCCGATCGCTCGACACGAGTGCGAAACTTGTCGAGCTCACCGGTCGAGTAGGCGCCGTCAAAGACCTTGCCAATCGAGGCGCGCACGAAATCAAGCGGCAGCTTGCCGCGGTTCTCGGCCCAGTCGGTTTCCATCACACCCGTCGTGGGCGTGTCTTGCACGATCACGAAGCCGCGCTCCTTCCAGAAGGCCTGGAGCTGTGGCCAAAGCTGCTCGGGCGTGAGGCCGGTGCGCAGCCAGCGCTCGTTGCCGAGGCGCTCGATTCGCATGTCGGCGACCGCCTGGCTGGCAACGGGGTTTGTACTTGCTGCCGCGACCGCGGTGGTCGTCGTCGGTGTCGACTTTTGAAACTCGTTGGCACTGACCGCGGCGCCCTGAACCTGCTGATAGCGCGAGTCGCGGGTGAGCTGGGTCAGATCGGGCGGCACTTCGAGACCAGCCGTCTTGCCGCCTGAGTTTGCCGTCCGGTAATCGATCTTGTCGCCCGAGAAGAGGCTGTCGAGGCTGGAGCACCCGCCGAGCGCCAGGGTGGCCAGGGCGCCCGAGATGGCCAGGGCAGAGAGTGAGGGGGAACGGGTCACGGGATGCATCTCCAAGGGGCGAGTGGCGCAGCGCAACGTGCGCAGGCGCGGTTCGAAATGAACGGAACGGGGCGAGAGGGCGTCGGGTGAGCGACCGCGGGTCAAAGCAGGCCGGCGCTGCGCATCGCGCCCTCGACTCGTGTTTGGCCGCTCTCGGTCAGCGGAGTGATCGGCAAGCGCAGCGCGCTGCCGCACAGGTTCAGTTTTGCCATTGCCCATTTGACGGGCGCAGGGCTGGGCTCGGCAAAGAGATGGGTGTGCAATGGCAGCAAGCGCATGTGGATCGCGGTCGCCTCACGGGCCTTGCCCTCGAGCGCGGCAATGCACATATCGTGCATCGCGCGCGGCGCAATGTTGGCGGTCACGCTGACGTTGCCATGGCCGCCGAGCAGCATCAGCGAAACGGCGGTGCCGTCGTCGCCCGAATAAATCGCGAAGCCTTCCGGTGCATCTTTTATCAACCACGCTGCGCGGTTGATTTCGCCGGACGCTTCTTTGATGCCGACAATGTTGGGCAATCTCGCCAACCGCAGCGCGGTTTCGACGCTCATGTCCGCAACGGTACGGCCAGGCACGTTGTAGAGCACCATCGGCAGCTCGACCGCCTCGGCAATGGCCTTGAAGTGCTGGTAGATGCCTTCTTGCGACGGCTTGTTGTAGTAAGGCACCACCGACAGATGGCAGTCGGCGCCCACCTGCTTGGCAAAGCGCGTGAGTTCGACGGCTTCGGCCGTGGAGTTGGCGCCGGTGCCGGCCATCACCGGCACACGGCCGGCGGCGTATTCGACAGCGGCGCGGATGATCTGGCAGTTTTCTTCCATCGACACCGTGGGCGATTCGCCCGTGGTGCCGACGACGCCGATGCAATCGGTGCCTTCGGTGATGTGCCAGTCGATCAGGCGCCGCAGGGCGACGTAATCGACATGGCCGTCTTCCTGCATCGGGGTGACCAGAGCGACGATGCTGCCAACAATTGCTTTCATGGGGATCCTCTGAATCGAAAGATTTTACCTGTGCGCCAGCGCCGGTTCGTCAATCCAGTGTGTGGCGTGCTGGCAGCGCCGCATCTGCCTCGGCCCGCACCGCCACGATTCGCTGCACGAAGCGCTCCGGCGCGCTGGCGAGCCCGTCCTCGTAGGCCACCACGCGCAACCCTTTT
>JAYUWC010000102.1:0-6331 GCA_043753755.1 Rhizobacter sp.
GAGCGCCGGACTGTTAATCCGTAGGTCCCTGGTTCGAGCCCAGGTCGGGGAGCCATAAAAATCAAGGGGTTAGCGATGCAAGTCGCTAACCCCTTCGACTTTTCTGAGGCCCGCGTGCCGTTCGCGTGCGACGTCTTGTCCATTGCATGCCTCAGGCGTCCGCATAACTCTCGCATCGCGCCTTATTCGCGCTCAAGGTGATCTGCATTTGCCTAGTGGTTAGCTTGAATGGCGCATTACTTGATTACAAGTAACGCGCGCATTAAACCTCCCGCGTTGCAGAAACCCAGTCAAAACACATCCTCAACCTCGCTGGTCGCCAACGTCTGCTGAGCGCGGCCAACGTGCGTGCGCACGGCTAGTCGCCGCAGCTGCTCATCAAGCTCCAACGAAGCTTCCAGCTGCAACGCATCGCGCGCGGGCTATACGGCCTGCCGGGCGGCCCGATGTCAGAGCATCAGAGCCTTATCGAGGTCTGCCGGCGCGTTCCCAAGGCGGTGGTCTGCCTGCTTTCTGCGCTTCAGTTCCACGAGATCGGCACGCAGCTTCCATTTGAAGTCTGGATCGCCCTGCCCAAAGCGACACAGACACCGGCCCTCGACTATCCCGCACTGCGCATCGCACGTCTGCGCGGCGCGGCTTACGGCGAAGGCATCGACACCGTCGTCGAGCGCGGCTTGACGATCCGCGTTTACAGCGTCGCAAAAACCATCACCGACTGCTTCAAGTTCCGTCACAAGGTCGGCCTCTATGTGGCCCTCGAAGCGCTCAAGGATGCCTGGCGGCAACGCAAGCTCGACATGAATCAGGTCACGCACTTTGCCCGGATCAATCGTGTCGAAAAAGCCATGCGGCCCTACCTCGAAACCGTCGTGGCATGAAAACGGCATGACCGCCAATCGCAGTGCGTCGGTTCTGCCCGACTGCTGAATATCGCGAAACAGCGCAACGACGACTACAACCTGCTGCTCAATCGCTTCGCGCTGGAGCGGCTACTGTGCCGCGTCGCTGCCTCACCGCACGCCAATCGCTTTCTGCTCAAGGGCGCTTTGCTGTTCTCTCTTTGGTACGACCAATCGCACCGCCCGACACGTGATGCCGACCTGCTGGGATTCGGCCCCGACGACGCCGAAACCTTGATTGCCACGTTCCGCGTTATCGCCGCGATCGACATGGACGACGGCACCCTCTTCGACCCGTAATCCGTTCGCGCCGATTCGATCCGTGACGACAACCGCTACCGCGGGCTCCGCGTGCGGCTGAACGGGTGCATCGCCAACGTGCGCTGCGCACTGCAGATCGACGTGGGCCTCGGCGACGCAGTGAAGCCCGGGCCGAAGACCGTCGTATCCCCTGTCCTGCTCGACAACCTGGGCGCACCCACGCTCAGGGTCTATCCGGACTACACCGTCATTGCCGAGAAGTACCACGCGATGACGATCCGTGGCTTCGCGAACACCCGCATGAAGGACTTCTTCGACATCGCCACCATCGCCCGGCGAACCGACCTGGACGGTGCGCCCCTGGCACGCGCGATCGGCGCCACCTTCGCACGACGCGGCACAGCGCTGCCCGCGCAAACGCCGGTGGCGTTGACCCGAGAGTTCGGTAAAGACGGTGCCAAACAACTCCAGTGGCAAGCCTTCCGCCGCAAAAGCCGCATCGATGCGGAGACGCTGGCCGAAACCGCCGAGCTGCTGCACACACTGCTGTGGCCCGCAAACCAGGTGGCGAGCAGCGCGAGCAACGCCAACGCGGTGTGGCGGGCGCAGAAGCTGCGGTGGGCTACGTCGGCATGAAGACGTGTCGCGCCCTCGTCGGCGCCTTGTGTAATCTCGAGATGTCATCAGCGCTGTAGACGGACGATCAAGGTTCGCACGATGCTCGGTCAGCCGCCAATCTTGCCGGCGCGCGATGCCCGAGGCGTGTCAGCGCCCGAGCAGATTGCCGGCGGCGATGAACGCGTTGAGCCGGTGGCGCATGAAGGCCGGTCGCACTGCCTGCTCGTCGCCGAACTCGAGCAACATGCTGTCGAACTTTGCATCTGCCGGCCAGCTCGGTAGGCCGGGTAGGTCAGGCCGGCCGTTGCGCGCAAAGCTGACCCATCGTGCCGCCATTTCCCGAGCGGCAGCGCGGTCGCCGTCGGTGGGCGTGGTGCCGGTGCAGCCGCACAGATCGGCGGTGCCGAAAACCGGCGCCACCTCGCCGCCGTGCGGCACGCCGGGTTGCTTGCCGCGCAGCCCGTTCGGCACGCGGCTGAAGTAGTAGCGCCAGACCGGCGCGTTGACCGAATGCAGCACCGCAATGCGACGCGCGAAGGCGGTGAAGACCGCGTCTCGCACCACCTGGCGGCCGAGTTCGGCGTCGTCGTGCACATCGCGGTAAAGCGGACGCACCAGCACGCCGCCGGCCCCGAGCTTTTTAATCAACTGCGCGGGCTGGATGCCGAACGCCAACGCCACGCTGGTCTCGTCGCTGTTGCTGCCGATCAGCAGTGGAATCCTGGCCTGCGTGCCGGCCCGAAAGGCTTCGACCGGCGCGACCGGCACCACCGGGTCGCCAACGATGAAGCCGGGCGCGAGCGAGAGGTCGTTGCCTTCCAGCGCCGCCAGGCGCTCGGCCGGCACAGCGCGCAATTGATCCGCGCTTGCGTCGGCGCCGGGCAAACCTAGCGCGCCCGCAATGCGCACACCGGTCTCTCTCACCTTCGCGCGTGGCCGAGCCGGCAGGCCGTAGGCGCTTTGCACCACCGCGCGCTGCATCAGTTTTCGCGACAGCGGCGAACTCATCAGTGCCAGCACGCTCTGCGCCCCTGCCGACTGCCCGAACAGCGTGACGTTGCCCGGATCGCCACCGAAGGCGGCGATGTTTCGTTGCACCCAGTGCAGGGCGGCAACTTGATCGAGGAGGCCGAAATTCACTGCGCCGCCGGGCGCCTCGCGTTCGATGGCGGGGTGAACGAAGAAACCGAGTGGCCCGAGCCGGTAGTTCAGCGTGACCACCACCGCGCCCTGTTGCGAAAGCGCCGTTCCGTCGTATAGCGGCAGCCCGCCGGCACCAAAGATCAGCGCGCCGCCGTGCAGCCAGACCATCACCGGCAGCCGTGCCCCCGGCTCGGCGCGCGGGGTGAAGACGTTGAGGTAGAGACAGTCTTCGTCGATCGTGCCGGGGTCGCCGCCGCCCTCCAGCGAGAGGCCACGCTTTTGGGGGCAGGCATTGCCCACCAGTGAGGCGTCGCGAGTGTCTGACCACGCGGCCGCCGGCTGCGGGGCGCGCCAGCGCAGCACACCGACCGGCGGCGCTGCATAGGGCAGGCCTTTAAACGCCGCGATCGCTTGGGTCTGCGTGCCGGCGACGCGACCCGACGCGGTTTCAACGACCGGGGCCGCAAGCGCTGTTGCCGTGACACACGCCCAAAGCGCCGCAAACACTGCGCTGCGTACCGCGCGTGCGCCGCGCGCGGTGGGTGCGCCGACAACGGCGATGTGGACCCGACCGGCACTCATGGCTTTCGGCCCGGACACGCGATATCGCCTTCGGGGCAATTGGCCAGCTTATCGAGTGCCGCGGTTCGCCCTCGCGTGAGCTTGGCGGCGCAACGCCAGCGGGCCTGCTCGTGCGCGCTGCCGCCGCGGCTGCTCCCGGTCTCGAACTCGCATTGCGCGGTGCGCCATGCGATCCAGGTCTTTTGCGCGGTGCGCAGCCGTTGCCGGTCGGGCGCCGCCAGCCCTCGATCGAGGCCCTTCAGCACCGCCGCTTGTGCGCCGTTGGCTGCGAGGAAATCCTCGAAGGCGCAGCGGTTCATATCGGTCTGGGTGGTGGGTGCACTGCAGTCGGGTGCATCGGTCTGCACCGCCAGCAGGCGCGAAGGGATCAGCAACACGAGTAATGCAAACAGTCGGGGCGGCTTCATGCGTTGGACTTTCACAGTACGGTCTGAAATAAGTGTCGCACGCGGCGCTAAAGGTCAGCGGCATCTGAAGCTACCAGAGCGCCGGTTGAAGGCGGCGCCGTGTGGCCCCGCCTCTATCATCACCGCCGAACCAAAGCGGCTCGCTTCGCGCGAACCCAGCCGCTCGCAACACGGAGACTTCCATGTTCGACTACATCGTCATCGGCGGCGGCTCGGCCGGGTGCGTGCTCGCGGCGCGCTTGACCGAAGACCCGCAGGTGACCGTCTGTCTGATCGAGGCCGGGCCGGTCGACAAGAGCGTGCTGATCCACTGCCCTGCAGGCTTGGCGCTGCTGGCGCAAACGAAGGTCGCGAACTGGGCGTTCCAGACCGTGCCGCAGCCCGGCTTGAACGGCCGCCGCGGCTACCAACCGCGCGGCAAGACGCTCGGCGGCTCGAGTTCGGTTAATGCGATGTGCTACGTCCGCGGCCCGCGCGAAGACTACGACCGCTGGGCCGCCGAAGGCAATGCCGGCTGGGGCTTCGACGACCTGCTGCCCTACTTTCGCAAATCGGAGCACAACGAGCGCGGTGCCGATGCCTGGCACGCTACCGGCGGCCCGATCAACGTGATGGACCTGCCAAGCCCGAACGGCTTCGGCCCCCGATTCATCGACGCTGCGGTGCAGGCCGGTTACTCGCGCAACGCCGACTTCAACGGCGAGCGACAAGAAGGCGTCGGCATGTACCAGGTCACGCACAAAGGCGGCGAGCGCTGGAGTGCCGCCAAGGGCTACCTCGCGCCTAACCTGGGCCGCAAAAACCTCACCGTGATGACCAACACCCCGACCACACGTGTGCTGCTCGACGGCCGGCGCGCGGTGGGGGTCGAGGTGCGCATCGGCCGCACGCTGCAGCAGCTGATGGCAAAGCGTGAGGTGCTGCTGTGTGCAGGCGCGCTGCAGTCGCCCCAGTTGCTGCTGCTCTCGGGCATCGGCCCCGGCGCGCAGCTGCAGCGGCACGGCATCGCGGTCGCGCACGACCTGGCCGGCGTGGGCCTGAATCTGCACGATCACCCCGATGTCGTGCAGGTGGTCGACGCGCCGGGCGCCAAGGAGTTGTTCGGCATCTCGGCCAGCGGCGCGCTGCAAGTTGTCAAAGGAATGCTCGAGTGGCGGCGTGCGCGGACCGGCCTTCTGACAACCAACTTCGCCGAAGCCGGCGGCTTCATCAAGAGTCAGCCGAGCGAGGCCCTGCCCGACCTGCAACTTCATTTCGTGATCGGCAAGCTGATCGACCACGGCCGCAAGACCGTGTTCGGCCACGGCTACTCCTGCCACGTGTGCGTGCTGCGCCCGAAGAGCCGCGGCAGCGTTGCACTCGCCAGCGCCAACCCGGTCGACGCGCCCCTGATCGACCCCAACTTTCTGGCCGACCGTGACGACCTCGAGCGCCTGATGCGCGGCTTCAAGGCGATGCGCCGCATCCTGCAGCAACCGGCCCTGGCATCGCCCGGCGCACGCGAATTGCCGGCCTCGGCCGGTGCCCAGACCGACGCGCAGATCGAGACCTTCATCCGCAATCACGCCGACACCATTTACCACCCTGTCGGCAGCTGCCGCATGGGTTCGGGGGTGATGGATGTGGTCGACGCCGCGCTGCGCGTGCACGGCGTGCAAGGGCTGCGCGTGGTCGACGCGTCGATCATGCCCAGCATCATCGGCGGCAACACCAATGCACCGGTGATTGCGATTGCCGAGAAGGCCGCCGACCTCATCAAAGGCGCGGCTTAGTTGACCGAGGGCCGCCGCGCGAAGGCTTGGCGCGAGAATGGGCTAACCCCTTGCCACCTGGAGCCGCCAATGAAAACCCGAGCTGCCGTCGCCTGGAAAGCCGGCGCCCCGCTGACGATCGAAACGGTCGACCTCGCCGGCCCGCGCGCCGGTGAAGTGCTGATCGAAGTCAAAGCGACCGGCATCTGCCACACCGATCAATACACGCTCTCGGGCGCCGACCCCGAGGGCCTGTTCCCGGCGATCCTCGGCCACGAGGGCGCGGGCATCGTCGTCGAGGTCGGCCCCGGCGTGACCTCGGTCAAGCGCGACGACCATGTCATTCCGCTCTACACCCCCGAGTGCCGGCAGTGCAAGTTTTGCCTGTCGCGCAAAACCAATTTGTGCCAGCTGATTCGCGGCACGCAGGGCAAGGGCTTGATGCCCGATGCGACCTCGCGCTTCTCGATCGACGGCCAGCCCATCCTGCACTACATGGGCACGAGCACCTTCAGCAACTACATCGTCGTGCCCGAGATCGCGGTTGCCAAAGTTCGCAGCGACGCGCCCTTCGACAAGATCTGCTACATCGGCTGCGGCGTGACCACCGGGGTCGGTGCGGTGCTGTTCTCGGCCAAGGTCGAGCCGGGTGCGAACGTGGTCGTCT
>JAYUWC010000103.1:0-6316 GCA_043753755.1 Rhizobacter sp.
GTCGCGGTCGCGGTCGCGGTCGAGGTCGAGGTCGAGGTCACGGCCACCGTCGTTTCAGAGGCCAGGCGGCATCCGCGCCGTGGCGACCACCTCGGGCTCGATGCCGCTGCTGCTTAGCTCTTCGTGAGAGATCCAGGCGCAGCGCGGCAGCACGCTTCGAAACAGCCGGCTGCTGGCGCGACGAAGATCGGCCGGCACGATCAAGGTGACTACGCGCCGGGACGCGCCAGCATCGAAGGCGGCTAGCAACGCTTTTTGCGCTGCTTCGGCAACCGGCGCGGGCACCGCGAAGACAGGCCCATCGGGTCGCACGGTCAACGAGGCACGCAGTCGGGCCTCGAACTCGGGATCGAAGGCCACCACCGTCAACCGCTTGTCGCCCGGGTGCATTTGCCGGGCGACGATGCTGCGGGCCAGCGCCATGCGGCAAGCCTCGAACAAAGCCGTCGGATCGGCCGGCCCGCTCGGTCCCTGAGTCACGATGGCCTGCAACAGGCCCGGCAAATCAGCCAGCGGCACGCGCTCGCGGGTCAGGGCTGCCATCAGGTCGGCCAGGCGTGGCAACGGCAGAAGGGCCTGCGCCTCGCGCACCAGATCCGGATAGCGGGTTTCGACTTCACGCAACAGCTGCCGCACCTCTTGAACACCCAGAATCGTGGTCGAGTTTTGTTGCATCACGCGCGCGACCACGCGCGCCACGATCTCTGGCTTCATGAGCACGTCGAGGCCCGCTTCCCGCAACGCTTCGACCGAGTCTTCGGCGACCCAGCGGCAAGGCGCGAGAAGCGTGGGAACGGGCGAATCAAATGCCGCGAGCCCGACGAACTTTTCGTGCAGTGCGTGGCCCAGGGCCAATGCCGCGCCATCGGGAATGACCACGGTGGTGTCCGCCAGGTCTTGAACCAGCATGGCGAAACCGTTCGGGTCGATGGTGTCGGTGCGCTGGATCGTCATTCCGGGGAAAGGAATCCCGTATTGCTCGCGCAGCGCTCTGCGCTCCAGCATCAACGCGTCGTTCAAGCCGGGAACGCCGATCGACTCCAGCAGCGTCTTGCCCAGTTGCAGGCGGAAGGGTGACCAGTCCTTGCTGGCTGCCGATCCGTCGGTCACCTCCACAGCATTTACTTCGCCTTCGCGAGCTGCGGCCGGTACCTGGGTCATCGATTGCGACACCAGGCCCAGAAGGCTTCTCCGGGTGACCATCACACTGGTCAGTCCCACCGCTAAGGCCAGCACGAGAAAGGTAATGGTCGGAAACCCCGGCACCGCGGCGAACAGCACCATCACGAACGACGAAAGCATCAACGCACGCGGCTGCCCGGCGAGTTGCCGTCCGATCTGCTCGCCCAGGTTGGACGAGGTGTCGGGCGCCGTTCGGGTGATGGCAATGCCTGCGGCAATCGAGACGAACAGCGCCGGGATCTGCGTGACCAGGCCATCGCCGATCGAGAGCACCGAATAACGTTGCACCGCGTTACCGAAGCCGAGGTCCATGACCAGCGTGCCGATTGCGATGCCGCCGAGCAGGTTGACCAACACGATGACGATGCCGGCGATCGCATCGCCCTTGACAAACTTCATCGCCCCGTCCATCGCGCCGTAAAACTGGCTTTCGAGGACGAGCTCTCGCCGCCGCGTGAGCGCTTCGGCCTGCGTAATCACGCCGGAGCGCATGTCGGCATCGATGCTCATCTGCTTGCCTGGCAGCGCGTCTAGCGTAAAGCGCGCGCCCACCTCGGCGACCCGTTCGGCGCCCTTCGCGACAACGATGAACTGCACCACCGTGATGATCAGGAAGACGACCAGGCCGACGATCAGGCTGCCGCCGACCACGAGCCGCCCGAAGGCGTCGATGATGTCGCCGGCGTGGGCATGCAAGAGGATTTGCCGCGTCGTCGCCACGTTCAGCGAAATGCGAAATAGCGTCGTGATCAGCAGCACCGAGGGCAAGGTCGAAAACGCGAGCGGCGATTGCATGAAGAGCGACACCAGCAGCAAGACGATGCCGCCGGCGATGTTCATCGCGACGAGGATGTCGAGCATCCACGGCGGCAACGGCAGCGCCATCATGAAGATCACCGCCACGACCAAACCCGCGAGGCCCAGGTCGTTGAACCGACCGAACCGGGAGGGAGCATTCACTACAGCAGCAGAAGCCATGACTGTTCCATTCTTGACAATTCGAGCGTCGGCAGAGGGTCAGCCTCGGTACACCCCGAGGTGTTCCAACACGGGCTTCGCATGGATTTCGGGCAACTCGGAGCCCGGCGATCCGATCGGGAAGTGCGTTCTGATCAGGCGCTCGTCGAGCACTACCCTGACACCGTGCTTCTTGGCTTCGGCCAGCACCGCGACAGAGGTTGCGCCACCTGCGCTGCGCAACAGAAATAGCGGCTCCTTGAACATCTGAGGCCGATAGACGTAGACGACGAGCTTGTCGGCAGAGTTCTTGACCACGAGCGAGGCGAGGTGCATGTAGCGCAATTGCTCGAGCGGGCCGTCTTCTCGGGCCGTGCGCTTGCGCTCGGCCTTCAGGTGCGGATCACCTTCGTCCTGCTTGTGTTCGCGCCGCACCTCTTGCATCGTCATCTTGTTGTCTTTGATGAACTGCCAGCGGTGGTAGCCCAGATCGGCAACGCCGAGCGCCACGAACGCGCCACCGCACCAAAGCAGCATGTGGGTCAAACCTGTCTTAGCCACGACCAAGGCGGCGCCCGTGTCGGCGTAGATGACGCGCACGGCGTCTGGCAGAATTTTTTTGCAAACGATCCAGATCGCGCCTGCAACGATGAGTGACTTCAGCAGCATCAACGAGAACGTCACGGTGGACTTCATCGAAAACAACTTCTTCAGGCCAGACACCGGATTCAGATTTTCCATCTTCGGCATGATCGGGTCGATGCTGAACACCGGGCCGACCTGCAGCCAAAGTGCCCCGGTGTAAACCGCTGCCGCAAAAAAAGTCGGCAGCAATGCCAGCTGGGCAAACAGCGACAGCGCCTCCATGGTCAGCGCTGCGAGCGTGACCGTCGACAACGACTCGAACGAGCGCTCGACCGCGAGAAAGAGATCGGCAAGCTTGCGGGCGCTGTAGCCGATCATCGACATGACACACAAAATGCCTGCGAGAAAAGAAAGCGACGCCGCAAGTTCGTTGCTCTTGCCAACCTGGCCCTTCTTGCGCGCCTCAATCAAGCGTTGATGCGAGGGTTGTTCGGTCTTTTCGCCGCCGCTGTCGCCGGACATGGTCAGACCTTCATCGCGATCAACTGCCGCATGAATTGAGCGAATTCGACCAGCGCCCTGAGCGAGTATTCGATGATCATCGGCATCGCGAAAGCGAGCACCGCCAAACCGACGATCGGTTTCATCGACAGCGTGATGTTGAAGACATTTAGCTGCGGTGCGGCGCGGTTGAGCATGCCCATGCTGATGTCGAGAATGAACAAAACGAGCAAGACCGGTCCGGCCAGCAACAGCGCCAGCGAGAACAGCCTGCCGCTCTGATTGACCAGAGAAAGCGGCACGATCCTCTCGAACGTCGGCAGCGATTGACCCACCGGCCACAACTCGTAGCTGAGGTAAAGCGCATCGACGACGATCAGCATCAGGCCCGCACTCATCATGGCGCTGAACAACACGCGCTCGAACAGGTGCGCCGTGATCGATATGGTGTTGCCGAAAATCGGATCGATGTTCTGGGTGAAGGTCAAACCGTTCTGGTGATCGATGATGTCGCCTGCGGTTTGCAGGCCGGCGCAGAGCGCCCCGAACCCGAGCCCGATCACCAGACCGATACCGCCTTCGCGCACCATCAACAGCAGCAACGACCAGGCGTCGAGCTGCGTCGGTAGGGGCATGTCCTGGCGGGCCGCGACCACCGGCAGCACGATCGCCATTGCAATACCGACCCGCGCGGTCGCCGGCACTTGAGACGACGCGAACATTGGCAGCAACTGAAACGACACGATGGTTCTCAGGCTGCACATGACTGCGGTCATCAGCAGGTTGGGCAGATCGATGAGGTTCGGGTTCATCGGGGCTCGAGCAGCAGCGCGAACGATCGCTCACCGAAAGTGGTTGCCAAGATGCTGAGCCACGGCATCAAGACAAGCAGCAGACCGAGCACGACGACCAGCTTGATCGCAAAAATCGTGGTTTGGTCCTGCAGTTGCGTCAACGCCTGCAAGAAGGCAAACAGCATCCCGATCACCGCCGCCACGCCCACCAGTGGCGCCGACATCAGGATCGCAAGCAACACGGCCTCGCGGGCGAGGTGACCGACGGCTTCAGGTGTCATGGCATCGCTCCGGGTGGGCTCTCTAGCGGTAGGTCAGGACCAGCGCGTGAGCGAGTCGCGACCAGCCGTCGAGCATGACGAACAGCAGCAACTTGACCGGCAGCGAAATCATCGTCGGCGACATCATCTGCATGCCGAGCGCCATGAGCACGTTGGCGACCAGCAAGTCGATGACGATGAACGGCAGCGCGATGACCACGCCGATCAAAAAGGCCTCGGTCAACTCCGACACGGCGAACGCCGGCACCAACACCACGAAGTCGGTGTCGACCAGGGTGGCCGAAAACTTCTCGCCCATCAGGCGGCGTGCCGCGTCCATGAAGAAATTGCGTTCGTGCGTTTTGACGTGTTTGTCGAGAAATGCGCGCAACGGTGGTTTGGCACGCTCGAAAATTTCCATCGTCGTCAGCGTCTGCGAGGCCTTCGGGAGCTGCTGATCCCGCTCGATCGCCTCGACCACCTGGGCCCCGACCGGGTACATCACGTACCAGGTCAACACCAGGGCCAGACCGTTGGTGACGATGGCCGGCGGCACCTGTTGCAGGCCCAACGCGTTTTTCAGCAGCGACAAGACGACGACGATCTTGGTGTAAGAGGTCACCATCACCAGCGCGATCGGGAACACGCCGATCGCGAAGATCAGCGGTATGTATATCGCTGGATCGGGAAAGTTAAACATCGCGTGGGCGCCGGGGTGCGAGAGATCAGATGTGAGGCAGGCGGCTCGTGTCGGTCACGACCACCACCAGCTCATCGCCGACCGCGGCCAATTCGCCTCGCCCGATCAGCCGGCCGTTGACCAGCAAGCGCACGGGTTGCTCCTGCAGGCGAACGCCGAGTCGCATCGTCTGGCCGGCGCGCAGGCGCGAGATGTCGGCCACGGTCAGGCGCATCGAGCCGAGTTCGAAAGTCAGGTCGCACTCGATGTCGGCAAGCAGATCGTTGCCGCCCGACTCCGCGTTGGTCGTGGGGTCGTCGAAGCCGACGGGTCCGGTGTTGACATCTGCGTTCACAGGTTTCTCCAGAGTGAGTTCGTCGCCCGAGACACAGGCCGTGAAAGAAAAACGGCCGCTCGCGTTGGTGAGCAATACCGAGAGGGCCGGCGAATCGCGCGAGATCCGGTTGATCGGCCTGAGCGCGTCGCCCGTTTGCAGCTCACTGAGCTCGCGGGCCGACAGCTTGCAGTGGCCGAGTTCGATCGAAAGCCGCACCGGCACCGACAGGTGACGCCGAGTGTCGAACGTGGTGGCACGCGAGAAATCGAGCGCATGCCAGGCTTCGGGCATCGTGCGAATCCAGCCGCGCAAGATGGGTTGCATCGACGACTCGAGCAACGAAAAGCAGATCGTCACGCCTTCGGTCGAGACATTTGCCGGCGGGCCGCGTCTGAACTCGTCGCACTCGATCGGGACGCCGGCGAGCCGCTCCAGGATCGACAGGATCGGGCTCAGCGCGTGTTCGACCAGCGCAGTACACGTCTCGGTGGGCACGAACGATTCGAACCCCTCGAGGCGCGGCTCGATGTGCGAGAGGCTATCGACCGCCAAAGCCAGGGGCGAGTCGGCGAGCCGGCACGACAACTCACCGATGGTGTTGATGGGGCCAGTGTCCTGCCAGATCAGGATTCGATCGCCGGTCACCATGCAGGGGGGTGTCTGGTAGGCCCGGTTGCGAAGCGTGATGGCCGTGCCGCTGAGCCGCGGCAGCGCTGCAAGCAGTCGGGCTCGCGACGGGCGCTGCTGCCCTGCGATATCGGCATGCACTCGATCTAGCGGCTTCAGGTCCATGCGAGGCTTTCGGTCGAGTGCCGGCGTGCAATGGCGAGGTCGTCGTCGACGTCTTGTTCAGCCAAGCGTTCGCGCTCGCGCTGCTCGTCTTTGAGAATGCCCTGGAGCTCGTCGGTGCGGAGCAGCGCCTTCTCGCACAGGGTCAACGCCTTGCGGCAGTCGACCACTACGGCTCGCTGGGCCATGAGCTCGCGGTGCGCCATCTGCGTGGCTCGGGCGCGCAATTCGA
>JAYUWC010000104.1:0-19141 GCA_043753755.1 Rhizobacter sp.
CGATCCTTTTCGCCCCATTGCGGCGCTTCAGCCGGCCCGAACGCAAGACCCGCAAGACGCGGCGTCTGCAAAATTCCGGCAACGCTGAGTGGCCCGTCGACCACGCGCGCATCGCGACTGAAGACCCGGCCCGCCTCGAAGATCCGAACCCGCGAGGCCTTGCGCGACAGGTTCAGTCGCAATACGCCGATCAAGCTGCCAAGCAGGCTGGAGCGCATCACCGCCAAGTGGCTGGCCATCGGATTGACGAGCTTGATCGGGTCGGGGTTGCCCGCCAGTTCGTGCTCCCAGTCGGCGTCGACGAAACTGAAATTGATCGTCTCTTGGTAGTCGAGGCCCGCCATCTCATGGCGCAGTGCATCGAGGCTGCGCTGCGCCTCGCTGCGTACTCGCGGCGACAACGCAGCGAGCGGTGACGACAGCGGCAGCTTGTCGTAGCCGATGACACGAATCACCTCCTCGATCAGGTCTTCCTCGATCTGCAGATCGAAGCGCCAGCTCGGTGGCGTGACCGAGATAACACCGGAGTCGCTTTCGAACGGCAGGCCGAGGCGCTGCATCACCACCTCAGCCTCGGCTTGCGAAACCGGCATACCGATAACTCGGTCCGCACGCGACAGGCGAAGCGCAACCGGGGTGCGTGACGGTAGATTGGGTGCTTGATCGTCGACTGCACCAGCTTCGCCGCCACAAATTTCGAGGATCAACCGTGTAATGCGCTCGAGATGCTCGACCGTCGAAGCCGGGTCGACACCGCGCTCGAAACGATGGCCCGCGTCGGTCGAGAAGTTGAAGCGGCGCGAACGCCCTGCCACCGCTTGGGGCCACCAAAACGCAGCCTCGACGTAAACGTTGCGGGTCTCGTCGGACACCGCGGTGGCATCGCCGCCCATGATGCCGGCGAGCGACTCGACCGCGTTCGCGTCGGCGATCACACCGACTTGCTCGTCGATCGCAACGGTGTTGCCATTCAGCAGCTTGATCGATTCGCCCACGCGCCCCCAGCGCACAACGAGGCCACCGGCGATCTTGTCGAAATCAAAAATGTGGCTCGGGCGGCCGTACTCGAACATCACGTAGTTCGAGATGTCGACCAATGCTGTGACCGAGCGCTGGCCGCAGCGCGCGAGACGTTCGATCATCCATTGCGGCGTCTTGGCCCGCGGGTCCACACCGCGGACGATGCGACCCGAAAAGCGACCGCACAGATCGGGCGCCTCGATATCGACCACCAGCCTCGTGTCGAAGCTTGGCTTGACCGGTTCGATGACTGGCGACTTCAACGGCGCACCTGTCAACGCCGACAGCTCGCGGGCGATGCCGTAAACGCTCAAGCAATGGCCCAGGTTGGGCGTGAGCTTGAGCGTCAACAGGCGGTCGTCGAGCGCCATGTGCACGCGGATGTCTTCGCCAACGACCGCAGCCTCATTTAACAGCAGCAGGCCGCCGTGGTCCTCAGACAGCTTGAGCTCGCGAGCCGAGCACAACATGCCTTGGCTCTCGACGCCGCGCAGTTTGCCCAGCTTGATTGCGAACGGCACGCCGCCTTCCTCTGCCGGCGGCAACTCGGCGCCGACCAACGCGCACGGCACCTTGATGCCAGCTCGCACATTCGGCGCGCCGCAAACGATGGAGAGCATCCGGCCGGCGCCGACATTCACTTGGCAGACATTGAGGCGGTCAGCGTTCGGATGACGCTCGACCGACATCACCTCTCCGACGACCACGCCGATAAAGGTCGGCGCGGCAGGTCTCGATTCTTCGACTTCCATGCCGGCCATCGTCAGCGTGTCAGCAAGGGCATTGCTGGGGATCGGCGGATCGCAAAACTCGCGCAACCAAGACTCGGGGAATTGCATGTCGATGTCGACCCGTCAAAGGTCAGTTGAACTGAGCAAGAAAGCGCAAGTCGCCTTCAAAGAAAGCTCGCAAGTCGCTGATGCCGTAGCGCAGCATCGCGAGTCGATCGATGCCCGAGCCGAACGCAAAGCCGATGTGGCGTTCGGGGTCGAGCCCCATGTTGCGAACAACTTGCGGATGCACTTGGCCCGAGCCCGAGACCTCCAGCCATCGCCCCTGCATCGGGCCGCGCTCGAACATGATGTCGATCTCGGCACTGGGCTCGGTGAACGGGAAGTAGCTGGGCCGAAACCGCAGCTTCAGTTCGGTGGTCTCGAAGAAGGCTTGGATGAACTCGAGGTACATCGCTTTGAGGTCTTTGAAGCTGACGTTCTCGCCGATCCAGAGGCCCTCGACCTGGTGGAACATCGGCGAGTGCGTGGCATCGCTGTCGACCCGGTAAGTGCGGCCCGGCGCGATCACGCGAATGTCAGGTATCGATGCCGCGCCGGCGTATTTTTTTGCGTGCGCCTGGGCGTAACGGACCTGCATCGGCGAAGTGTGCGGGCGCAGGTTTAGCCAGGCACCGTGCGCGTCCTTGACGTCGACGTAGAAGGTGTCCTGCATCGACCGCGCAGGGTGATTCTCGGGGTTGTTCAAG
This sequence comes from Rhizobacter sp., assembly GCA_043753755.1. Lineage (GTDB taxonomy): Bacteria > Pseudomonadota > Gammaproteobacteria > Burkholderiales > Burkholderiaceae_C > LMDS01. The sequence continues at coordinate 2,501 of JAYUWC010000104.1, forward strand.
GCGGTAAAGCTATACCAGTCAGTCTCGATCTCGGGGCCGTCGGCCACATCGAATCCCATCGAACCGAAGATCGCCTCGATGCGCTCGCGCGCCCTCGAGATCGGGTGCAGGCCACCACCCGTGCCGCGCTTACGCCCGGGCAAGGTCACGTCGAGCGCCTCGCTCTTAAGCTGCGCCTGCATCTCGGTCTCGGCCAGCGAGTCGCGCCGCGCGTTTAGCGATGCTTCGATCTGGGACTTGGCGGCGTTGATCAGCGCCCCGCGCAACTTTTTTTCATCGGGCGAAAGCACGCTCAGCGCTTTGAGCTGCTGAGTGATACGACCCGTCTTGCCGAGGTAGCGCGCCTTGGCGTCTTCGAGATCGGCGGGGGCAGTGGCGCGCTCGAAATCGGCGTGAGCTTCTTGCACCAATGGGGTCAAGTCAATCATCGGGTCACTGTTGCTGCACGTAAAAAAAGGCCGCACACGAGGTCGGCCTTGAAGAAGCTTGCACTGCTGGCGTCGTCGCCGGCCGGGTCATCGGATCTGCAGAGCGCCAAGCGCTCCGCAGATCACGAAATTCAAGCGAGCTGGGCCTTCACCTTCTCGACGATGCTGGCAAAAGCTGCTGGATCGCGGATCGCCATGTCTGAGAGCACCTTGCGGTCGATCTCGATCGAGAGCTTCTTCAAGCCCGCCATGAACTTGCTGTAAGTGACGCCGTGACTGCGGCTACCGGCGTTGATCCGGGCAATCCACAGGTGACGAAAAACGCGCTTCTTGGTCCGTCGGTCACGGTACGCATACTGCCCGGCACGCATAACGGCTTGCTTGGCAATGCGGTAGACGTTTTTCCGGCGGCCACGGTAACCCTTGGCGAGTGCGAGAACTTTCTTGTGACGTGCGCGGGCTGTTACACCACGTTTTACGCGAGGCATGTTGTGTCCTTTCCTTGAAGCGGTTTAAAGACCAGCGTAGGGCAGCATTTGCTTCATGTGCCCCATGTTGGTCTCATGCACGTTGACAGCACCACGCAAGTGGCGCTTGTTCTTCGTCGTCTTCTTGGTCAGGATGTGGCGCTTAAATGCCTGGCCCCGCTTGACGGTGCCGCCTGGTCGAACGCGAAACCGCTTGGCGGCGCTTTTCTTGGTCTTCATTTTGGGCATGGCTGCTCCTTTTTAATTGCTCCTGCATGGCGCCGGCAAAACACTTGCCGTCTTGTGGGCCATGAGGGGCTTCTGCAGGTCCGCTGGCGACCAAACCAGCTTCCCGAACGCTATTACTTTCTTTTCGGTGCCAAGACCATGATCATCTGGCGCCCTTCGAGCTTAGGCATGTGCTCGACGACCGAAACATCGGCCAATTCATCCCTGATGCGCTCGAGCAGTCGCATGCCGATGTCTTGGTGAGTGATCTCGCGTCCTCTGTAGCGCAACGTGACCTTTCCCTTGTCGCCGTCTTCTTCGATGAAGCGGCGCAGGTTGCGCATCTTGATCGTGTAGTCGCCTTCGTCGGTGCCGGGTCGGAATTTCACTTCCTTGACTTCGACGACCTTTTGCTTGCTCTTGGCCTCGGCCGCCTTCTTCTGCTCTTGGTACTTGAACTTGCCGTAGTCCATCAACCGGCAGACCGGCGGATCGGCTTGTGCGACGATTTCGACCAAATCGACATCGGACTCACCCGCCAAGCGCAATGCCTCGGCAATGCTCACGATGCCCAAGGGCTCGTTCTCGGGCCCGTTCAAGCGGACTTCAAGGGCCATGATCTCCCGGTTCAGGCGGTGCTTGCGCTCAGCGTTGGGGGTACGGCGATCAGCAAAAGTAGCGATGGTCAAAACCTTTCAACGGGCCCCAAGGCAGCGGCGCCCTATCAATCCAAACGCGCGTCCGTGCCACAAAGCGCCGACACCGAAGTGGCGACTTGTGTTTTCACACTTTATGGGCGATGTCAGCAGCGATCTTCTGTATGAAGTCGGCCAGTGGCATCACACCTAGGTCTTGGTTGCCTCGGGCGCGCACCGCGACGGCCCCGTTTGCCTTCTCCTTGTCGCCGACGACCAGGATGTACGGAACCTTTTGCAATGAATGCTCACGAATTTTATAGGTTATCTTCTCGTTGCGCAAATCGGACATGACCCTAAGTCCTTGTTTTTGCAGCGTTTTGACCACCTCCCGGGCGTAGTCGCTCTGACCGTCGGTGATGTTGAGCACGCTGACCTGCTGCGGGGCGAGCCAGGCGGGTAGCGCGCCGGCGTGGTGCTCTATCAGCATGCCGATGAAACGCTCGAAGCTGCCGATGATTGCACGGTGCAGCATGACCGGGTGCGCGCGGCCGCTGGTCTCGGTCACGTACTCGCCGCCGAGCCGCTCAGCCATGTTGAAGTCGACCTGCATCGTGCCGCACTGCCACTGTCGGCCGAGCGCGTCTTTCAATGTGTACTCGATTTTCGGACCGTAGAACGCACCGTCGCCCGGCGCCACCTCGAACGTGCAACCCGAGCGTCGCAACGATTCCATTACCGCGTGCTCGGCCTTGTCCCACAACGCATCGGACCCAATCCGGTGTTCAGGGCGAGTCGCGACCTTGTAGATGATCTGACTGAAACCGAAGTCGGCATAGACCTTCTGCAACTGCGCCGTGTAGGCCACGCACTCATCGAGAATGTGGTCGTCGGTGCAGAAGATGTGGCCGTCGTCTTGCGTGAACCCACGCACTCGCATGATCCCGTGCATAGCTCCGCTCGGTTCGTTGCGGTGGCACTGGCCGAACTCGCCGTAGCGGATCGGCAGTTCGCGGTAGCTGCGCATCTGTGACTTGAAGATGAGCACATGACCCGGGCAATTCATCGGCTTGAGCGCGTACTCGCGCTTCTCCGACTCGGTCGTGAACATGTTGTCGCGGTAGTTGTCCCAGTGGCCAGTCTTTTCCCACAGACTCTTGTCGAGGATCTGCGGGCCCTTCACCTCCTGGTAGCCGCAGTCGCGATAGACCTGCCGCATGTACTGCTCTACCTGCTGCCAGAGCGCCCAGCCCTTCGGGTGCCAGAACACCAGGCCGGGCGCGTACTCGTCGATATGAAACAGATCAAGCTCGCGGCCGAGCTTGCGGTGGTCGCGCTTCTCGGCTTCTTCGAGCATGTGCAGATATTGCTGCAGCTCGTCTTTCGTTGCCCACGCCGTGCCGTAGATGCGTTGCAGCATTTCGTTGCGATGGTCGCCACGCCAATACGCTCCCGCCAGCTTCATCAGCTTGAAGTGTTTGAGTTTGCCGGTGCTCGGCACATGTGGGCCGCGGCAGAGATCTTCGAACTTGCCATCGCGGTACAGCGACACGTCTTCGCCAGCCGGGATGCTCGCAATGATCTCGGCCTTGTAGTGTTCACCGATCGCCTTGAAGTGCGCGACCGCCTCGTCGCGCGGAAGCACGCGGCGCTCGACTTTTTCGTCTTTGCGCGCCAGCTCGGTCATCGTGGCTTCGATGGTCGCCAGGTCTTCAAGGGTGAACGGCCGCTTGTACGAGAAGTCGTAGAAAAAACCGTTTTCGATCACCGGGCCGATCGTGACCTGCGCGTCGGGGAACAGGCTTTTCACCGCGTAGGCCAACAAGTGCGCCGTCGAGTGGCGAATCACATCGAGCCCCGCGGCGTCCTTTTCGGTCACGATGGCGAGCCTCTCGTCGTGATCGATCAAGAAGCTCGTGTCGACAATCCGGACCGAAGTGCCCTCGCCCACGCGACCAGCCAGCGCGGCCTTGGCCAAGCCGCTACCGATAGAGGCCGCCACCTCGGCCACTGTCACGGGCTGCGGGTATTCACGCTTCGAGCCGTCGGGCAATTGAATCGAGATCATGGTGAAACTCCAGAAAAGCAAAAAGCGCGGACTGAGCCGCGCCTTGTTCGAGAAAGGGAACGAGAAGAAAAGATCGAGACGCGCGGCTGCCTAAACCTTCGTGAAGAAGGTGGTCGTCGTTCGCGGTGTCATAACCATCATTGCCTTTCTCGCCCTTGTCGTTGTTGGTGCGGCGATTCTAGCTGGCGCTCTCAGCCCCGGCATCAGAACGGCAGCAGCGAAATGTTGGCGGTGCGTTCGACCAGCCACAACGCCCCGACCGCCATCGCCATAAACGAGCCACCACGCAGCACCAGCGACGGATAGCGTCGTCGCTGGCGCAACAGAAACAGCAGAGCCGTCGCGCCGATCACGATGACCAGCTGCCCGACCTCGAGCCCGATGTTGAATTCGAGCAACGCCCGCGCAAATCCCCATGTCGGCAGGTTGAGTTCGCTCAGCACACCAGCAAAGCCGAAACCGTGAATCAAGCCGAAGAAGAACGTGACGACAACGCGCCGCACGGGAAAGATCGGCCAGACGTTGTCCAGCGCCGCCAGGATGATGGTCACCGCAATAGCCGGCTCAATGAAAGCCGGCGACAGCGAAAGCAGCTTGGTTGCTGCGAGGCCAAGCGTGATCGAGTGCGCGACGGTGAACGCCGAGACGATGCCGACGACCGGCCACACCGCCTCCGAAAGCTTGCCGACCGGCTGCCAGCCTTTCGGCGTACGGCGCAATACCGACGGCAGCAACAAGCACAGCAAAAACAGCACGTGGTCATAGCCTGTGAGGATGTGGCGAATGCCTTCGCTCAACAAGCTCCACGCGCCCGCGGTCGCCTTCTCGGGGGCGCTGGCAGCGGCAGCAGCTCGCGGCGAGCCCCCATTTGCCGGCGGAGTCGCCACCGTGCTGCTCGGGTCCAGCATGACCACCGCGAGTGCCTGACCTGGTCGCTGCACTTTCACGATGCCGCGGTGCGTCGGGTCGACCTCGCGAAACAGCGAATACGCGACCGCCGGCAACGCACCGAGACTGCAGTCGGATGCGAGCATGAGCACTGCATAAGCGCCGTCGTTTCGACGCTCGAGTGCACGGCCTGTGGTGTGCAATGGGCACCCTGTAATTGCCACTCGTTCCGTTGCGTAACTTTCGATGCGCGGCCACGCGGTCTTGACCTCGCCCCACGTCAGCAAGCCGTTGTCGTCGGTATCGAGGTCGAGCGCCACGTCGAGATCGCGCAGCGCAATGTCCCAGCGCACCGATACGGCACTCGCCGTTGCTTCGATCTGCAAATACGAGTCGCTGGATTTGTGCGCCTGCGCCCCGACCCCGTAGGTTGCGAGCGCGATTCCGACCAGCCAGCGCGCCACGGCAACGCTCACAACAAGGCCTCGATGCGCCGGTCGAACAAGCCTTGTGATCGGGCGAGCCGCTTTGCTTCGGCAATGGCTTCGGGCCGGCCGCTGGCACGTGCGGTTTGCGCGAAAACCAGCAGGTCGAGCGGCTCTCGCTGCCCGGCCACATTACCGCGCGCCAGCTCGAGCGCACGCGTCGCGTCGCGGTCGATCGCCAACGCAAACATCGCCTGCTCGCGACCGTGAAAAATCTTCGCGTCGGGTCGCTCGTTGGCCAGCGCAATTCGATCGCGCATCTCGGCCACGTCAGCAGCGGCAGAGTCGGCCCGAGCCGCGGTGCCAGCGATGGCCAAACGCAGCAGAACCGCATCGCTGCGCGGCTCGCGCTTCAACGCTGCGAGCGCCTCGATCGGCCGCTTCTGCTCGATCAAGAAATCAGCGTAGGCCACGGCGGTGTAGGCATCTGGATCGAGTCTCAGCGCCGTTTTGAACGCCGCCTCGGCCGCGGCAGCACGCCCCGCGCGTTGCTCGAGTTCGGCCAAGCTGGTGGTCAGCCAGGCTTGTGTCGCCGGTGGCTTGGGGGAACCGCCGAGCAAGCGCTCGAAGACGGCACGCGCCTTATCGAGCTCACCACGAAGTGCGGCGTTTTCGGCAAGGCAGGCGCCTGCATGAAGCGCAGCGCCCGCAGCGGCCACCCCTCGGCATGCGACATCAGATTCGGCATAGCGACCTTGCACGCGGCGCACGGTCGCGAGCGTCAGCCCGGCCTGCGGTCGTGCGGCGCCTGGGCGTGCCAGCAGGCGCTGCAGGCTTGCGGCGGCCGCATCGAACTCATGCAGGTATTGCTGCAAAGTGGCGCGCATCAGCAGGATGTCGTCGGGGGCGCTGGCATCGTCGCGCCACGCTGCGATTGCCGAAATCGCGAGGCCCGCAAAACGTGGATCGCCGAGTGCATGTGCCTGATCGAGGTAACGCTTGGCGACCGAGAGCGCGAGCACCGGATCGCGCGGCTGCTCGGTCAGTTGACGGCGCAAGCGGCGCGCTTCGGCACGGTTGCCCGCGCCGTTGACAGCGGGCAGCACATCGACAACCTCATCGTCGCGCGTCGGCGTGATCGGCGCACCGATTGCGACGTTGCCAACTGCGCCGAGCAGGCACACCGCGAGCGAGAAAAGCAGTGCGTTGAAGATCGGCATCTGGGTCGGTGGCAAAAGAGGTGGCGGGCATCGTACCCGCCACCCAGGCCCGTCAGTCGACAGTCGTCAGTCGACAGCCGTCGGTTCGGCTGCGTCATCTGCCGGCGGTGTCACCGCGCTCACGTCGACCGGCTCTAGCGTGTCGGCCGAAGCCACGACGAGTTGCTTCAGGTAGTCGATAAAACCGCCCACCGACTGGCTCGCCGTGGCAGGTACCTGCTCCGTGACCGGTGGTGTGACGTTGTCGTCGTCCCCACCGCCACCACAGGCGGTGAGCGAAGCGGCAACGCAAAGGCCGAGGATCCACGATGTTTTCATGGTGTGCTCCTGACAGCGGCGCTTACTGCGCACCCGGCAACGGCGTGCCGATGTACGGGAAAGCCGTCAACAGCGGGCCGGCAGCCCGGACCTTGGGCCCCGCCTGGTCAACGCCGTCATGCAAATTGAACACCGCATTGTTGGCGGCGAGCGGCACGGCACTCGGGTTGCAAGCGGCGCCGAACTTGAACGCGTCGTTGTTGCCGTTCGCCACGCACAGGCCACCCATCACCGCAACGAGCGAAATGTCGACCACGTCGTCGTTCGGGCGCCGGCCGTTCGGATAGCCGGCGTTGTCGGTTCCACCGGCAAGGATGTTGCCGACGATGCCGAGGCGATTTTGATTGGCGTAGGCCACAGCCGGGATTGCCGTGTTCAGGCGCAGCATCTCGGAAGGGGTCACGGTCGCCTGTTGATTCACACCCTTGATGCCAGTAAGAAACGTCGTGACCAAGTCCGTGCGCGGAAAGTTTTTCGGCGCGATGTTCGGGGTCGCCAGCGCGATCTCGAGCAGTGCCGGCAACGTCGGATTCGTCACGTAGTTGGCGAACTGCGCGTCGTCCTTCGGCTTCGATGCATTGAACTTGTCCTTGTCGGGCAAACCGATCACCACCTCGTTGACCAGCGGCATGCCGAGGCGCGAAACCTGGGTCCAGGCACCGCCGCTGATGGATGCAGTCTGATAGCCGCTCTTCGGGCTGGCGCTGAGCAGGCTGCCCTGACGCAAGCTCGCCGTCGTCCAGCCGCCGATGACCGGGTCGGTGCCAGCGGTCAGGCAACTCGCGGGCACCTCGAGTGCGAGCGAAGTCACGTTTTTGTACGCTAGCGAATCGGCACCCACGTCTTTGTTGCTGTTGTCGAGCAAGAAGGCGGCGCTCGGCACGTTGATCAGGTCGAAGATCGTGCCGAGATTGACCGCGAACGGGTCTTTGCGCTGGCCCACGAACACCTTGCCCGGCGTGCTGCAGCCCGGGATGTTGACCGCATAGATGTGCTTGGCCGCGTAGGCAGCGTAGTTGGGGAACGTCTTGGTGCCGATGTTGTCGGAAGGCTTGTCGAAGGTGGCGCTGCCGCCAGCCACATTGGTGACGGCGGCTTTGGCGCCGGTGCGGCGATCACCACGCACGATGTTCAACGTGAAGCTTTCGTTGACGTTCAGCGTGGCTGCATTCGGATCAGTGACACCGCCGAATTGCGTCAGCGGGATTGCGACATCCTTGCCGCCGACATTGAGGGTCTTGCCCTTCAGCGTGTTTTTGAACTGGAACTGAAATGTGATGTGTTCCTTGCCGTCGCCGACGTTGTCGACATGGATTTCATAGAGTGCGTTCGAGTCGAGCTTGAAGTAGTTCGGGCCGCCGTAAGCGTCTTGCAACGGCAGGTAGTCGGCGATCAACGTGACGAAGCCGGTGCGGCCGGGCTCGTAACTGTTGAACATGTAGAAGTCGGTCGCATCGACTTTGGGGGTCGTGGTGATCGAGGGCGCCTCGCGGTGGCTCGAGGCCAGAGCCGGCAACGCAGCCAGACCATAGAGCGCACCCACGGCCGCGGCGAGCGGCACCAGGCGAAGAAAAAGCGGACGCGGAGCAATCATGAGAGTTTCCTTTTTTGCGGCGGATGTTCTGCCGCCATGTAGACAGTCGGCTTGTGTCGACGCCCTTGCGTTTCATCGCTAGACGCCAGTCGTGCACTACGCCGAGAATTTGGGTATGGATGCGAACGGACGCAAGTTTTTCTGCGACGGACATCCAACTCAAACCACCGGAGCGGGCACGCGAGAGTGGCTGCACATCGCTTCACGCACGGTGGGATCAGCGCCCGATGCAGCGTCGGACACTGACTACGAAACTTTGCCGTTTCGTTAGAAAACTGAAGAGTTCAGCGCAGCGACTCGATTTGTTCTGTTGGCGCGTGCTCAGCCTAGGCGGCAAACTTGCTGCGAAGGGGCGTCGACGGGCTTAATGCGAGCGAGTGCTGCCGGTGTACTGGCAGCACTCGGTCGTGCATTCAGCGTTTTTTTTGCGAGCGCGCGAATGCGTCAGCCATTGCCCCGCTGGCGACACCTGTGTCGGGGCGAGCACCGGGCGCGAGCCGCTCGCCGCGCGCCGGTGCGCGGTAGCCGTTGGCGCTGCGCTCGCCCTGCGGCGCAGGTTGGGTGTCGAGCTTCATCGTGAGCGAGATGCGCTTGCGCGCGAGGTCGACCTCGAGCACCTTGACCTTGACGATGTCGCCGGTCTTGACCACCTCACGTGCGTCGTTCACGAACTTCTTTGCCAGTTGGCTGACGTGGATCAAGCCGTCTTGATGCACCCCCAGATCGACAAACGCGCCGAACTGCGCCACGTTGCTGATCGTGCCTTCGAGTGTCATGCCGGCAACGAGATCCTTGATGTCTTCGATGCCGTCGGCGAGCTTCGCCACCTTGAAGTCAGGCCGCGGGTCGCGCGCTGGTTTCTCGAGTTCGGCGAGCACGTCCTTGACAGTTATCGCGCCAAACTTTTCGTCGGCGAAAGCCTCGGGCTTGAGGGTTCGGATGACGTCGGCCCGGCCCATCACCTCGGTGGCCGGCTTCTTCGTTGCCGCGAGCATGCGCTCGACCAGCGGGTAGGTTTCTGGGTGCACCCCGGATTCGTCGAGCGGGTTGTCGCCGCCGCGAATGCGCAAGAAGCCGGCGCTCTGCTCGAAGGTCTTGGCGCCCAAGCCGCTCACGTCGAGCAATTGTTTGCGGTTGCGAAACGCCCCGTTCGCATCGCGCCAGCGCACGATGCTGGCCGCTTGCGCGCTGCTCAGGCCAGAGACCCGCGAGAGCAGGGGCGTCGAGGCAGTGTTGAGGTCGACCCCGACCGCGTTCACGCAATCTTCGATCACCGTGCCCAGCATCTTGGCCAGCTCGCTCTGGTTGACGTCGTGTTGGTACTGGCCGACGCCGATGCTCTTCGGGTCGATCTTTACCAGTTCGGCGAGCGGGTCTTGCAGGCGCCTTGCGATGCTGACCGCGCCTCGTAAGCTCACGTCGAGATCGGGCAGCTCCTTGCTCGCGTATTCGCTTGCCGAGTAGACCGAGGCACCCGCTTCGCTGACAACGACCTTCTCGAGCCGCGTCTCGGGGGCGATCTGCAGAATGCGTTTGATGAGGTCGGCGGCGAGCTTGTCGGTCTCGCGGCTCGCGGTGCCGTTGCCGATCGCAATCAGGTTGACGGCATGCGCGGCGCACAGCTTGCCAAGCGCTAGAAGCGAGCCCTCCCAGTCGCGGCGTGGCTCGTGCGGGTAGATGGTGTCGGTGCCCAACACCTTGCCGGTCGCATCGACGACCGCCACCTTGCAACCCGTGCGAATGCCTGGGTCCAGGCCCATCACCACGCGCGGCCCGGCCGGTGCGGCGAGCAACAGGTCACGCAGGTTTTCGGCAAACACCTTGATCGCCACCGCCTCGGCGCTTTCGCGCAACCGCGCAAACAAATCACGCTCAAGGCTGAGGCTGAGCTTGACCTTCCAGGCCCACGCAACGCACTTGCGGATCAGGTCGTCGGCGGGCCGTTTGGCGTGGCTCCACTTCAAGTGAACGGCGATATGCCCTTCGGCCATAGCCACCGGCGGAGGCGCCTTTGCCTCGCCGGGCTTGCCCGGCACGATCGCTTCGTGGGTGACCAGCTTGGCATCGAGCCACTCGAGCGCACGGCCGCGAAACACCGCGAGCGCACGGTGCGAGGGCACGGTGCGGATCAGCTCGGCATAGTCGAAGTAATCACGAAACTTGGTGGCGTCGGGGTGGTTGGCGTCCTTGCCGTCCATCAGCTTGCTCTGGAACATCGCCTCGCCCCAAAGCCAGTCGCGCAGCTTGCCGACCAGCACCGCGTCTTCGGCCCAGCGCTCGGCGAGGATGTCGCGCACGCCGTCGAGCACCGCAGGCGGGTCGGCAAAGCCGAGTTCGGCCAGAGCCATAAAGCCGCCCTCCCGTGCAGCGGCAAACGCCGCTGCCTCGTCGAGCGGCACGCGCATCGGGTCACTGATCAGCATGTCGGCGAGCGGCTCGATGCCGGCCTCGCGGGCGATCATGGCTTTGGTGCGGCGCTTCTGCTTGAACGGCAGGTACAAGTCTTCGAGATCTTGCTTGGTCGGCGCTGCACCGATTGCGGCTTGGAGCGCAGGCGTCAGCTTGCCTTGTTCGTCGATGCTTTTGAGCACCGCGCTGCGGCGCTCTTCGAGCTCTCGCAGATAGCCCAGACGCGACTCGAGTTCACGCAGCTGGATGTCATCGAGGTTGTCGGTCGCTTCCTTGCGGTAGCGGGCGATAAAGGGAACCGTGGCCCCACCATCGAGCAGCTCGATGGCTGCCAAAACCTGGGCCGGCCGAGCCTTGAGTTCGGCGGCAATCTGCAAAACAATTTTGTTCAAGGCGAGAGGCCGCGCGCATCAAACGCGGCTGGCTGCGAATCGAAGCGGCGCAGTTTGCCATAGGCGTCCGGTGGCTCCGGTCGGTGTCGGCTCGACTTGCCAACCGGGCGGGCGACGCTCTACTGCGCGGGGCCTGAGGCCACGGGTTCGGGCGGTTTCACTTCACGCGTGACTGTTTCCCGCATCAACCCGCCGCCCTCGACGCTGCCGCTTACGCTGCCCTTGCCTTTGGCACGGGCAACACAGTCACGCTGCTCATCGCCGGTGAGCACGTCGCAGCGGTCTTTGGCGTTCTTGCGGTAGTCGGCGCCACGGTCGTTGAGCTGCCCGCGCCGCGCCTCGTCGCGGGCGGCGCCCGCCTCGCGCAAACACGTGGGTCGGTCTTGTGCAGTGCGGCCGCTCAAGCACAGGGCGCGATCGTCTTTGTACTTTTGATCGATCTCGCTCGCGGGCGTAGCGGCTAACGCCGAAACCGACAGTACCGTGAACAAGACGCCGCTCGCGCCGGCATTGATGGCGCGGCGAAGCGGAGGGTTCGAGAAGGTTTGCATGGCTGTTCCTGCACTGAGTTCGACGAGCTGTGACGCTACGTCGGTCGTCGCCCGGCGTAAATCAGACGGAGCCGCCGCGTTCTACCCAAGGCGCGCAGGTTGGCGTAGGAGAGCGCCGCGTTCACCGCCGAGGTGTGCCAGCACACCACGTGCGGCAAGCTGCCCCGAAGCCATCGTGGCAGTCAACAGATAGCCACCGGTCGGCGCCTCCCAGTCGAGCATCTCGCCGGCGCAAAACAGGCCGGGCGCGCGGCGCGCCATCAGCATCGCATCGAGTGCCTCGAAGCGCACGCCGCCGGCGCTGCTGATGGCCTCGTCGATCGGCCGCGGCGCGACCCAGACCAACGGCAGTGCCTTGATCGCCGCGGCGAGCCGAGCGGCATCGGCGAGCACGTCGCGCTGCAGCAGCTCGTGAAGCAGCGCCGCTTTGACGCCGTCGATGCCCAGGCGGCTCTTCAGGTGGGTGGCGAGCGAGCGAGAACCACGCGGCCGCGCGACCTCGTCGCGCACGAACTCGACGCTGCGACCAGGCAGCAGGTCGAGGTGCACGGTGGCCGAGCCGGCCGTACCGATCGTGTCGCGCGCCGCAGCAGAGAGCGCGTACACCAGACTGCCCTCGACCCCGCCCGCGGTGACGACGAACTCGCCCGCCTGCGCGAACATCTGACCATCGACCGCCTCGATTGCGAGTGCCACATTTTTAAGCGGCGCACCGGCGAAACGTTCGCGAAAGAAATCACTCCAACCCGGCGACATGCGGCCCTCGGCATCGAGCCGCGCCACGTCGAAGCCGCAGTTCGACGGCTTCAGCGGCGCCACCTCGACGCCGCGCGCCTCGAGCAACGGCACCCACGCACCGTCGGAGCCCAACCGCGACCAACTCGCCCCGCCGAGCGCGAGCAGCACCGCATCGGCTTCGATGCAGTGCTCGCCTTGTGGCGTGGCAAAGCGCAGCGCATTGCCCTCGCCCTCCCAACCCAACCAGCGGTGCCGCATGTGGAAGGCGACGCCTGACACGCGCAGTCGATGCAACCAGGCGCGCAGCAACGGCGCCGCCTTCAGGTCGGTCGGAAAGACCCGACCCGAACTGCCGATGAAGGTCGAGACGCCGAGCGCTGCGGCCCACTCGCGCAGCGCCTGCGGGCCGAAGGCGGCGAGTATCGGATCGATCGCAGCGCGGCGCGCGCCGTAGCGTGCAGCGAAGGCTTCGGCAGCCTCCCCATGAGTCAGATTCAGCCCGCCCTTGCCGGCAAGCAAGAACTTGCGGCCGACCGAAGGCATTGCATCGAACAGGTCGACCTGCACGCCTCCCGCTGCGAGAACCTCGGCCGCCATCAGCCCCGCGGGCCCGCCGCCGATCACCGCCACGCGCGGCCGGCTTGCCTGGTTGAGATCACGCATCAGATGTCGGCCGGTCAGTCGAAGGGCGCGGAGTGTGGCACGCCTCGTAAGAACGGGTCGCAGACGTCGACCCATGCAGTCGACTGCAACCCGAGCGCCTTGATGACAACCCTTCTTCGCCTGGCTTTGCCGCTCTTGCTCACTGCCTGCGGCCTGGCTGCGATCACCGTGGCCCCAACCGCTGGTGCGGCGCAACGCTGTAGTGCACGCAGCGGCGCAAGCGCGCCGGCTGTCGTCGAGCTCTACACCTCCGAAGGCTGCAGCTCGTGCCCGCCGGCCGACAAGTGGCTCTCACGCGTGGGGGCCGACCCGGCGGTGGTGGCGCTTGCGTTCCACGTCGACTATTGGGACCGCCTCGGCTGGGAAGACCGCTTCGCGAGCCCTGCCCACACACAGCGCCAGGGGCAACAGCAAGCAGTCAGCGGTGCGCGTTTCAGCTACACGCCGCAAGTGATCGTCGACGGCGTCGACCGCCCTGATTGGCCCCGAGCCACGGTACCGACGAGCCGCGCAGCCGGTGCGCCGGTCGAGGTTCGACTCGTGCGCGAGGGCAACCGTGTGACGGCGGTCGTGACGCCGACCGCCAGCAGCCCGGCGCGGCTCGCAGCTTATTGGGCCGTGACCGAGCAAGGCTACGTCAGCGCGGTCAAGGCCGGTGAGAACGAAGGCATGACGTTGCACCACGATCAGGTGGTGCGCGAGTACAAACCGGTGCCGGCCTGGACAGGCGGCACGACGACGTTGCAGTTCGATCTGGCCGGCACCGCCGACGCTGCACACCCGCGGCAGGTGAACCTCGTGATCGTTAACGCCGAGAGCGGCCGTCCGGTGCAAGCAGTGCGGCTCGGCTGCTGACGGCCGCCGAGCCGCCGAGCTGCCGAGCTGCCGAGCTGCCGCAGGGTGAGGTATCAGCCCGGCGCGCGCAACTGCGCTTTCAACGTCTCACTTATTTCGGGCCTGTTCACAAACGGATCGGTCGGGTTGCGCGGGGTCATGATGTCTTCGAACCGCACTTGCACTGCGGCCAATAACTTCGGGTGGCTGTACACGTAGAAGCGGCGCTCACCGACCGCATCGAATACGAACTCGGCCACCTCGGCAGCGGTGACCTTGCCGCTACCGACGGCCTTGTCGATCGTCGCCTGGCCGATCAATTGGCTGCGGGTCGGTTTCGTGTCGTTGGCCATCTCGGCCGGACGGTTACGCCGGCTTTGCGAGATGCCGGTCGGCACGAAATACGGGCACACGACCGAGGCGCCGATCTGGTCGGTGACCAGCTTCAGGTCTTGGTAGAGCGTCTCGCTAATCGCCACGACCGCACTTTTCGTTGCGTTATAGACGCCCATGTTGGGCGCATTAAGCAAGCCGGCCATCGATGCGGTGTTGGTGATGTGGCCCTCGTACTCGGGGTCTTTCGCGGCAGCCGCGAGCATCATCGGCGTGAAGACTCGAATGCCGTGCACCACGCCCATCAGGTTGACGCCGACGACCCACTCCCAGTCTTTCAGCGTGGTCTCCCAGATCAGGCCGCCCGCGCCCACACCCGCGTTGTTGAACACGAAATTCGGTGCACCGAAGCGGGCAAAAACTGCGGTACCAAGCGCCTCGACCTCGGCCGCTTTCGAGATGTCGATCCGATACGCCAGCACCGGCGTGCCCGAGCCGCCAATCTCGGCGGCGGCATGGTCGAGCGCGTCTTGCTGTACGTCAGCCATCACGACGTTCATGCCGCGGCGCGCGGCGATGCGTGCAGCCTCAAGGCCGAAACCCGAAGCGGCTCCGGTGATCACGGCCGTGCGGCCTCTGAAATGCTTCATGGCGGGGTGTCCCTCAGTGCGGTGGCGATACTTTGATTTGAAATCCAAGGCGCGGAAAGTGCACATGCACCCGGCCGGCGCGCGGGTCGCGGCGGGCGATGACGACCTCTTCGCGGCCGAGGCCGACCAGCGCGCCAGAAACAACGTCGTAAGCGTAGTCGGTCGGCGTCACGGTGACTGCAGCGCCTTCGTCCAAGCCTGGCTCGGCGGTGAACGACAGCGGCTCATGGTCACCTTGGGCGGCCAGCCCGATCGCGGTGCTGTTCACCCCCTCGGTGGGCGTCACCCCCGCTGGCAGCGCGCCCAGCGCCTGGGCGATCATCAGCGCCAGCACCGCCATCGGCCCCAGGCCCAGCACCGGGCTGGAGCCGAGCGCAGCGTAGGCCAGTAGCGGCAGCAGGCTGGCGTACAGGCCCACTTGCGGCGGCAGGCCGGCCAGCATCGCGTAGGCCAGGCTCTGCGGGATCAGCAGCACGGCCACCACGGCGCCGGCGATCAGGTCGGCGCGCCAGGTGACAGCGAGTTTGGGCGGCATCGGGGAGAGAGTATCGGCGGCGCAAAAAGCACGAACCCGCCGGGGCACGGCGGGCTGCGCTATTTGTCGACCTTGACGCCCGAGAGCTCCACCACACGTCCACATTTTGGCGGTTTCCGCGGCGATCAGGGCCGCGAATGCCGCGCCGCCGATGCCTTGCACCAGCAGCCCGCGCTGGGTGAATCGTTCGCGCGGCGCGGGCGCAGCCAGTGCGGCCACGCACTCACGCTGCAGCAGGGTGAGGTGTTCAGCCGGCTGGCTGCTGGGCGCGAACAGGCCCGTCCAGGAGCTGGCCTCGAAGCCCTTGAGCGCCGGGCCGCCCGCCTCTTCTAGGGTCGGCAGCTCCGGCATGCTGGGGCTGCGGCGCGCCGTCGAGATGCCCAGGGCCGGCAACTTGCCGGCCTTGATCTGCGGCAGCGCGCCGGTCAGGGAGTCGAACGTCAGGTCCATGTTGCCGGCCACCACGTCTTGCAGCGCCGAAGCGGTACTGCGGTACTGCGGTACGGGAAGTGCAGCATGTAGACCCGCGTCAGGCGGTTGAACAGCTCGCCGGCCAGGTGCGTGGCAGTGCCGTTACCGCCAGAAGCGATGTGCAGCCGCCCAGGCTGGCCCGTGGCGGCGTGCACGAGGTCGGTGAGCCTGCGCACGCCCAGTGCCTGGGCTACAGCCGGGTTCATGACGAGCACCAGCGGCACGGTCGCAACCAGGCAAACGGGCGCGAAATCCTTCACCGCGTCATACGGCAGACGGCGCGACAGCAGCGGGTTGATGACGTGGGTGCCGACGGTGCCCATCAGCAGCGTGTGGCCATCAGTGGCACTGGCGGCCTCGGCGCTGCCGATGTTGCCCGCCGCGCCGGGCTTGTTGTCGACCAGCACAGGCTGGGCCAGGCTGCGCTGGAGCTCGGACGCCAGCAGGCGCGCGGCAACGTCGGTGGCGCCACCGACCACATTCGGCACCACCAGGCGCAACGGTCGCGCGGGCCAGGGCTGGAGGGTTTGGGGCTGCTGACTGCCCGGCTGTGCCGAGGCCGAAGAGGCTGAACAGGTCGAAGAAACCGACGAGGCTGCCAGCCAGAGCAGCAGGCCGCGGCGCTGTAGAGCCACGCTCATGCAGGGCCGGGCAATTGTCTGAGTAGGACCTGACCGTTGACGCACGCCGTGTCGAAATCTTGCAGGAGGGCTAAAAGCATATCCGCGTCGGGCGCCTTGACGGCGGTGATGCCGACGCCGCGGTTGCGCCCCTCGGCCTTGGCCTTGTAGAGC
>JAYUWC010000105.1:0-19137 GCA_043753755.1 Rhizobacter sp.
CCTGGCCCGCCCGGCCCGCCCGGTCCGAGGCCGCCGGCACCGGGCCCGCCGGTCGCGCTGGTCGCGCTGGTCGCGCCGTTCGGTGCGGCGGCCGGCCGATGGGTCAGGTACCAGGCCAGCCCGCCGACCAGCGCCACGCAGATCTGCGCGACCACGCTGCCGAGCCAGCGCCAACGTGGCCGCGGTGGCGAGCCGAGGGGGTCGGCGGGCAGATCGGGGCGGGGCTGGTCCATGCTGTCCTGGGGTTATCGGGTCGGGCGCCGTGGATTGTTTCAGCTTGTCGCTTGGCCTGCGCGGAGGCGGCATGCGCCGAGCCGCCGCCGCACGCCCGAGGGCAAGCCCCATGTCGGCGCATGCCTTTGAGCGCCACTATTCTTTACCCGCACGGGTCAGGCCACTCGACCCGCCACCTGCAACACCCCACACCATGACCCAACGACTCCACGGCAAAACCGCCTTCATCACCGCCGCCGGCCAGGGCATCGGCCGCGCAACGGCCGAAGCGTTCACGCACGAAGGCGCGCGCGTGATCGCGACCGACATCGACGCTGCGCTGCTCGACGACCTGGCCCGCACGACCGGTTGCGAGACCCGCCTGCTCGATGTGACCGACCCGAACGCGGTAACGGCCGCCGCGCAAGCCGCGGGCGCCGTGCAGATCTTGTTCAACGGCGCCGGCTACGTTCATGCCGGCACCATCCTCGACTGCGACGAGCGCGCGTTCGAGTTCTCGTTCGACCTGAACGTGCGCGCCATGTACCGCATGGCCCGCGCCTTCCTGCCGGCCATGCTCGAGCGTGCCGCGCAGGGCCGAGGCAACGGCTCGATCATCAACGTGGCCTCGGTGGCCGGCAGCATCAAGGGCGCGCCCAACCGCTTCGTCTATGGCGCCACCAAGGCCGCGGTGATCGGCATGACCAAATCGATCGCGGCCGACTTCATCACGCAAGGCGTGCGCTGCAACGCGATCTGCCCTGGCACGGTCGAGTCGCCGTCGCTGCGCGAACGCATGGCCGCACTCGCGCAGTCGACTGGGCAGACCACCGAGCAGGCCGAAGCCTGGTTCGTGTCGCGGCAGCCGATGGGCCGGCTCGGCAGCACGGCCGAGATCGCCGCGCTCGCGGTCTACCTCGGCTCCGACGAGTCGGCCTTCACGACCGGCACCACGCAGATCATCGATGGCGGCTGGTCGAACTGACCGCAGCCCGCACCCGACTCATTCACCGAGGACTGATTCATGAAGCTGATGCGATACGGCGCCAAGGGCGCCGAAAAACCCGCGGCGCTCGACGCGCAAGGCGTGCTGCGCGACCTCTCGGGCGTGCTCGCCGACATCACCGCCCACACCCTCTCACCACATGGCCTTGCGCGGCTGCGCGAGCTCGATCTCGCGACGCTGCCGGTGGTCGAGCACCGCGGCCGCACGGCGGTGCCCTGGAGCGGCCTGCAGAAGTTCATCTGCGTCGGTCTCAACTACGCCGACCATGCGGCCGAGTCCAATCTGCCGGTGCCGCGCGAGCCGGTGCTGTTTACCAAGCAAATTAGCGCGTTGATCGGGCCGAACGACGCGGTCGTGCTGCCGCAGGGCTCGATCAAAACCGATTGGGAGGTCGAGCTCGGTGTGGTCATCGGCAGCAAGGCGCGCTATGTGTCAGAGGCCGATGCACTCGGGCATGTGGCCGGCTACTGCGTCGTCAACGATCTTTCGGAGCGTGAATACCAGCTCGAGCGCGGCGGCACCTGGGACAAAGGCAAGGGCTGCGACACCTTCGGCCCGGTCGGCCCCTGGATGGTCACCGCCGATGAAGTGCCTGACCCGCAGGCACTCGGGATGTGGCTCGAGGTCAACGGCCAGCGCATGCAAAACGGCAGCACCCGAACGATGGTGTTCGGGGTGGCTCATCTCGTGAGCTACATCAGCCGTTTCATGACGCTGATGCCCGGCGACCTCATCAGCACCGGCACCCCGCCCGGCGTCGGCATGGGCAAGAAGCCGACCCCGATCTACCTCAAGGCTGGCGACACCATGCGGCTGGGCATCGAAGGGCTTGGCGAGCAACGGCAGACGGTGCATGCGTGGGATGCGGCGCTGATCGACGGTTGATTGGCGTCACGGCCAGCCCGAATTCGACACGCTGGAGAAGCTACCCTTAACCGGGACTTCCAAGGTAGTCGAGGTTTTCTCGATTTTTCTTCTACAGGACACCAAGTTTGGACTTCCTACTGTTGGCAACGGCTGCGAGGGGAGAAATCCTAACGCCTTCAGATAGGGTGGAGCAGCATCCACCGTTCGCAACAAAGCGAGCAATGGAGTTTGCACATCTTCAGCACTTCAAGCGACTGCTTAACAGCCAACTTTCTCACCTGCGGTTCCGGCTTATCGGAGATGGGTCGGAGCCGCCCGACTTTGTCATTTCGCGGGATGGCTTAAGCGTTGGACTTGAACTCACGGTGTTCGCAGAGCCTGAGAGGCGAGAGCGAGCGGCATTTTTTTGCAAGCTTCAGGACAGACTGTTGCACGTCTGCAGCAAAGGTCGCCTGCGCAGGCTATGCGGAATAAAGATTGACCTTGCTTTTAGAGAGCTTGGCGCCAGGCCTTTCACAGTCGATGACGCAAACTTTGAGCAGCTTGTCAACGAGTTCGATGAATTAGGCCTGCTCGAGCGGCCAGAGACGTCTAATGGCCTCAAGGACTCGTCTGGCATGGTTACTTATTGGCCAAGCGGAAAGGTTGGATTGATTGAGTGGTGCGTGTCGGGCTACTCAAACCTACCTTGGCGTGGGAGTAAATTGTCTAACGCCACTGGTTTTGAGGTCGAGTACACACACCGACAGTGGACATCGACCGAAGACGTTGTCCGCGCAATTAACAAAAGCATCACAGCAAAGGACCGTGAAGGCCAGGGAACGGACGAACTACTTATCGTCGCTGGCGGGCCCGACCAAGCTGGAAGAGCGTTCCCGGCTGAGGCATTTCTTGCGGATCACGCTCTAAAGAGTTGTACGGAGTCGATAGTTAAGCCCACTTACATAAAAAGAGTCTTCGTCGATATATGGGGGCTAGAACGTCTTTACTTACTGCATGAAAAGGGAGCAGTCTTTACAGACACGTAAAGCCTTTTATGGCTTTCTAAAGCCGTAAACGTGATTTGTAGAACGATGTGCTGCACAAGGTAAGCGGTGCGTCAGACCAACTCGAAGGACGGCAGCCGAAAAATTTTTATGCGGCTTCCGACAACGGGACGCGCCAAATGCTGCGGCTGCGGCTGCGGCTGCGGCGTGGGCGGCGGAAGAGATCCGCCACGGCAAATGCGATTAACAACAGAAGATCGAGAAGGTGCTGCGCGCCGATGAGGAGAAAGCCTCATCGTCGCTGTTGCCCGAAGGTGGCAAGGTCCTTCGCATCCGGTTCATCCCCGTCGGGAAGGAAGGATCTGCGTAAGCACCCGAAGCGCCGGATTTGCTCCAGAAAAATTACGACCGACCAATTCAGCGAGTCTAGACACGGCCCAACCAATAGCCCGGCTCCTGCCTCTGATGCGCGACGGCGTAAAAGTACGGGCCGCCTGCCGATTCGCGATAGACGATGGAATACGGGAAGCGTCGGAAGGGATACACGCGAAGGCCACCTTTGGCCTTTGTGCCCAACTGTTGGTTTGCTTCGACCAGCGCGGCGACTCTTTCGAACTCGGCCAGGAACGCCAACCCGATGCTTCTGTTGGCTTCTTTGTAGTAGTACAGCGCCGCGCTGGTCAACTCGGATTCGGCTTTAGGGTGGAGCTCGTAGATCACGTGAGCCGTGCGCGAATCCGGGCCACAGCTTCACGGCCAGGAACCATTGCTACTGTGCCGGAGACAACTTCTTTCTCCCGACTCAGCGCTTCATCCAGCCACGCTTCGCCAACTTTCGCATCGTGATCGAAACTCTCGATCAATCGCTCCAAGATCCTCGCGCGATCAGGCGCTGCAAGGCTGAGAACCTCTGCTTCTAGCTCGTGAACTGGCGTGGTCATTTGGGAACTCCCCCGAGGTGAGAAGTGATCGATTGAACAAGGATGCCACATTGGCAAACGCAACGGCAAGGGTCACCGCGACTCAGCACGTTGCGCGCGTGAAGGCTGGCGTTTGGGTTCGCGGCCAGGAAGAGCGCGGAAATTTTTCGCCGCTAGCAACAGATGCTGCCATCGAGCGCACTCAGTTGCACGTTCGCACAGCCCGCGAGAATCCGGGTGTTCGCGCCCCTGATTGGCGGGTGCACCAACCGTCGCGCGACCACAATTTGCCGATCACCCCCAACCCACACTCATGGCAACCTTGATCCCGGCGCTCGGCAGTTGCGTCTCGCGCATGACGCGCGGCGAGCGCCGGCTTGCCGAACGGCTCGAGGCCAAGCTCGACGACGACTACCTGCTTTGGTACGACGTGCCGATCGGCCCCAAGCAGTGGCACCCCGATTTCGTCGTGTTGCACCCGGGTCGTGGCTTGCTCATTCTCGAGACGAAAGACTGGCGGCTCGAGACGATCCGCCAAGCCAGTCGGCAGGCCTGGGAGATCATGGCCAACGGCCAGCTCAAAGTCGTGATGAACCCGTTGGCGCAGGCCCGGCACTACGCGGTTCAGGTGGTCAACGCGCTCGAGCGCGATGCGCAGCTGGTGCATGCCGACGGACCGCACCGCGGCAAGCTGGCGTTTCCGTGGGGGCACGGGGTGGTGCTGACCCAGATCACGCGCAAACAGTTCGACGCCGCCGGTCTTGGCGAGGCGATCGAGCCCGACCGCGTGATCTGCGCCGACGAGATGACCGATGCCGTCGACGCCGAAGAATTTCAGACCCGGCTCTGGGCCATGTTCCCGCACGCCTTTGGCCGGCTGATCACGCTGCCGCAACTCGACCGCGTGCGCTGGGTGATGTTTCCGCAGGTGCGGGTGCAACCGCAGGGCGTTCTCTTCGACGACCGAGACGCCGAGGCCGAGCTGCCCGATTTAATGCAGGTGATGGACCTGCAACAAGAGCAACTCGCCCGCAGCCTGGGCGATGGCCACCGCGTCATCCACGGCGTGGCCGGCTCGGGCAAGACGATGATCCTCGGCTACCGAGCCGAGTTGCTGGCGCAGGTCGCCACTCGCGCCAAGCCGGTGCTGGTGCTTTGCTACAACGAGCCGCTCGCGGTCAAGCTGGCCAGCCAGATGACTGCAAAGGGCATCGACGACCGGGTGCTGGTGCGCCACTTTCACAAGTGGTGCCGTGACCAGCTGGTGCACTTCGGCCAGCCCTTGCCGGCGCAAGGCGCAGCCGACGCGTTCTTCGGGCAGATGGTCGAAAACGTCATTCGGGGCGTCGAACGTGGGCAGATTCCTTCGGGGCAATACCGCGCGGTGTTGATCGACGAAGGCCACGATTTCGAGCCCGCGTGGCTGAAGCTGGTGACCCAGATGGTCGACCCCGATACCCACAGCCTGCTGTTGCTTTACGACGATGCGCAAAGCATCTACGAGCGCCAGCGCACGCGGCAGTTCAGCTTTAAAAGCGTGGGCGTCCAGGCACAAGGTCGCACCACCATCTTGAAGATCAACTACCGCAACAGCCGGCAGATTCTGCAGACCGCAAACCTGATCGCCGCCGACTTGCTCAAAGAAGACCGGCGCGAGAGCGACGACCGGGTCCCGCTGCTGCACCCGGTCAGTTGCGGCCGCGATGGCCGGGCGCCGCTGCTCATTCGCCTGCCCAACCTGCGGGCCGAAGCGATGAAGATCGCCGACCTGCTCGCGCAGGCGCATCGCGAAGGCCACGGCTGGAACGAAATGGCCATCATCTGCCGCCACCACCATGTGATGGACGAGTGCGCCGCCGTGCTGCAACGCCGGCAGATGCCGCACCAGCTGCGCCGCCGCGCCGGCAGCTTCGACCCCGCGCACGACTCGATCAAACTACTGACGATGCACGTCAGCAAGGGCCTGGAGTTCGCGGTGGTTGCGCTGCCCGGGGTAGGGCGCATGCCGGCTGCGGGGGCCGACGAGACAGAAGAAGCGCGGCTCTTCTATGTGGCCGCGACCCGCGCAACCCAGCAGCTGTACATCACGCTCAGCGGCGACGGTGCGTACATGACTCGGCTCGCCGCAGCCTGATCGTTGCGGCGCAAAACGCTTTTCACCGCGCCAACCCCGCCAACACCTTGTCGACCGTGATCGGAAAGTCGCGCACCCGCACGCCGCAGGCGTTGTAGACCGCGTTGGCGAGCGCTGCGCCGGCGCCGCAGATGCCGAGTTCGCCGACGCCCTTGATCTTCAGCGGGTTGGTTTTGTCGTCGGTCTCGTCGAGAAAATGCGCTTCGATCGCCGGGATGTCGGCATGCGATGGGACGTGGTAGCCAGCCAGGTCGCGGTTGACGAAGTGGCCGTCACGCGGGTCGATTGCCGCCTCTTCCATCAGCGCCGATCCCACCCCCCAGATCATCGCCCCGGTGGCCTGGCTGGTGGCGGTCTTGAGGTTGAGGATGCGGCCTGCGGCGAACACGCCGAGCATGCGGCGCAGGCGCACTTCGCCGGTGTCGTCGTTCACCGCCACTTCGGCAAAGTGCGCGCCGTAGGCCTGTTGTGAAAACTTGGCCGTCATGCTGCCAGGTCTGATGCTGCCTTCGGCGCTGATGCCGTCGGTGCCTGCAAGCGCGGCCAGTCGTTCGCTCTTGCCGTCGCCCGAGATCCCGCCATCGGCGAACACGGCGGCATCGGCGGCGATGCCGAGGCGTTTTGCGAACTTGGCACGCAAGGCGGTGCAGGCGTCGAACAGGCCAGAGCCGGCGCTGGCCGCGCCCCACGAGCCGCCGGAGCCCGGGGTTTTGGGAAAGTCGCTGTCGCCCAACTCGACGTTCACCAGCGCGATCGGCAGGCCAAGCATCTCTGCCGCGATCTGGGTGAACACGGTGTAGCTGCCGGTGCCGATGTCGGTCATCGCCATGCGCACCGTGAGCGCGCCGGCCGCGTCGAAAGCGACCTCGCATGACGACGGCATCAACAGGTTGGTGCGCATGGCCGAAGCCATGCCCATGCCGACCCACCACCGCCCGTCGCGCTGTTGCTTCGGGCCAGCGTGACGCTCGCCCCAACCGAAACGTTCAGCGCCTTCGCGCAGGCAGGCAATCAACTGGCGTGACGAATACGGGATATTTTTTTCGGGGTCCAGCGTGGGCTCGTTGCGCACGCGCAGCTCGATCGGGTCGAGTTGCAGCTTTTCGGCGAGCTCGTCCATCGCCTGCTCGAAGGCGAGCATGCCCACCGCCTCGCCGGGCGCGCGGGTCGAGTCGGCAACCGGCAGGTCGAGCTTGACGAGCCGGTGCGTGGTGCGTCGATTCGGCGCGGCATAGAGTGCCCGCGTTTGCATGACGGTCGGCTCGACATAGTTGTCGAAACGCGCGCAGTGCTGCCAAGACTCGTGGCCGATCGCACTCAGCCGGCCATCGACTGACGCACCGAGCCGAACGCGCTGCACGGTTTGCGGGCGGTGGGTGGTGAAGTCGAACATTTGCTGTCGGGTCAGCGCGGTCTTCACCGGCCGCTCGAGCAACCGCGCGGCCATCGCCGAAAGAATCACGTCGCCGAAGATCGGCAGCTTGCCGCCGAAGCCGCCGCCGATGTAGCGGCTGACGATGCGCACCCGGTCGGGCGCGATCTGCAAGGTGGCGGCCACGCCGTTTTTGGCGCTCACGATCAGCTGCGCAGAACAGTGCACGTGAAGGCGGCCGCCCGTCCAGTAGGCGAGCGTCGCGTGCGGCTCCATCTGCGCGTGGATGTGCACGGGGGTGCGGTAAGTCGCGTCGAGTTTCACGGGCGCGGCTTCGAAGCCGGCATCGAAGTCGCCGACCTCGCTGTCGGTCTTTTGCTGATGCTGATCGGCGGGCTTTTCTGCTGCATCGAGCCGCGACTCGAGTTCGAACTCGCCCTCGGCCGCGGTGTAGCGCACACCGATCAAACGCGCCGCCGCGCGCGCCGATTCGAAGGTCTCGGCCACGACGAAGGCAACGGCTTCACCGTGAAAGCGCACCTCGTCACTGTGCAGTTGAGGGATGGAGCGCGCGAACCGGTCCTTCGCGTCCAACGGGCCCCAGGCGGCTTGTTCGGGCATGTTCTTGTGCGTGAGCACCAGCAGCACGCCGGGCGCGGCTTCAGCGGCACTCGCGTCGATCTCGCTGACCTTGCCCTTGGCGATGGTCGCGCCGACGATGACGCCGTACGCGGCCTGCCCGGCCCCTCGCAGGTCGTGTGCATACGGCGCGCGGCCGGTCACCTTGAGGCGGCCTTCGACGCGGTCGATCGGCTTGCCGATCAGGCCCTGGCGGTTCTCGTCGACGGCATTGCGCGGCGCCGGCTGGTTCATGTTCATCGTGGAGTTCCGGTTCAGGGTAAGGCGGCTTCGGCGAGCGCGGCGGCGACCGTGCGGCGCAGCAACGGGATCTTAAAATCGTTGTGGCCGTGGCCGTGCGCGCCGGCCAGCAGCGCGTCGTTGGCAGCGCGCACGGCGGCGTGATCGTGCAGTTCGCCGCTGCGCAAATCGGCACCCGCCAGCGCCGCTTCGGCAGCAGCGACGCGCCACGGCTTGGCCGCCACACCGCCGCAGGCCACGCGCGCGCTACGCAAGCGGCCGCCGTCCGTATCGACGATCGCCGCGACCGACACCAGCGCGAAGGCATACGACGCACGGTCACGCACCTTGCGGTACACGTGCCGCCCGCCCACCGGTGGCGGCAGCGTTACCGACACGATCATCTCGCCCGCCGCGAGCGATGTCTCCAGCTCCGGCCGGCCTTCGGGCAGCCGATGAAAGTCGGCGATCGGGATGACACGCTCTGTACCTCTGGCATCAATGGTCTCGACCTGCGCATCGAGCACCCGCATCGCCACCGCCATGTCGGACGGGTGCACCGCGATGCAGGCCAGGTCCGCTTCGAGCGGCCCGGCGCCGATGACGGCGTTCATCCGGTTGAAGCCTTGAAGCGCGGCGCAGCCCGAGGCCGGCGTGCGCTTGTTGCACGGCCGCGCCGTGTCGTAGAAGTAGTTGCAACGGGTGCGCTGGAGCAGATTGCCGCCGGTGGTCGCGCGGTTGCGCAATTGCCCCGAGGCACCGCTGAGCAACGCGCGGCTGAGCACCGCGTAGTCGGCACGAATGCGTGGGTCTTGCGCGAGGTCGGCGTTGCGCACCATCGCGCCAATGCGCAGCCCGCCTTCGGGAGTGGCTTCGATCTGGTCGAGGCCCAGGCGGGTGATGTCGATCAGGTGCTCGGGCGTCTCGATCTGCAACTTCATCAGGTCGAGCAGATTGGTGCCGCCGGCGATGAAACGCGCGCCGGCCTGCGCCGACGCGGCGGCCGCGGCCTGCGGTGTCTCGGCGCGCTCGAACGTAAAAGCTTTCATGGCGTGCGCCCCGCCACTTCACGGATCGCCGCCACGATGTTCGGGTAGGCACTGCAGCGGCAGAGATTGCCGCTCATGCGCTCGCGAATCTCGTCGTCGGTGAGCGTCGATTCGTTCGCGTTGAGGTCGTCGGTCACGTGACTCGGCATACCGGCGCGGGCTTCGGCCAGCATGCCAATCGACGAGCAGATCTGGCCCGGAGTGCAGTAGCCGCACTGAAAGCCGTCGTGGCTCAAGAACGCCTGCTGCATCGGGTGCAACGTTTCGCCGTCGGCCAGGCCCTCGATGGTCGTGACCGCGACCCCGTCGAGCATCACGGCGAGCGTCAGGCAGGCGTTTGCGCGGCGGCCGTCGAGCAATACGGTGCAGGCGCCACATTGGCCGTGGTCGCAGCCTTTTTTGCTGCCGGTGAGATCGAGGTGCTCGCGCAGGGCGTCGAGCAGCGTGGTGCGGTTGTCCAGAAGCAAAGAGTGAGAGGCACCGTTGATGCGCAGCTCGACTTCGGTGGTCGTTGCCGCGTCGCTGTCGATGGGTGCGTATGGCCGCTGCGGCTGATTGGCATGGGTGTTGGGAGGTGGGCTGGTCGTCATGAAAGGGCTCCGCAGGGCAAGCTGGTTTGCGCCGATTAAAAGAGACCCGCCGTGCCTACGCCGTGCGGCGACCGCTCACCTGGGTGTAGGCGCATGCCGCCCGTGCGAAGGGTGGGAGTGCGCCTACCGACACACAGCGCCGCGACCGATGGCGCGATGCGGTGCGCACCCGCAGGATATGGTGCACGCGACTCCGACGGCTGAAGTCCTCGGCTGAGTTGCGCCTCGTTCGCTCCAACACGCAAGGAAACACCCCATGAAAATCCTGATGGTTCTCACCTCGCACGACCGCCTCGGCGATACCGGCAAGAAAACCGGCTTCTGGCTCGAAGAATTCGCCGCGCCGTATTACGCCTTCAAAGAAGCGGGCGCCGCCCTGACCCTGGCCTCACCCGCAGGCGGCCAACCGCCGCTCGACCCGAAGAGTGACGAGGCCGATGCGCAGACCGAGGCGACCCGGCGTTTCAAGAAAGACGACGCGGCGCAACAAGCGCTGGCCCACACCGTAACGCTCGCCAGCGTGTCCGCCGACAGCTTCGACGCGGTCTTCTACCCCGGGGGTCACGGCCCGCTCTGGGATCTGGCCGACAGCCGCGACTCGGTCGCGCTGATCGAGAAAACGCTGGCCGCCGGCAAGCCGGTCGCGGTGGTCTGCCACGCGCCGGGTGTGCTGCGCGATGTGCGCGCTGCCGACGGCTCGCCGCTGGTCAAAGGCAAACGCGTCACCGGCTTTGCCAACAGCGAAGAAGAAGCGGTCGGCCTGACCGACGTCGTGCCGTTTTTAGTCGAAGACATGCTCAAGTCTCGCGGCGGCCTCTACTCGAAAGGCGCCGACTGGGGTTCTCATGTCGTCACCGACGGGCTCCTGATCTCCGGGCAAAACCCGGCCTCGTCAATCGACGCGGCCAAGGCGTTGGTCGTGATGCTCAAGGGCCGGCAGATGACCGCTTGAAGCAGGCGTGCGCTGCCGTGTCGTCTATGACGACATCGCGGCTTGAAACGCCAGCATCGAACGGCCAGTGACCAAGTAGGGCGCGGCGTTGTCGAAGCGGTTGGCCGATGCCGAGTCGTCGGCTGTGTCGATCACGCGCTGCCAGTGGCCGCCGCCCGGGGCGTCGGGCACCGTGAATTCGACGGCGTCGTGCCAGGCGTTGAACACGAGCAGCACACTCGCATCGGCGCTGGCGCGTGCGATGGCCGAACGAGGCGCGCGGCCATCGAGCAGCATGCCGAAGCAAAGCGTGCGCGTGTCGGCCCAGTGTTCGTGCTGCATCTCGGTGCCGTCGGCAGCGAGCCAGGTCACGTCTTTGACTTGCAGCGCAGCGTCGAGGTGGCCGGTCAAAAAGCGCGAACGGCGCAGCACCGGCAACTCGCTGCGCAGCGCGATCAGGCGGCGGGTGAATTCGGTCAAGGCCGCCCCACGTGGATCGATGCTGCGCCAACCCAGCCAGGAGATCTCGTTGTCCTGGCAGTAGGCGTTGTTGTTGCCTTGCTGGCTGCGGCCGAATTCGTCGCCAGCCAGCAGCATCGGCGTGCCTTGCGACAGCAGCAGCGTTGCCAGCATGTTGCGTTGTTGACGCGCGCGCACCGCAAGCACTTCGGCGTCGTCTGTCGGGCCTTCGGCACCGCAGTTCCACGAACGGTTGTCGCTGTGGCCGTCGCGCCCGCCTTCGCCGTTGGCGTCGTTGTGCTTGTCGTTGTAGCTGGCCCAGTCGGCCAGCGTGAAGCCGTCGTGCGCGGTGATGAAATTGACGCTCGCCCACGGCCGCCGACCGCGGTGGTTGAACTTGTCGCCGCTGGCGGTGAGGCAGCGCGCCAGCGCCGGTGTGGTGGCCTCGGTGCCTTTCCAGAACGAGCGCACGGTGTCGCGAAAGCCGTCGTTCCACTCGGCCCAGCCTGGCGCGAAGCGGCCGACCTGATAGCCGCCGGGGCCGCAGTCCCAGGGTTCGGCGATCAGCTTCACGCTCGAGAGCACCGGGTCTTGGCGGCAACTGTCGAGAAAGCCGCCGCCTTCGTCGAAGCCGTGCGCCTCGCGCGCAAGAATGGTGGCGAGGTCGAACCGAAAGCCGTCGACGTGCATCTCGGCCACCCAATAACGCAGGCTGTCGGTGACCATCTGTAGCACCCGCGGGTGGCTCAGGTTGAGCGTGTTGCCGGTGCCGGTGTCGTTGATGTAGTAGCGCGGGCCGCTCTCACCGTCGGCATCGGGCAGCAGCCGGTAGTAGCTCGCGTTGTCGATGCCCTTGAACGAGAGCGTCGGCCCGAGTTCGTTGCCTTCGGGCGTATGGTTGTAGACCACGTCGAGAATCACTTCGAGCCCGGCCGCGTGGTAGCGGTCGACCATCCATTTGAACTCGTCGATGCTCGGCTCGGCGAGGTACTGCGGGTGCAGCGCGAAGAAGCCGATGGTGTCGTAGCCCCAGTAGTTGGTCAGGCCCTTGTCGGCGAGGAACGGCTGACTCTCGAAACGCTGAATCGGCAGCAGCTCGACACTGGTGACACCGAGGTGCTTGATGTGCGCGATGGCGGCATCCTGACCGAGCCCGGCGAAGGTGCCGCGCAAAGACTCCTGCACGTCGGGGTGCTGCTGCGTGAAGCCGCGCACGTGGGTTTCGTACAAAACGGTGCGATCCCACGGCACGCGCACGCCGCTGGGTTGTTGCCACTTGAAGTGCGAGTCGACGACCACGCATTTCGGCACGAAGGGCGCGCTGTCGCGCTCGTCGAAACTCAGGTCGGCATCGGGGTGGCCCACGGTGTAGCCGAAAAGTTCGTCGCACCAGACCAGCTCGCCGATGTGGGCCTTGGCGTAGGGGTCCATCAACAACTTGTTGGGGTTGAAGCGGTGGCCGCGCTCGGGCTCGTAGGGCCCGTGAACACGGTAGCCGTAGCGGGTGCCGGGTTGCAGCCCGCGCACGAAGCCGTGCCAGACCTCGTCGGTGTACTCGGGCAGCACGATGCGGCCGATCTCGAGCGCGCCGGTCTCGTCGAACAAACAGAGTTCGACTTTCGTGGCGTGAGCCGAGAAGAGCGCGAAATTGATGCCCTCGCCGGTGAACGTGGCGCCGCGGGGGTAGGGCGTGCCTTCGTCGAGCCGGGTCGGGTCGAAAGGTTCGGTGCTCATCAGGCAACCTCCGTGCTTTGCACTGCGGTGAATTCGCCCTTCGGGCGGCCGGGCAGGCTCATGGCGCGTGTCGTCGAAAGCCGTTGATGACAACAACCGTCTCGCGGCAGATCCTGAATTGCCAGCGGCCGATCGCGCCCGATGGCGTAGGACGGAGCCGATGCCGACCCGCCGGCACTCGGCCGCTCAGCGACTCAGCGCTTCGCGTCTAACGTCAACATCAGTTTCAGATATTCGAGTCGGGCATGCAGCTCGGCCAGCTCGCGCTTCAGCGCCAACCACTGGCGCATGCGCACCATGACTTCTCGTCTCGAAGGTGAAGCGGGAGGAGGCGGCACGGCGTCGTTCATGAAAACCTCGCGGGCTGATGAATCGTCGCCATGCTCGCCAGCCCTCACGGGGCGGTCAACCCCGCGTTCGTGGGCGGGTTACGAGCGCACCCGACTCTTCGGTTCGGTCGGCATGCGGCGCGCGACCTTGGTCTCGTCTTCGCCGACTGCACTGCCGACGACAAAGGCGTGCGGTTCGCTCCAGTTGGTAGACGCTTTGCCGAAGACGAGGTCGGTGGTGCGAATGCGGCCTTCAGTGAGTTGCACATAGCCTTGCGGCAGATTCGGTGAGGCGAGTCCGGTCATGAGTCAGTTTTGAGATACGGGGCTGCAATTGTCCAACACATCGGATCGGCCCTTTGTTTCTTGCTTGCGCTCAGCCGCCCAAGCGGCAGTTGAGCGGCAGCAGTGACGACTCGATGTCGGTGCGGTCGACCCCCTTGGCGCTCATCTTCGCGACCGCCGCTGCATGGCCGCAGACCCACGCGACCGGCACCACCGGCGCATCGTCGACCACCGCCGGCCGCAGGCTCAGCGTCTTGCCGGCGATGACCGGGTTGGCCTTGTTACCGAAGCGCACGTGAACCGCACCGTCTTCGATGGTCACCGCGCTGACGTAGTTGCCGACGATCTTGTCGGCGACCGGCAGGCCGAGCGCAGCGTTGTCGGCCGGCATCGTGTGTGCAATCGCCCACGCTGCGGCGATCGACGGCTTGGCCACGTCGGCGATCTTCATGGCCTCGACGATCTGGTCGCGCACCAGCCGCGCACGAATGCTCGGCAGCGCGATCGACGCGAGGATCGCAATCACCGCCACCACCACCATCAGTTCGATCAGCGTGAAGCCGCGGCGCGGGGTTGCGTTCATGGGGATTCCGGTGTGATGCATGATTCTCGGGCATCGCCCTGCTGACCTCAGCGGATCTCATTCGACCCGACACGAGCTTTCCATGCACGACAACATTTTGATCCTTGGTGGCACCGGCTTCGTCGGCCGCGCGCTGTGCGGCCTTTTGGTCGATCGTTCGGGCGGCGGTAGCGCCCAGGTCATCGTGCCCAGCCGCCGGCCCGAGCGTGCCAAGCATTTGCAGATGCTGCCCACCGTGCGCCTGGTGGCCGCCGATGTGCACGACGAGGCGCAGCTCACGCGGCTTTTGCGCGGTGTCGATGCGGTCGTGAACCTGGTGGCCATCCTGCACGGCAGCGCTGCCGCCTTCGAGCGCGCGCACGTGGCGTTGCCCCGCACGCTGGTGCGCGCGTGCCAGGCAACCGGCGTGAAGCGGGTGCTGCATGTGAGCGCGCTCGGCGTCGCGCCGGGGGCATCGGCGCCCAGTCGCTACCTACGTTCCAAAGGCGAAGGTGAAGCCGTGCTGGCGAGCGCGGGGCTCGACCTCACGGTGCTGCGGCCGTCGGTGATTTTCGGTGAGCACGACCGATTTTTGAACCTGTTCGCGCGGCTGCAGTCGGTGTTCCCGGTGATGCCGCTCGCCGGTGCCGAGGCGCGGTTTCAACCGGTGTGGGTGCAAGACGTGGCCGCGGCCATCGTGCGTTGCCTGGCCGACGACGCCACGATTGGCCGCACCTACGAGATCGCCGGCCCACAAGTGTTCACCCTGCGTCAGTTGGTCGAGGCGGCCGGCCGTTGGAGCGGCCACGTCCGGCCGGTGCTCGGCCTGCCGATGGCGCTCGGTCGACTGCAAGCGCTGGCGATGGAGATGTTGCCGGGCGAGCCGCTGATGTCGCGCGACAACCTCGACTCGATGCGCGCCCCCAACGTCGCCAGTGGCGCGCTGCCGGGTTTGGCCGCGCTCGGCATCGAGGCCGCCACGCTCGATGCCGTGGCGCCCGACTACCTCGGCCCCGGCCGGGGCGAAGCCCGACTCGACCGCTGGCGCGCGGGCCACTAGACTGCTCTGGCGCGCTTCTCCAACTGCCAAACGCCATGATCGAACGTGTCTTTGCTGCTATCGCATTGCTCGCCTGCCTGGTGCTGCTGGTGCGTTTGACGATGGGCGAGCCGCGCCGCTACCGCTTCGATTCGTGGGTGGGGCGGCGTTGGCACGCGCTGCGCGTGCGGGGCCTTGCGATCTGGCACTGGCGCGATGCGCGCCGCGCGGTCGCAGCGGCCCGCCAAGCGGCTGACGATGCGATTCGCCGCGCCCGTGACCGCGGCGAATGGGACGGCAACGTCTACCGCCCCAAGGCCTTTCGCAAGCCGCCACGCGACAAGATGCATTGACCGGCCGCTTCCAGCGTCACCCTTGCAGGTCTCGCGTGGGCGAGACCCGCAAGGGTGCTTCGAGACATTGGCGAGTACCGTTTCCGGTCAGGTCTTGCCGAGCAGATGCGGCAGCCAGAGCGACAGGCCCGGCCAGTAGGTCACGATGCCGAGAAAGATCAGCATCGTCAGCAGCCACGGCCAGACCGCGACCGTCAGTTCGCTGATGCCCATCTTCGTGATGCCCGAGGCCACGTAAAGGTTCAGGCCCACCGGCGGGTGGCACATGCCGACCTCCATGTTGACCACGATCAGGATGCCGAAGTGCACCGGGTCGATGCCCAGTTTGATCGCCACCGGGAACAGGATCGGCGCCATGATGAGGATGATCGAGCTCGGCTCCATCACGTTGCCGGCGAGCAGCAGCAGGATGTTGACGACGAGCAAGAAAGCAACCGGCCCGAAACCCTGCGCGATCATCCAGTCGGCCATGGCCTGCGGAATGTTTTCGCTGGTCATCAAGAAGCTGAACAACACCGCGTTGGTGATGATGTAGAGCAGCATCGCGCTCATGCTGGCCGAGTCGAGCAGCACCTTCGGGATGCGTTTGAGCGGCATGTCTTTGTAGATGAACACCGCGACGATGAAGGCATAGACCGCCGCCATCGCTGCCGCCTCGGTCGGCGTGAAGATGCCGCTGTAGATGCCGCCCATCACGACGACGATGAGCATCAGGCCCCAGGCGCTCTCCTTGAACGCGACCCAGCGTTCGCCCCAACCCGCTTTGGGCATGCGCGGGTAGTTGTGCTTGCGGGCAAGGTACCAGGTCGTGAAGCCGAGCGCCGTGGCCAGCGCGATGCCGGGCACGATGCCGGCGATGAACATCGAGCCGACCGAAACGTTGGTCGACACTGAGTACATCACCATCGCGATCGACGGCGGGATCAGGATGCCCAAAGCGCCCGAGGTCGTGATCACGCCGGCGCCGAAGTTGCGCGGGAAGCCCTGCTTGACCATTGCCGGCAAGATGACCGAACCGATCGCGACCACGGTCGCCGGCGACGAGCCCGAGACCGCGGCAAAGAGCGCGCAGGCCATCACGCCGGCGAGACCCAGGCCGCCGTGCCAGTGGCCGATCATCGAAGTCGCGAAGCGAATCATTCGACGCGCCACGCCGCCATGGGTCAGAAAGTTGCCGGCCAGGATGAAAAACGGGATCGCCATGATCTCGAACTTCTCGATGCCGGTGAACAGCTTGAGCGCCACCGACTCGATCGGCACCGTGGTCATCGTGAACAAGAACGTCAGCACGGTCAGGCCGAGCGAGATGCTGATCGGCATGCCCGTGAGCATGAGCACGATCAACAGCGTGAAGATGATGAGCGTGTTCATCAGCGGGCCCTTTTCAGTTCTTCGTCGGACGGCACGGCAACAGCGGCAACGTCTTCGATGCCCTCGACATGGCCGTGATCGTGGTGCGGCAACTCGCCGGTTTGCAAGTAGCTGAACGCCACTTGCAAGAATCGGCAGCACATCAGCGAGGTGCCCAGCGGCACGCAGAGGTAGACCCACCACATCGGCACTTCGAGGTCGGCAGAGACCTGATCGGTGTGCCCGATCTGCCAGACGAAATGGGCGCCCAGCCACGCGACGATGCCGGTGAAGATCGCGCCGGCGAAAAGGCCGAACAGAACCAGCATCTTCTGTTTCTGGCCGGTCAGTTTGCGGATGATCACGTCGACGCCGACGTGGATGCCGGTGCGCACGCCGTAAGCCGCGCCGAACTTGGCCATCCAAACGAACATGTAGATGCAGAGTTCCTGGGCCCAGCTCAAATTGAGTTTGACGGCGAAGTCTTGAATCCAGGGCACGCCCGAAAGAAAGCGGTGCACCACGGCAACGAAAATCACGATGGTCGCGGCACCGATCAGAAAGGTGATCAGCCATTCCTCGAGGTGGTTGAGGAAGCGGTTCAGCATGGGCGTCTCCGGGGTGTTCTTCATGCGCGGCCGCTGGGACCGCGCTTCTTCTCGTGGGCGCCGCGTCCCGCGGCGCCGGTGCCGTTCAGCTCACTTCGGCGCGACGAATCCGGCGGCCTTGTAGACCGCATCGACCGTCGCCTTGCCGACGCGCGACTCCATCTCTTTGTGAACCGGCATCAGTGCCTTCTTCCACTCGGTGGTTTCTTCGGCGGTCAGGGTGTAGACCGTGCTCTTACCGCTGGCCTTGATCTTGTCGAGCGCGGTGGCGTTCTCGGTCGCGGCGATGGCGTTGGCGTAGGTGGTGGCATCCTTCATTGCGGCCTCGAGGGCGCTGCGCACGTCGGCGGGCAGGCCTTCCCAAAATTTCTTGTTGACGATCACCGCGTAGGCAAGGTGACCGTGGTTCGAAATCGAAATGTCTTTTTGCACCTCAAAGATTTTTTGCGTGTAGAAGTTGGAGGGGACGCCTTCGGTGCCGTCGACCACGCCCGACTGCAGTCCCTGGTAGAGCTCGCTGAACGCCATGACCTGCGGTAGCGCGCCCAGCGCACGCATCTGCGCCTCGAGCACCTTGCTCGACTGGATGCGCATCTTCATGCCCTTGAAATCCGCGACTTTATGCAGCGGCTTGTTCGCGCTCATGATGTGAAAGCCGTTGTCCCAGAACGCCAGGCCGTGGATGCCCTTGGGCTCGAGCTTCTGGAACAGGCCCGCGCCGACCGGGCCGTCGGTCACGGCGCGAAACGCCGGGGTGTCCTTGAAGATAAAGGGCAGGTCGAACACCTCGAACTCTTTCAGGCCCAGCGGGCCGAACTTGGCCAGCGAGGGGGCCAGCATCTGCACCGAGCCGAGCTGCAGCGCCTCGAGTTCTTCTTTGTCTTTGTAAAGCTGGCTGTTCGGGTAGACATCGACCTTCACCTTGCCCTGCGTGCGCGCCTCAGCCAGCTCCTTGAACTTGATCGCGCCTTTGCCTTTGGGCGTGTCGGGGGCGACCACGTGGCTGAACTTGATCACGATCGGCGTCTGCGCGTTGGCGCGCATGGGCAGGGCGAGCACGACGGCCGCCGCGGCGGCGGCAAGCAAGAGGCGGCGTTGGGTTGAGCGCATGAAATCTCCGACGTTGTTGGAAGAGTGAAGCGGGATTGTTGGACGAGCCTAAATAAAACGGCATTGTGGAAATCCATATTTCACCGCGCTAAACACGCTGCGCGGCAACCAGCCACCTGGGCTTCGTTGCATGCCGGCTCTCGCTCCGGCCTTCAGCCGCTTGACTGCCGCACCTCCGCGGCCCGCGTTCGCGCTGCCGCCGCGCCCGGCCTTGCGGCGCGGGCTCTGGGCGCTGCCGCTGCTGCTCTCGCTCGCCTTCGTGGCCACGGTGCTGGTCTGGTTGCGCGGCAGCGAACAGGCCGAGTTCGAAGAGCAGCGCGTCGAGCTGATCTCGGATGCGCTGTAGTTGCAGGCCCAGGTCAACGCGCGCATCGAGAGCGGG
>JAYUWC010000106.1:0-6295 GCA_043753755.1 Rhizobacter sp.
GGCGAGACAATTAAATGAGAGGCCGAGAAAGACGCTCGGCTTCCAAACGCCGGCTGAAATGTTCAGCCAGACCGTTGCGTTGACCAGTTGAATCCGCCACCGTGTCCGGTCATTCAGGGGGCCAGCTCAGCCGACACCGCAAGGCCTTCTGCGCAAGGGAGACGCCAGAGTGCTTCGAGGTTGTGCCGTACGCCCTTGGCTTTAAGTCGCTTGTCGTCACCAGAGCGAGAAAGATACGCTTTCAGCGAACACTCTGCCACTTGCGCCGCTACAAAGGCCAGCGCGAAAGAGGCGTTCGCTCCAGCTGTTGCTAGTGGAGCGACGCCGTTCAGCAAGAAATGGGCGACAGCGAGATACGTATGAGGTGGAGTCGTTGGCGCGATTAACCTTGTGTGGGACACACCGTTCGCGACATTTCCAATAACTTTCGGGTCGTAGTTCATGACGCCTACCCGGGTTGATACGTGCGATTGCAAACGCTCAGCTGCGCTTCACCGGCCGCTTCCACCCCGCAAACGACACCTGCCGCCCGCGCGCCACGGTGAGCTCTCCGGCCGGCGCGTCTTTCGAGATCGTCGAGCCGCCGCCGATGGTGGCGCCTGCGCCTAGCGTGATCGGGGCGACCAGCACGCAGTTGCTGCCGACGTGCACGTCGTCGCCGATGACCGTGCGGTGCTTGTTCGCGCCGTCGTAGTTGGCGGTGATGCTGCCGGCGCCGAAGTTGACCCTTGCGCCCACGGTCGCGTCACCGAGGTAGGCCAAGTGGTTGGCCTTGGCGCCATCGGCCAGCGTCGAATTCTTGACCTCGACGAAGTTGCCGATGTGCACCGCTTCGCCCAGCACCGCGCCGGGCCGCAGGCGCGCGAACGGCCCGACGAGCGAGCCGGCCCCCACCCGCACACCGAGCGCTTCGCCGTCGATGTGGGTGAAGGGGTGGATCACCGAGCCGGCGGCGATCTGCGCGTTGCGAATCACGCAGTTCGCGCCGATGCGCACGCCGTCGCCCAGCTCGACCTCGCCTTCGAACACGCAGTTGACGTCGATCTCGACGTCGCTGCCGCAGCGCAGTGCACCGCGCAGGTCGAAGCGCGCCGGGTCGGCCAGCCGCACGCCCGCTTCGAGCAGGCCCTCGGCCTGGCGGCGCTGATAGCGGCGCTCGAGGTCGGCCAGTTGAACGGGGCTGTTGACGCCCAGCACCTCGGTTTCGCTGGTCGCCATTTCGGTGACCACCGGCACGCCTTCAGAGACCGCCATCGCAACCACGTCGGTCAGGTAGAACTCGCCCTGCACGTTGTCGTTGTTCAGCGCCGCCAGCCAACGTTTCAGGTGAGCGGTGGGTGCGGCCATCACGCCGGTGTAGACCTCGTGGATCAGCCGCTCGGCCGAGTTCGCGTCCTTGTGCTCGCGGATGCCTTGCACCCGCCCGCCTTCTTTCGCGGCCCGGCCGGCCGGGTCGCCGCGCACGATGCGGCCGTAGCCGCTCGGGTCGTCGAGCTCGACCGTCAACAGCGCCAGCCGCGTGCCGCCGCAGGTCTCGATCAGCGCGCGGGCCGTGGCTGCTTCGATCAGCGGCACGTCGCCGTTCAGGATCAGCGTGGTGCCCTCGTCATGCAATCGCGGCACGGCCTGTTGCACTGCATGCCCGGTGCCGTGCTGCGGCATTTGGCGCACGAAGTGCAGATTCGGCGCTGCCACGGCCGCCTCGACGGCTTCGGCACCGTGGCCGGTGACCGTGACGATCGCGTCCGCCCCCAGACCGGCAGCCGTCTCGAGAACATGCTGCAATAGGCTTCGCCCTGCCAACTTGTGCAGCACCTTCGGCAAGGCCGACTTCATGCGGGTGCCCTTGCCTGCGGCCATGATCACGATGTCGAGCGCCATGATGTCTGTCCTTAAATCGTTCGGGTTCAAGTCGGTGATTATTGCGGCGCTGCTCGTCAGCCTCGGTGGCTGCAGCGCGCTGCGCATCGGCTACGGCACCGCGCCTGACCTCGTTTACTGGTGGGTCGACCGTTACGTCGACTTCAACGGCGCGCAGACGCCGAAAGTGCGCGAGGCGATCCGCCAGTGGTTCGCGTGGCACCGCAAGACTCAAGTGCCCGATTACGCCGCGCAGCTTGGCAAAGCTCAAGCCGAAGCGCTGGTCGACACCACGCCGGCGCGGGTCTGCGAGTGGCAGGCCGAGGTGCTCAAGCGCAGCCGCACGGCGTTCGAGCGCATCGTGCCGGCGGCCGCCGAGCTGGTGATCACAATCGCGCCGGAGCAAATCAAAAACGTCGAGCAGCGCTATGCCAAGACCAATGACGGGTACCGCGACGAATACCTGCAGCCCGACGCGCGCAAGCGCGCCGAGGCCAACCTGAAGCGCACCGTCGACCGTGCCGAAACGTTGTACGGCTCGTTCGACGAAGCCCAGCGCACCCGCATTGCCGACAACCTCGCCCGCTCGCCGTTCGACCCCGAGCTGTGGTTTGCCGAGCGCCGGCAGCGTCAGCTCGAAGCCCTGCAACTGCTGCGCAAAATGACGAGCGAGCCGACCACCCGCGAACAAGCACAAACGGCGTTGCGCAACTACGAAGAACGATTGGAACGATCGCCGCGCGAGCCGTATCGCCGTTACGCCGAGCGGCTGAACGAGTTCAACTGCAGTTTCGGCGCCAGCCTGCACAACGCGACAACGGTTGCGCAGCGCCGCACTGCCGCTGATCGGCTGGCCGGCTGGAGCAGCGACCTGCGCGCCATCGCGGCAGCGCCGTACACCGACCCGAACTAAGGGCCGCGCTCAGCGCTTCGAGATTTGCGTGGTCACGCTGCGCGGGTTCGGCCCGGCGCTCGGAAAGTCTTTCAACGCCGCCTCGAACATCGCCGGCATCAGGTTGTCGATCGCGGCCGACGGGCCGATGTTGTTGGCGCGGGCTTCGTAGAGCAGCGTGCCGGTCTTGCGGTCGCGAATCAAAAGCACCACTTCGCGCTCGAAGCGGACGTTGTCGGAGTACGACCCGCCGAAGCCCAACCCCGGCCCGGCGCCCCACGGCCCCCAGCCGCCGAAGCCACGACCCCAACGCGCGTGCCCGTAGCCGTAGGGCCAGGCGCCGCGCCAGAACAGCGAGTCGTTGTAGATCCACGGGTCGTTGCTCGTGACCCGCGCACCGAGCTGCACGAGGTATTCGGCGCTGCCGGCATCGGCCGCTGCCCGAAAGCCGGCGGCCTCTAGCGCACCGCGGGCGGAACTTTCGAGCTGCTCGCGCCGCTCGGGGTTGGCCTGCTGTGACGGCAGCCGCTCGAACGCAAAGCTCGCTGGCTTGCGCGCGGCCGGCCACGGGCCGTAGGTCGAGACCTCGTTGTTGAGGTTGTTGAATGCGGCACAACCGCCGAGCAGCGACGCCGCGGTGGCAATGACAACGGCAAACAAGATTCTGCGCATGAAAGTTCTCCTCGAACGACTCAGACGGTGGCAGCCGCTGGGCGAATCACGATGCCGGTAGCCGGCGCCGGGGTGGCGCAGTCGTCGTCATCGAAGGCGCGATCACCCGCCGCGTCGACTACCCCTGTGGCTCGGAGCGTCGCGAAGGGGTACAAGTTCCGGTCCATCAGGTGCGAAGGCACGATATGGGTCATCGCGCTCGCCATGTTCTCGATGCGGCCGGGGAAACGCCGGTCCCAGTCGCGCAGCATCTGCTTGGTCTGCACCCGTTGCAGGTTCTCCTGGCTGCCACAGAGCGTGCACGGGATGATCGGAAACTGCCGGTGCGCCGCCCATCGCTCGAGGTCGACCTCGCTCGCATAAGCCAGCGGCCGGATCACCACATGGCGGCCGTCGTCGCTCACCAGCTTGGCCGGCATGCCCTTCAGCTTGGCGCCGAAAAACATGTTCATCAGCAGGGTCTGCAACATGTCGTCGCGGTGGTGGCCGAGCGCGATCTTGGTCGCGCCCAGCTCACCGGCCACGCGGTACAAAATGCCGCGCCGCAGCCGCGAGCACAGGCTGCACATCGTCTTGCCTTCTTCGATCACGCGCTTGACGATCGAGTAGGTGTCTTGATTTTCGATATGAAACGGCACGCCGAGCCGCTTCAGGTACTCGGGCAACACATGCGCGGGAAAGCCGGGCTGCTTCTGGTCGAGATTGACCGCCACGATCTCGAAGTCGATAGGTGCGCGCTCGCGCAGGCTCAGCAAGATGTCGAGCAGGGCGTAGCTGTCTTTGCCGCCCGAGACGCACACCATGACCTTGTCGCCTTCTTCGATCATGTTGAAGTCGACCACCGCCTGGCCGACTTGGCGGTGCAGGCGCTTGCTCAGTTTCGCAAGCGCGACCGGCAGTTTCGGGTGCGGTTCCCGCAGGTGAGGCGCCCCGTTCACGGCCGTGCCTTCATCGAGCACCGCGCTCATGTCGTCCCCTTCATGCCGAAGACCTCGCAGCCGACCGAATCGCAGTCGGGGTAAACATCGGGCTTCTCGGTCGAGACCCGCGCGGCGCGCACCTTGGGGTGCGCCAGCATCAACGCGAGCACATCGTCGCAAAGCGTTTCCTGCAGGTGGATGTGGCCGCGGCCGACCCGCTCGACAACGGTGCTGCGGATGAAGTCGTAGTCGACCACCTCGTCGAGTTCATCGGCCGTGGGGGTCGACAGCGCGAGCGGGATGTAGAGGTCGACGTTGATCAGCACGCGCTGCTCGCCGGTCTTCTCGAACGCGTGCACGCCGATGTTGATGCTGACCTCGTAGTTGCGCAAGAAGAGGCGCCGGCAATCCATCAGGCTGGGGTGGCTGAGCAGGCTTTGCATGGCAGTCGGTCGTCAAGGTTTGGGGGCGAGTGGTTCGGGAGCAAGTGGTTCCGGAACAAGTGGTTCAGGAGCAAGAAACAGTACGTCGCGCGGTTGCCGCATCAGGTGCTGGCCGCCGTCGACCAGCAGCGTGGTGCCGGTGATGGCGGGCGATTCGATGATGAAGCGCACGGCGCGGGCGATGTCGTCGGGGGTCGACGAGCGCTGCAGCGGCGTCATCTGGTGCGCGGCCGCGAACTCGTCGGCGCTCATCGGGCCCGAGAGCAGCGTGACCCCCGGCGCCACGCCGCACACCCGCACGCGCGGCGCGAGGGCCTGCGCGAGCATCACGGTCGCGGCCTGCAGCGCGGCCTTCGAAAGCGTGTACGAAAAGTAGTCGGGGTTGGGGTTCCAGAGTTTCTGGTCGAGCAGGTTGACGACGCAGCCGGTTTCAGAACAGCCCTGCAGATGGTCGTGCAGCGCCTGCGCCAAGATCACCGCCGGCGCGGTGTTGGCTCGCCAGTGTGTCTCCATCGAGGCGACGGTGAACGTGGCCGGTGCATCGTGCTCGAAGGTCGATGCGCTGTTGACCACCGCGTCGCAACGTTCGAAGTGCGCCACCACGGCAGGCAGCAACGCTCGGCAGGCCGCTTCATCGGCCAGGTCGGCTCGAAAGGCTTGCGCCGGCGCGCCGAGTGCGCGCAACTCGGCGACCGTCGCGTGGGCCTCGTCGGCCGAGCTTCTGTAGTGCACGGCGACTGCAAAGCCGTGCTCAGCCAGATCGAGCGCCATCGTGCGGCCAAGCCGGCGTGCGGCGCCGGTGACAAGCACGACCGGGCGGGTGGTGGAGGGCATGGTTTCTACAATCGATTGATGTCAAATCACAAGAGTGTCAGTGTATCGGCGAGGTCTTCTCCACTCGCCCGACTGCTCCACGCGGCCATTTCGCGCAACGCCGGCTGGCTGCCCTTCGACCGGTTCATGGCGATGGCGCTTTATGCCCCCGGGCTCGGCTACTACGCCAACGACAGCGTCAAGTTCGGCCAGATGCCGAATTCGGGCAGCGACTTCGTCACTGCGCCCGAGCTCTCGCCGCTTTTTGGCAGCGCGTTGGCGCGCCAGGTCGCGCAGGCGTTGGACGAGAGCGGCACGCGCGCGGTGATCGAGTTCGGCGCCGGTTCGGGAGCGCTGGCGGCGCAACTTCTGGACGCGCTCGGTGAGCAAATCGAGCGCTACACCATCGTCGAACTCTCGGGCCCGTTGCGCGAGCGCCAACGCGAGCGGCTGACGGCCTTCGGCGACAGGCTCGAGTGGGTCGACACGCTGCCCGAGTCGATCGAGGGCGTGGTCGTCGGCAACGAAGTGCTCGATGCGATGCCGGTGCAGTTGCTGCACTTCGACGGCAGCGCGTGGCGCGAGCGCGGTGTGGTCGCCGAGGGCGCAGGCTTCACCTGGCACGACCTGCCGACCGCGCTGCGGCCACCGTTCGAAGGCCCGTTCGCGCCCGGCACCGTGACCGAAATCCACCC
>JAYUWC010000107.1:0-2009 GCA_043753755.1 Rhizobacter sp.
TGCCGGCCGAAGACGAGCACTACGAGTTCACCTCGGGCCTTTTGACCAACGGCAAGAAAGACGTCGAGTTTCGGGTCGAAGTCGACGTGCTGTCGGGCAACTATTCGGTCACCCCGAGCGAGCTGCTCGAACTGAAAGGCCGCGCCGCCAAACTTTTCACCGCCGGCCCGGCCGACGCCGCGCCAACGATCGAGCCGCGCAAGCCGCGCTGAGCGCTTCAACCAGCCGCCGCCGGTGGCCTGCGGCCCTGCACAACACAGGGTGTAAGTCGCAGCGCCCGGGGCGCGACCTGTCAGGGACTCAAAATCCCCGGAACAGGAGCGATGCATGACCCCTCGACACGACGCCGATTCACATCCCTCGCAGCAGCGTGCAACACGCCGCGCCGGCCCGCTGGTCACGGCGACCGCAGCCCTTGCCGTGCTCGCATTCGCGGGCCTG
The DNA here is from genome assembly GCA_043753755.1 of Rhizobacter sp. Lineage (GTDB taxonomy): Bacteria > Pseudomonadota > Gammaproteobacteria > Burkholderiales > Burkholderiaceae_C > LMDS01. Next base: position 442 of record JAYUWC010000107.1, read on the forward strand.
CATGGGCAGACCTCGAATGCGGCCGAAGTGGCGGTGAAGATCCCGCCGCTGGCCGCCGATGCGGGCGGCACCGAGGCCAAGACAGGCACCGAAACCGCCGTGTTCGCGGGCGGGTGCTTTTGGGGCGTGCAGGGCGTGTTTCAGCACACCCGCGGCGTGACCAACGCAGTCTCGGGCTATGCGGGCGGCAGTGCGGCGACCGCCCACTACGAGCTGATCGGCTCTGGCCTGACCGGCCATGCCGAAGCGGTGCAGGTCACCTTCGACCCCAAGAAAATCTCGTATGCGCAGCTGATGCAAATCTTCTTTTCGGTCGTGCACGACCCGACGCAATTGAACCGGCAGGGCCCCGACCGCGGCACCCAGTACCGTTCGCAGATTTTTACGACCGACGCCACGCAAAAGCTGAGTGCCGAAAAGTACATCGCGCAGCTCGACGCGGCCAAGGTCTACCCGGCGAAGATCGTCACGCAGGTGGCGCCGCTGACCGCCTTCTATGCGGCCGAGACCTACCACCAGGATTACGCGACCCTGCACCCCGAGTCCGGCTACATCGCGACCTTCGACCTGCCGAAGATCGCGAACTTGAAGACGATGTTCGCGCTGCAATACCGCGCTGATCCGGTGCTTGTGTCAGGCAACGGGCTCGTGAAGCGATAGTTGCCCGGCCGGCTAGTCCGGTGGGTGGCGATCCGCTTGCTCGACGCGAGGCCACCACCGCGGCGAAGGCGGCTGATGCGCACATTGGTGTGCACGCTGATGCGTGCGTCCGTGCGTGCGCCGATGCGCGCGTCGATGCGTTAAGGTCTTGCCGATGTTTCCTGGCCTGACCCTCGCCTACTGGCTCACCGTTCACGGCTTCGTCACCATCGTCTCGGTGCTGCTCTATGCCGTGACCGCACACGTGCTGCAGCAGCGCCGCCACCCGACCGCAGCGATCGCGTGGGTGCTGTTCATTTTGCTGGTGCCCTACCTTGCGCTGCCGGCGTTTCTGACCTTCGGCTCGCGCAAGCAGGCCCGGCCACGCAACCGGCCGCTGCTGGCCAAACCGGCCACCGATGCCGAAGGCCCATGGGCGGTGCAAACCGCGCTTGCGCTCGGCCAACCGGCGCCGGCGGCCTACGACGATCTGCGCATTCACGCCGACGGGCGCGAAGCGCTCGAGGCGCTGTGGCGCACCATCGCCGGCGCGCAGCACTCGATCGAGCTGTGCACCTTCATCATCGGTCGCGATGCGATCGGCCATGCGCTGGTCGAGCAGCTGGTCGACAAGGCACGCGCCGGCGTCGAGGTGCGTCTGATGCTCGACGGCCTCGGCAGCCTGATGCGGTGGCGACCCAGCCTGAAGCCGTTGCGCGACGCGGGTGTTGCCGTAACGCTCTTCGTGCCGCCGCTGCACTCTCCGCTCAAGGGCCGCACCAATTTGCGCGACCACCGCAAGCTGCTGATCGCCGATGCCGGGCACGCCTCGCAACGCCTCTGGTGCGGCGGGCGAAATCTGGCCTGCGAATACTTCGAGGGCCACCGCGGCGCCGTGCCGTGGCTCGACCTGAGCTTCGACCTGGGCG
>JAYUWC010000108.1:0-6264 GCA_043753755.1 Rhizobacter sp.
GCGCTCTGCGCGCGTCGGGCGCGGCAAACCACTCTTCGAAGGCAAACAACAGATGGCGCACATCCATTTCATCGGCGGCGAAAAGGGCGGGGTCGGCAAGTCATTGACCGCCCGCGTGTTGGCGCAGTACATGATCGACCGCAACATCCCGTTTCTCGGTTTCGACACCGATCGCTCGCACGGCGCGCTGATGCGTTTTTATTCGGGTTATGCCTCGCCGGTGGTGATGGACCGTTACGAAGCGCTCGACGTCATCGTCGAAGCCGCTGCCGAGCAACCCGAGCGCCGCGTCTTGGTCGACCTGGCCGCGCAAACCCACGACCCGCTCGTCAAGTGGATGGACGACGCCGGTGTCATTTCGATGGCCGAAGAGCTGGGCATGGCGATTTGCTACTGGCACGTGATGGACTCGGGCAAAGACTCGGTCGACCTGCTCGCCAAACTGCTCGACCGCTTCGGCAGCGGGCTCAAATACGTGCTGGTGCGCAACCAGGTGCGCGGCAACGATTTCTCGGTGCTCGAGCAATCGGGCCTGCAGCAGCGGGCGCTCGAACTCGGCGCCAAGATCGTCTCGATCAAGAAGCTGCACGAAGGCGTGATCCAGAAGATCGACGCTGGCAGCAGCAGCTTCTGGAAGGCCAAGAACCCGCAAGAGCCGAGCGCCGGCGGCCTCGGGTTGATGGACCGCCAGCGCGTCAAGATGTGGCTGCGCGACGTGTACCGCGAGATCGACGATGTGGGTGTTTGAGCATCGCGCACCGCGCATGCTGGCCGCCACATTGTTCGTGTCGCCGGCGATTTCCGGCTGCGCAGTCGTGACCGTCGCCGGCGCCGCTGCCGGTGCAGCAATTTCGATCACCGGCGCCGTCGTCAGCACCGGCGTGAAGGTCAACGGCAAGGCGATTGAGAAGACGATCGACATCGTCACACCGGACAGCAAGCCGGCGCCTTGAGGGCGGCGGTAGCTTTCAATAGTCGGCTCCAGTCCCGCGGCACTTGCCGCAATGATGCTCAGTGTGAAATCGTGACGCGAGATCACCGCACGTCGAGGCGGCCGCGCACACCCCTCGACTACCATCCTTCGCACGTGCAAACACGCCGGAGGATCAATGAGCGCAGAGACCGAAACCAACCGCTTCGCACCCCCCAAGGCGCACGTCGAAGACGTCGCCACCGGCTCGCAGGAGCTGGCCGGCCGTGGCGCACGTCTCGGGGCGGCGCTGATCGACACGGCCATTCAGCTCGGCGTTTTCTATGGGCTGGCTTACACCGTGTTCACGTCATTGCGGCCGGAAAATCTGGCAACGCGCGGGCTGGTCGGCACGATTGCGATCAACTTCGGGCTGGGCATCTTGTTGTTCGCCGCGATCCACGGCTACCTTCTTGCTACGCAGGGGCAAACGGTGGGCAAAAAACTGGTCGGCTTGCGCATCGTCGGGGTGGACGGCGAGCGGCTGCCGTTCGGCAAGCTGATCGGGCTGCGCTATGCCGTGGGCTGGTTGATCACGATGGTGCCGGTGGTCGGTATGGTCTACGCGCTGGTCGACAGCCTGTTCATCTTTCGCGAGCCACGCCGCTGCCTGCACGATCTCATCGCCGGCACGATCGTTGTCAAGGCTTGATGGACCGCGAGCGCGGCGCCGCGTGAGACGAATGAGGCGCGCGCAATGAGCGTGCCGCTCGACACCCTCTACACCGCAGAAACTCCCGAAGGCATCGCGCTCGAGTTGCGGCCGGCCGGCTTGGTGCCGCGTGCTTACGCGTTCGCGATCGACACAGCCATCCGCTTCTCGGTGGTACTGGCCGCGAGCACGATGTTGGCGGCGATGGGGCGCATGGGTACGGGCGTTTTTCTCATCCTGCTGTTCGTGGTCGAGTGGTTCTACCCGGTGCTGTTCGAGTTGCTGCCGGGCTCGGCCACGCCGGGCAAGCGCGCGGTCGGGCTGCGGGTGGTGATGGATTCGGGCCTGCCGGTGACGCCGGCCGCGTCGATCATTCGCAATCTCTTGCGGGCGGCTGATTTTTTGCCGATGCTGTATGGATTCGGCGGTCTTTCGGTGTTGCTGCGGCCGGACTTCAAACGCCTCGGCGATCTGGCCGCCGGCACGCTGGTCGTGCATGCCGCGCCGGCACGGTTGCACGGCGCGCTCGCAGCGGCCCCGCCACTGGCGCCGCCGCGCGCATTGAGTTCACGCGAGCAGGCAGCGGTGATCGCCTGGGCCGGGCGCGGCGCGCGGCTGACGAGCGAGCGGCACGGTGAACTCGCGCTGCTGGCCGGGCCGGTGGCGGGCGTGCCTTCTGCCGCATCGTCGAATGCCGCACGCAATGCCCGCGAGCCCGACGCCGAACGTGCGACGCAGCGACTGCTCGGCGTTGCCCATTGGCTGTTGGGTCACCGATGACCCCGCTGCAGTTCGAAACCGCCTACGGTCCACTTTGGGACGAACTTGCAAGCGCGATGGCCGCGCCCGTGCGCGCAAAACGTGGCAAGGGCAGCGACAAAAACGGCGACGAGAGCGGCGCCGCGAAAACGCCTTCTGCACCGCCCGTTCCCACCGACGCCGCTCGCCTCGCCGCCCTCTACCGCGCCGCCTGCGAGCACCTCGCCCTCGCCCGCGCCCGCGCCTATCCGCAACACCTGACCGCGCGGCTCGACGACCTGACCCAACGCGCCCATGAACGCATCTACCGCCGCAGCGATTTCGGCGCGGCACGGCTCGCGAGGCTGTTCTTGATCGACTTCCCGGCGGCCGTGCGCGCGCACCGGCGTTACGTGCTGGTGGCCGGGCTCGTGTTCGGCCTGCCGCTGGTGCTGTTGGGGCTGGCGACCTACTTCGACCCCGGCTTCATCCTGACGATGCACGACGCGCAAACCGTCAGCGGCTACGAGCGCATGTACGGCCCCGACACGCGCAGCATCGGCCGCGACCGCGGCGCGCAGACCGACTGGATGATGTTCGGCTTCTACATCCGCAACAACATCGGCATCGCGTTTCAGTGCTTCGCGGGCGGCATCTTCGCGGGCCTCGGCAGCCTCTTCTTTTTGGCCTACAACGGCATCGCGGCCGGCAGCCTCGCGGGCTACCTGACCTCGCGCGGGCACGGCGAAACCTTCTACTCGTTTGTCATCACACACGGCGCGTTCGAGCTGACCGCGATCGTGCTCTCGGGGGCCGCCGGCCTGCGGCTGGGGCATGCGCTGCTCGCGCCCGGCCGGCGCACCCGCCGTGCGGCGCTCGAGTTGGCGGCCACAGAGGCAGCGGTGCTGGTTTACGGCGTGTTCGCGATGCTGCTGATCGCGGCCGCGCTCGAAGCGTTCTGGTCTTCAGCGGTGTGGATCGCACCCAGCGTGAAGTTCGGCGTCGGCGGGGTGTGCTGGGTGCTGGTCATCGCCTACCTCGTCGGCCAGGGCCGGCCGCGGCGCACATCAGCGAAGGGCACGCGTGCAAGTTGAAGCCTTGGCGGTCAAGCTGCGGCCGCGCGCGATGAGCGAGGCGGTCGACCTCGGCGTGCGGCTGGTGCAGGCCAACGCGCATTCGGTTTGGGCGTCGTTCGCACCGGTCTATCTGATCGTCGCGCTGATCGCGCTGGCCTCGGGCGCCATCGCCGACTGGCTGCCGACCCTGGTCATTTTTTGCTCCAAGCCCTGGCTCGATCGCACCCTGCTCTTCGTGCTCTCGCGCGCCGTGTTCGGCACGCCGACACGCCTGGCCGACGTCTGGGCCGCGCAGCGCGAGGTGTGGTGGCGGCAGCTCTGGCGCACGTTCACGCTGCAGCGGCTCTCGCCGTGGCGCAGCTACACCGCGCCCGGCCTGCAGCTCGAAGGCCAGCGCGGCAGCGCCTGGCGCATGCGACGCGCGCAGCTGCTGCGCGGCAAGCAGGGCTCGGCCGTCGGCATGCATCTGGTGTTCGCGCACTTCGAGTTGCTGCTTACCTTCAGCGTGCTGGCGCTGGCCGCGCTTTTCGCGCCCGAAAGCGCTCGGCTTTCGATCTGGAGCGCGTTCACACAAGATGCCGGCACGACGGCGTCATTGGCGATGGCCGGCATCTACGCGGGCATCGTCTTGCTGCTCGAGCCGTTCTACGTCGGCGCGGGCTTTGCGATGTACCTGAACCGGCGCGTCGAGCTCGAAGCGTGGGACATCGAACAGGAGTTTCGCGTTGCGTTCGCGGCTTGACCGACGCGGTGTGCCGTGGCGCGCGTTGGCGCTCGCACAGCGGTTCACCCCGTTATTGGCCCTGCCGCTCGCTCTGTTGCTGGTTGCGCCTGCAGCATCGACCTTGGCCGCCGAGCCTGCAGCATCGGCATCGCCTGCCGTCACGGTCGAGCAAGTGAAAGGCATCGTCGCCGAGCTGCAAGGCGCCACCGGCCCGAGCGGCCACACCGAGCGCCGCCTGCGCTGGATTACCGACGAAGCCGCGTCGCGCCCCAAACCCGGCGAGACACCTTCGTGGCTCATCGACCTGGTGCGCTGGCTCTCAGTGGGTGGGCGCGGGCTGATGTGGGTGCTGGGCGCGATCGCGGTCGCGTTGCTTCTGGTGTTCGCATGGCGCTGGGCCCGCGTGCGGGCCGAGGCAGAGCGCGAGCGCAGCGCGCTGCGGCCCAGCCACGTGGGTGATCTCGACATACGCCCCGAGAGCCTGCCCGACGACATCGGCGCCGCCGCGTTGACGCTGCTGGCGCGCGGCGAGCACCGTGCGGCCCTCTCGCTGCTCTACCGCGGCGCGTTGTCGCGGCTGGTGCACGACCACGGCGTGGAGATCGGCGCGGCCAGCACCGAAGGCGAGTGCCTGCAGCTGGTGCAACGCGCCATGCCTACAAGCGTGGCAACGTTCTTCGAGCGTCTGGTGCGCACCTGGCAGGCCGAGGTCTATGCCGGCCGGCCGGCCGATGCCGCCGGCATTTGCGCGCTGTGCGAGACCTTCGACTCGCACTTCAGTGCGGCGCTCACCGGTGCGCCCGCAGCGCGGGCCGCCGCATGAAGCTGACCCGCGAACACGGCCTTACCGCCTTCGTGCTGGCGGTGTTCGTCGCGCTGGCGGTTTGGGTCGCGCGCAACACCGAATGGATCAATGAAGAAGTGCCCGACCCGCCGAGCGCCGAGCTCAAGCGTGACCCGCACTTCCGCCTGAAGCAACTGCTGACGCGGGTCGGCGCCAAGGTCGAGACGCCAACCAACCTCGACCGCTTGCCACCGGCCGGCGCAACGCTGGTGCTCGGCTCGGCGAACTGGAACCTATTCACCGAGCGCGAGCCGGCGCTCAGACGCTGGGTCGAAGCGGGCGGGCATCTTGTCAAGGCCGATTTCGGCATCGGCACGAGCGGCCTGGGTTGGCTGCCGGTGCAGCGACAAGACTGGAACCGCCGAGACGCCGAAGCCGCGTCCGCGTCGGCTCCGAACGACCGCGACCGCGACCGCGGCCGCGACAACGACAACGACAACGACAACGACAACGACAACGACAACGACAACGACAACGATGCCGATGACGACAAAGAGCGCACCGACAAAAGAACACACGCAGCGCCACCGTCGACCCGAGCAGCCCGACAGGTCGCGCCGGCAGCAATTCGCGGTTGCCCCGGCGTGAACGAGCCCGAGGGCGTCAAGCCGGCTTACGGCTTCGCACGCGGTTTCTCGACCTGCATGTCGCTCTACGCCGCCCTCCGGACCAGCGCCCCGTTGCTCTGGGCGATCGATGGGCCGCGCGGGCACGTGGCGGTGAGAGTCGCTGCCGGGGGCGGCCGCGCCACCCTCGTCAGCGCGCAGGTGCCGTGGGGCAACGACGAGCTGTTCACGCGCGACAACGCCCTCATCACCGTGGCCACGCTCGACGCGCGTGCCGGCAGCGAGATCTGGCTGGTAACCGAAGAATCGCGCCCGCCCCTGCTCATCTTTTTGTGGCAGCGCGGTGCGCCGGCGGTGCTGCTTTTCGCGGCAGCGCTCGTGTTTGGGTTGTGGCGGGGTGCGCGCCGGTTCGGCCCGGGTCTGGCAACGTTGCCCTTGGCGCGTCGCTCGATGGCCGAGCAAATACGCGGCACGGCGCACTTCATCGCGCACCGCGGCAGCCCGGCGCTGCATGCCGCACAGCTGCGTGCGCTGAACGAGGCCGCGGCGCCGCGGATTCGCGGCTACGCGACGCTGATCGTTGGCCAGCGAGCCGAAGTCATCGCCGGGCTGACCCGGCTCGATGCGCACGCGCTGGCCCACGCAATGAACCCCACGCTGAGTGCGACCCCGAGTCGCCACCCGGCCGCGGCGC
>JAYUWC010000109.1:0-6255 GCA_043753755.1 Rhizobacter sp.
AGCCCGGTGCGCTTGTACGTTCTTCAGACCTTCAGCTTCCAGCCGGTTCGAAAAATCCACCACACAGCCGCGATACACAGCAACAGAAAGCCAGCGATAGCGGCGACGCTGATGACTACATGCACGTCGGACACACCATAAAAGCTCCAGCGAAAACCGCTGATGAGATACACCACGGGGTTGAACAGCGCAACTTTGCGCCATACCGGAGGCAGCATGGCGATCGAATAGAACGCACCCCCCAAAAAGGTAAGCGGCGTGATGACCATGAGCGGAATGACCTGGAGTTTCTGAAAATCGTCGGCCCACAACCCGATGATGAAACCGAACAGGCTGAAGGTCGCTGCCGTGAGCAGCAGAAAACACACCATCCAGACCGGGTGTGCGATCTCGTAGGACACGAACAGCCGCGACGTCGCCAGGATCAGCAGCCCCAGTAGCACCGACTTGCTGGCGGCCGCGCCGACGTAGCCGACCACCACTTCGACAAACGACACCGGCGCTGAAAGCAACTCGTAGATGGTGCCGGACCATTTGGGCATGTAGATACCGAACGAGGCATTGGAGATGCTCTCGTTCAGCAGCGACAGCATGATCAGGCCAGGGATGATGAACGCGCCGTAGGGCACGCCGTCGATGTCGCCCATGCGCGCGCCGATGGCTGCCCCGAACACCACGAAGTACAGCGATGTTGACAGCACCGGCGAAGCGATGGATTGGGTCAGCGTGCGGAAGGTGCGCGCCATTTCGAAGCGGTAGATGGCGCGAACGGCATACCAGTTCATACCGGCTCCTTCGGCTCGGGTTGAACCGCCTGCGCGGGCGTATCGGCATGCACCAGGCTGACGAATATCTCTTCAAGCGAGCGCTCGCTCGAATGGAGGTCCTTGAAGTCGATGCCTAGTTCGCCGAGGTGCTTGAGCAGCGAGGCAATGCCGGTTTCGTCGGTTTGCGCATCGAAGGAATAGACCAGCGCGTGCCCGCCATCCGCCAACGAAAGGGGCATGCCGGCGAGGGCCGCCGGCATCTCCTGCAACGGCCTGCGCAAGCGCAGCGTCAGTTGCTTCTTGCCGAGTTTGCGCATCAGCAAGGCTTTGTCTTCCACCAGTATCAGCTCGCCCTGGCGGATGATGCCGATGCGGTCGGCCATCTGTTCAGCCTCTTCGATGTAGTGCGTGGTCAGAATGATGGTGACACCGCTTGCGCGTAGCTCGCGCACCATGTCCCACATATCGCGCCGCAGCTCCACGTCAACGCCGGCGGTGGGCTCATCCAGAAACAGAATCCGCGGTTCGTGCGACAGGGCCTTGGCAATCAGCACCCGGCGCTTCATGCCGCCCGAGAGCGTCATGATCTTGCTGTCTTTCTTGTCCCAGAGCGAAAGCGCGCGCAGCGTCTTTTCGATATAGGCCGGGCTGGGCGCCTTGCCGAACAAGCCGCGGCTGAACGAGACCGTGTTCCAGACGCTCTCGAAGGCATCGGTGGTCAGCTCTTGCGGCACCAGGCCGATCATCTCGCGCACGGCGCGGTAGTCACCGACGATGTCGCGCCCGGCGACCGTGACCCGCCCCACATCGAGCCGCACGATGCCGCAGATCAGCCCGATCAGCGTCGTCTTGCCCGCGCCGTTGGGGCCGAGCAGCGCGAAGATTTCACCGGCGTTGATTTGCAGGTCGATGTGGGCCAGCGCCTTGAAGCCGGTGGCATAGGTTTTAGAGACAGCGTCGACAGAAATGATCGGGGTCATCGGTTGCAGGATCGGTGGGAGGAAATGAAGGCGTGGCCGCAGTGTGCGGCATGTTGGCTGCAGCGACTCGGCCTTGTCAAAATGCGCTTCCGCGTGTGAACCGGAGTGACGATGTCGATGACGCAAGGCGCAGCCCACACGGGCTGCAAAAGTTCGAAGTGAAGCGCCCAGCGACCCTCGGCGGGTTGGTCTACTCGACCGACGCCGGCCGCATGTGCCCGGCGTGCCGGCAGCCGATCACGTCATGCGTGTGCAAGCGGGCAGTGGTGGCAACGGGCGACGGCACCGTTCGCGTCTCGCGCGAAACCAAGGGCCGTGCCGGCAAGGGCGTGACGCTGGTCAAAGGGCTCGCACTCGATGCCGCTGCACTCGGGGCTGTGGCCAAGCAACTCAAGGCGGCGTGCGGCAGCGGCGGCACGGTAAAAGACGGCGTGATCGAGGTTCAAGGCGACCACGCGGAGCGGGTCGTCGCGTGGCTGCAGGCGCAGGGGCATGTGGTGAAATGGTTGGGCGGCTGATCGCCGCGGCGGGAACGCTTCGGTCTCACTCTCGCTGCATCGGATAGGCCCGCCACATCGCGAGGTAGATCGCCGCGCCGAGCAACAACGCGCTCGTCGCAACCTCGAGCGAGAGCGTGAAGCCGGCAGCGGCGCTGGGGCTCTGCCGCAGCAGCACGGCGACGAGTGGCGGTCCGATGATCTGGCCTGTGCCGTAGACGGCGGTCAGCAAACCCATGAAGCTGGCCACCAGCGTGGGCCGCAAACGGCGCACCTCTTGCATCGCAAAGAAGGTGATCGCAGTGAACGGGATGCCGAGCAGCAGGCTGCCGAGCGCAAAGCCGGCGAGCGTCGGCCAGTAAATGCCGATCGCGATGCCGAGGGCCTGCACCAGATAGCTCGCCGCCAGCAGCAGCCGCAGGTCACGCCCGCTGCGCAGGCGGCTGGCGAGCAGCGCGCCGGTGATGACACCGATGCCGAAGATCGGCCAGAACAGATCGAGCCAGGGCGAGCCGGGCAGCGCGGCGCGCGCGATCACCGGCAGGAAGGTCGCGGTGACGATGTAGCCGAAGCCGGCGCCGCCGTACGCGAGCGCCAACAACGCGATCTCGGTGCGACCGTGGCGTGCGCCAAACGGTTCGGTGGTGGCCGCAGGCGCGGCGGGCGTTGGCGCTGCAGAACCTGTCGAGAACACGCGCCACACCAACGCCGTCAGCACGAAGGCGAGCGCACCGAAGACCGCCCAGCCCACCGCCGCGCGCCACTGCCACTGCACCATCGCGCTCGCGAAGAGACCGCTGGCGACGATGCCGGCGCCGGGCCCGGTGTACATCACGCCGCCGAGCGCTGCAGCGTGGCGCCGTGCGAGTTGCGCAAGGCACCAGCCCGAGGTGTAGACAAACACCACCGCACTCGCGACGCCGGCCGCAAAGCGCAGCAGCGGCCACGCGGACGGCAGCGGCAACGCCATGCCGAGCGTGAGCACCCCGGTCGCGACCAGACCGGCACGCAGCAGCCACGGGCCGTGGGCGGCCGGCAGACGCGGCATGCGTGCCGCGATCCACGGCTGAAAGGTGCAGAGCAGCGCGCCGGCCAGGTAGCCGAGGTAGTTGGCGCTGGCGAGCCAGCTGGCCGCTGACAGGTCGACCACGCCGTCGTGCAACATCATCGGCAAGAGCGGCGTGAAGGCGAAGCGGCCCAGGCCCATCGCGACCGCCAACGCCACCGCACCGGCGATCGCCACGACGAGCGGGCTGTGAGGGTCACGCGCCGTCATGGCGCAATGCCGAGCAACCGGGGCGCGACCTCGAGGTTGTTTGGCATGAAGCGATCGCGTGGAGTGCGAAGGATCGAGGCGGCGGGTGGTCGGCTGTACGGCACTGCTGAAGGGTGCGAGGCGGAGGCTGCAGCGACTGTAAGCGCCGGCCAGCGAACGCGCCTCTTGAATCGCCTCTCGACTCGCTTCTAGATTCGTCGTCTCGACGGGTCGTCTCAACTCGCCGACTTGGCCACCAAGGCCCGACCGGCGCGCTGCCAATCGTCGATGCCGCCGACCAGAAAGCGTGCATCGACGCCGAGCGCGTGCAGGCGCAGCGCGGTCGCACGGCCGACCTCGTGGCCGTAGACGCAGTACACCAGCACCGGCTCGCCGGCCGTCAGCTCAGCGGCCCAGGCGGGCACGCGGGCGGGGTCGCGCCAGACAGCTTCGGGCAGCATCGTCGTGGCCGCTTCGAAGACGCCGGCGCGGCGCACGTCGATCACGCGGCGGCCGGCCACGTCGTGAGCGGCCAGCGCCGCGCTCGCCGCATGCACGGCCGCTTGATAGAGCGCGTAGGCGGGCGCGAGATCGAGGCCCTTCAACCGGTCCGGTGAGTCGCTGGGCAGCGCGATGGTCAACAACGTTTCGCAGCCGTCGACCGGCGCTGCGCCCCGCGTTGCGTGCAGGCTCAAGCAGCCACTCTGCGCGTTGAACTCGAGCCGCAGTTCGCCGCCGGACGCAGCGTGCACGCGGGCCAGCCCATCGAGTGCTGAGGCGAAACCCTCGACGCTGCCGAAGTGACTGGCGAGCGCCAGCGCGAAGGCGGGGTGGGTCTCGGGCGGTGCGATGACGCGTGGCGTGTTCATAGGTTTCAGGTCTCGTGAAGTCAGCCAACGAACGCAGGCCAGAGCGTGACCAGCAAGCCGGCCAGTGCGCACGCCACGAGCAGCGGGATCACACCGACCTTGAAGCGAAACAGCGCGACCGCCGCGGCGGCGCAGATCAACGCCGAGACCCCGCTGAACGCCCCGTGCAAGCCCTGCGGCCACAGCACGTGCACGGCAAAGAAGAGCGCCAGACTCAAGATGACGCCGACCACCGCTGCCGTGATCGCAGTGAGTGGCGCGGTGAACCTGAGCTGCCCGTGGGTCGACTCGACGACCGGCCCGCCGGCGAGGATGAACACGAACGACGGCAAGAAGGTGAAGAAGGTGACGACACTCGCCGCCAACGCCGCGCCGAGAAAGAGCGCATCGGGCCCGAGCACCTGCTTGCCCCAGCCGCCGACGAAACCGACAAAGGCCACCACCATGATGAGCGGGCCGGGTGTCGTTTCGCCGAGCGCGAGGCCGTCGATCATCTGCGCGCCGGCCAGCCACTGGTGGTGCTCGACCGCGCCCTGGTAGACATACGGCAACACCGCATAAGCACCGCCGAAGGTAAGCAGCGCGGCCTTGGTGAAGAACCAACCCATCTGCGCCAGCGTGCCGTCGATGCCGACACTGGCCACCAGCATCGCCATTGCCGAGGCCCAGAGTGCTGCGCCGATCACCAGCACGCGCGCCAGACGCGCGCGGGTGAAGCGGGCATGCGACGGTGTGGGGGTGTCGTCGTCGATCAACGCCCGGCCGAAACCGGCCTGGGCCGCGCCGTGACCGCCACCGAGCGTGAAGACATGCGGTGCATGCCGACCACCGAAATGACCGATCAACCCCGCGGCCAACACGATCGCCGGGAACGGCAGATCGAACGCATAGATGGCGATGAACGACGCCGCGGCGATTGCCCACAACCAGCGGTTCTTGAGCGCCCGCGAGCCGATGCGGTGCGCCGCGTGGGCCACCAGCGCAGCCACTGCAGGCTTGAGTCCGAAGAAGAGGCCTGCAACCACCGGCACCTGACCGAAAGCGACGTAGACCCACGAGAGCGCGATCAGGATGAACAGCGACGGCAGCACAAAGAGCGCGCCCGCCGCGATGCCGCCAGCGCTGCGGTGCATCAGCCAGCCGATGTAAGTGGCAAGTTGCTGCGCCTCGGGGCCGGGCAGCACCATGCAGAAATTGAGCGCGTGCAGAAAGCGTTTTTCCGAGACCCAGCGGCGCCGTTCGACCAGCTCGCGGTGCATGATGGCAATCTGCCCGGCGGGACCGCCAAAGCTGATGAAGCCGAGCAGCAGCCAGAAGCGCAAGGCCTCGCGCAAAGACACGGTGGCTGGCTGCGCGGGCGCTTGCTCAAGAGTACTTGTAGGCATGGGGGTCGCTGGCGTCATCGCACCGCTCCCATCATGGTCTCGGGCTTCCAGCTGTGCGGCTCATCTTGCGCGCTGCGGCACCAGGCGTAAAGCGCGTCATAAAGTGGCAGGGCCGCCTGCAGCATGGCTTGGTCGTCGCCAGCGTGCAGCCCTGACAGGCCCAGCGAAAAGGCCAGCAGGCCGGCCGACTGCGCTGCCAGGCTTAGCCGGTCGGTGTCGGCGCCGCGCACGATGCGGGCCAAGGTCTGAAGGGCCGGATCGGTCAACTCAAACGCACTCAGCAAGGTATCAAAGCTGCACAGTTCGCCCTCATGCGAGACCGGCGCGCCGGGTATGTCGTAGGCCACCGCGCCCAGGCGCGCTGCCTCTTCAAACACCTTGGCGGTGGGGACGTAGAAGAACTCGGCGCGCGTATCGATGAAACGGCGTACCAGCCACGGGCAGGCGATGCGGTCGATCTTGGGGCGCTCGCGGGTGATCCAGCGCGAGCGCTGTTCGCCGC